>JAJZKU010000004.1 GCA_021850705.1 Microcaldota archaeon
AAAAGACTTGACAAGGCTCTGCTTCGCTTCCAGCACTGTATACTCATCATCATAGAGTATGTGCTGTAATACCCTGTAGCACCTTTTGCTGTGCTCGTGCCTAGGAGTAAAGTTCTTAGGCAAAAACTGTACCGCTTCTTTTATTGCAGCTTCTATATCCTTCGCATCATACGTGACCGTGTGTGTATCTTCTGGCATCTGTTCACCCTATCCCCACTATTACATGTACTTCAAATAATATAAACCTGCTTGTGCCAAAGTGGCATTTCAGGTACACCGCTCCAAAACAGCAGAGATCAAGCGATCCTGCTTAAGGTACGAGAAGGTCAGGAGTCCTTGGGAAGAGAACCGCTTCACGTATGTTCTGTATTCCCAGTATCTTCATGGTGAGCCTCTCTATGCCTATGCTGAAACCTCCATGTGGCGGAGCCCCGTATTTGAAGAATTCGCTGAACCACTTAAGGTTATCGACATTCAAACCTTTGCCCTTTGCCTGTTCTATTATCTTCTCATACCTGTGCTCCCTCTGCCCTCCGCTGCTTATCTCAAGCCCCTTGTACATGAGGTCTACGCTCCTGGCCCACTGCGGTTCATCGTCAAAGCGCATGACGTAGAATGGCTTTATCGCATAAGGGAACCTGTTTACGAAGAAGAAATCAGAATTATACTTCTCTTTTACATACTTTCCAAGGGCAGCTTCCCCCTGCTTGTTGTAATCTTCTTCCCCTCTTTTTGGTTTGAAGCCCAGCTCCTCAAGAATGTCATAGACTCCTGGGAATTCCAGAACAGGGAAATGCTCCGGTATGCGTATATCAGCTTCAAACATGGCCAGCTCCTCCTTGCATTCATCCAAAACCGTCTTCATTGCGCTCTTTACCAGCCCTTCCTCAAGCTCCATCACATCCTTCTCATTCTCTATGTACGACATCTCTGCAGCGCATGTCCTGTGCTCTGTAAGGTGCATGGGAGTATTGCTAAGCTCTGCGCGCCAGCTCGGTCCTATCTCATAGACTCGCTCGAAGCCCGCGACCATCAGAAGCTGCCTGTGCAGCTGCGGATCCTGCCTCAGATATGCATTCTTGCCGAAGTGCTTTAGCTGGAATACTTCCGAGCCGCCTTCCGAAGAGGCACCCATCAGGCTAGGAGTAAAGGTCTGCATGAACTTCTGCGAATAAAGATACCTCTGCATCCCTTCCATCAGCTTCGACTGCACCAGGAAGACGGCCGTGTTCTTCTGGTTCCTCAGGTCCAGAGCCCTCCAGCTCAGCCTCTTGTCAACGCTGCTCTCATTCATTCCTTCAATGTCTATGGGAGAAGGCCCGCTGGTCTTGCTGACTATCTCTATCTTAGTAGGTAAGAGCTCCTTTCCAAGCGATGTCTTTATCTCCTTGGGCACCGTTCCCTCTACAATCACAAAATCATTTGGCATGAGCTGCTCTGCGACCTTGAGCAGTTCTGGCTCCATGCTGTTCTTCAATATTGTTACCTGGGCAGACCCTGTTATATCCCTGACCCATACGAAAATGGCGCTCTTGAGATTGTTTACCTTTACTACTCTTCCGCCTACCCTCGCCCTGCTCCCATGTTCCAGCTTCATGTCCTTTATATACTCTACTCTAAGCACAATATCACTCTGACGTATTGCTTTATACAGGGAATTTTATTAAAACGTTATGTATAATATTAGAGGCGATCTAATGTGCAAAGTCTGTCAAACTATGATAGGATGCAGTTGCTACTGCAAGGATATATGGCGTGCAGCAGAGTACAACCATACGACTAAGAAGGAGGAGCAGTACTGCTCAAAGTGCAACCATGCAACTCCATCATGATATGTGTAGATATTTATGGAATTGAATACTCTTTCCGATTATGAGAGCGCGTATCCGCACCTGCGGAAAGTAACTCTATGCTATCTTATTGACAAAGAGGGGCTGGTTCTCATAGCAATGAAGAAGAGGGGCTTCGGCGTAGGCAAATGGAACGGAGTAGGTGGCAAGCTTGCCGAAGGAGAATCAGTCGAAGATGCATTATTGAGAGAGACAAAAGAAGAGATAGCTGTTGATCTCAAGTCATTCAGGAAGACAGGCGTGATAAGATTCTACTTTAGCGGAGAGGAGAGTTCCAAGTTTAACCAGGAGGTGCATGTATTCATAGCCGATTCATGGGAGGGCGAACCCAGGGAAAGCGAGGAGATGAAGCCCAAGTGGGTCCATCCTAAAGACCTTCCTTTGGAAGAGATGTGGCCTGATGACAGGTACTGGCTGAAAGACGCGCTGAATGGCAATTACATCACAGCGTCCTTTCTCTTCGACGAAAATAGCAATGTCAAGGAGAGTGACATACAGATAAAACCAAAGGCGAATATAGTATGAAACTCAACAAACTCACAAAGGAAGAGGAGAAGGTAATCGTGCACAAAGGGACAGAGCGTCCTTTCTCCGGTGAATATGATGACTTCTACGAAAAGGGCATATATGTCTGCAGGCGCTGCGAAGCTCCATTATACAAGTCAGATGACAAGTTTGATGCGCACTGCGGCTGGCCGAGCTTCGACCAGGAGATTCCAGGGGCTGTGAAAAGGTTGCCTGATCCTGATGGGAGAAGGACTGAGATAGAGTGTGCAAGATGCGGAGCGCATCTTGGCCATGTCTTTATTGGAGAAGGGCTTACTCCAAAGAATACAAGATACTGTGTAAATTCAATCTCCATGAAGTTTATCCTTGAAGCAAAGGATAAACACAAGGCATGATTGGCAAAATGCAGTTATGTCCACTGCATTGATTTAAATAGATACTCTACAAATTATGCAGTATCTTATTTCACCAATCGCTTACTGCAAATAATGGACGTTTATGTTGATATAATGGCTGGGAAGAGCGCCAATCCTGCGGCTGAGAAAAAACCTATTCACGAGAACATAATACTCGGAGTGATACTGATAGCCGTGCTCATGGCGGCAATAGACTCTACCATAGTGCTTCTCGCCTTCCCTGCGATTGTAAGCTCGCTCCATTCGAACCTTGCAACGATAATCTGGGTAATACTAATCTACATGCTTGTCAGCGCAGTTGCAACCACGCAGTTCGGAAAGGTCGGGGACATGTTTGGCAGGAGCAGGGTGTTCATAGCCGGTTTAGTTGTATTCACAATATCATCATTTCTCTGCGGAATAGCTCCAACTGACGTACTGCTCATAGTATTCAGGGCGATACAGGGGCTAGGCGGGGCGATGATCTCGGCTACAAGCGGAGCGATAATAGCCGATACCTTCGAAAGGCAGAGGATAGGCAGGGCATTCGGCTTCACAGCAATGGCATATAATGTAGGGGCGATACTTGGCATAGTCCTTGGCGGAGTTATAACCACCTTCATAGGATGGCAGTACATATTCTTCATAAATGTGCCTATAGGCATAGTTGCATTGATTCTGGGAGTGAAGTACATAAAGGACAAGCAGATCTTCGGAGCTAAGCTTGATATAGCCGGCATGGTGACGCTGGCTGTCTCTCTTTCCCTGCTTCTTTATGGGGGGATAGGTTTTGCGTCTACAGGAACAAGTCTTATTAACATCGCATCCGTCTTTGCAGGCGTACTGCTTATTATCGCATTCTATTTCATAGAGAAGAAAGCAGAGAGCCCTACCATACCATTCGACATGTTCGACAACAAGGTATTCAGGAATTCTGTTCTTGCTGCTCTTCTCCAGGGATTGGGCTTCCTTGGAGTAGTATTCATGCTTATAATGTATATGCAGGGAGTAAGAGGCTTTACGCCATTCTATGCCTCTCTTCTTCTTGTACCTGGTTATGTAATAAGCGGGATAGTCGCTCCTTATATGGGAAGGCTATCAGACAAGCACGGCGCAAGGATAGTCGCAACTCTTGGAATAGTACTACAGCTTCTCGGAGTAGTCGTATACCTATTCATAGCGCAGAATACTACGATATACCTGATAATATTAGGTTCATTAATAATGGGCATAGGAGGAGCGATGTTCTGGCCTGCAAATAGCAGCGCCATAATGGCACATGCTGAACAGAGACGATTCGGAATCGCCTCAGGACTATCAAGGCTCTTCTCTACAATGGGCATGATGGGCAGCTTCATAGTCGTCTTTGTAGTTGCAGCATTCTCTATCCCACGTGCTCAAGCCTTTGAGATATTCGTAGGAACATCCACAATCTCAGGAAATATAGCCGGAGCCTTCATCACAGGCATGCGCTACTCATTCGTAGCGATGATAGTTATACTTGCAATAGCCGGTGCGATCTCACTTGTAAGGGGAAAAGAAGACAGATCTGCAAGCCATAGTGCAGAACAGCCAAAGTCTAAGAATCCTGAGGATAAGAGAACGAAGTCAGGGCAGAAGTAAACGGGAATAAGCCAAGGACTACCTCCTTCCAACATTTCAGTATAAGGTATTTATTTCTTCTCGATAATAATAAAGCATGGGAGAAGGTACTATCATACTCGGAGCAGGCTGCTTCTGGTGCACTAAACTACACTAAACTGCTGCTTTTGTCTGTGGACATAAGGCAAAAGCCATAGCCCTACTACAATATCATGGTGCTGACTCAATCTATGAATGAATCTGAGATAGAGCCTACTTTTTAGTGATTATACGAAATATTTGATTCGGCGATAACGACGCATCAATAAAAATTAATCCATTTTCCTTTGCCCTTCTATCGACTGAATTTATCCAACCAAAAACAAGTTCCTTCTGGTGCTTGGTCTTGCCGAAGTCATAAGGGCCTGTTCTGGTTTTCAGTCTTTTAGCCAACAACTTCTTGTCTGCTTTAAGGTAGTATGTTCTATCAAAGAGGTCAAGAACATCAAACTGATTATCTGCACCACCGAATAGATATAATTCACGATTATCTTTTAACAATTTCTTAAGTTTCCTTACATTCCAGCGCCATCTATGTTCGGACAGCCATTTTTTACTGGCATGTTTCATCATTCGTTTAACATGTCCTCTTTTATCGAGCCATTTACCAAGCTCTTCGTCTCCATCAAAAGCAGTCTTGCCTTTCTTTATAAAATAAGCTGTCAGTGTAGTCTTTCCAGTGCCAGGCATGCCAATTACCAGGACGTGTTTATGCATAGATTAAATATTTACCACACCTATATAAATACAATCTTACTTTTGACCGATTGATGCAAAAGAATAAGAGTGTTTGATGCCGATATATTAATTGTCTTGTAATGTGGTATTGATGTCTAAGTCAATAGTACTCGGTGGCGGTTGTTTTTGGTGTACTCAGGCGATATTTGATATGTTTAAGGGAGTTGTCAAGACAACGCCTGGATACGCAGGAGGGCATACCAAGAATCCGACATATGAGCAGGTGTGCAGTGGCGATACAGGGCATGCTGAAGTCATAAAGGTAGATTACGATCCCGATGTAGCGAGTCTTGATAAGCTGCTGGAGATATTCTTCGCTGCACATGATCCGACATCGGTCAACCAACAAGGCGCAGATGTCGGCTCGCAGTATCGTTCCATAATACTATACACAGATGAGAAGGACAGGAAAGTGATAGAGGCTTACATAAAGGGCATTGCTGGCAACTTCAAGAAGCCCATTGCAACTGAGGTCAGGAAGCTGGACTCATTCTATCCATCTGAAGATTACCATAAGGACTACTACAAACTTAACCCTTTTCAGCCTTATTGCATGCTTGTCATCAGGCCTAAAATTGGAAAGATAAAGAAGGAGTTTGATCTGAAGTGAGACCTTATTACTTCCTACCCATTTTTACTGAAGATACTGCATAATGTCCTGTATCGCGTATAAGGCGTATTATACGTTTATGGTAGTTGGAAGCGAAGACGAATATGACAAAGACAATAACTGTCATTATCACTATGAGGGTAAGCCCGTAGTTCAGCCATTTTATAACAGAGCTTATATTTGAAGAGTAAGCGTGCAATGAGACCAACGTGGCTATTGCTATAGATACGTCTGCAAAAAGCGACACGTATGCAAGCCTGTCAAGCATGCGCTTGTAGAATTCCGCCTTTTCAAGGCTTTTAAGTTTCTCCTTATTCAGGTCCACCAATTAGATCTCCGGATAGACTTAGATGGAAACAATTAAAATCATTTTAGATGGACAAAGTCATTGAAGGTAATGAGCCGCCATCTGCCATCGGCTTGCACATCGCATTCCGTTATGCCTGTATTCTCAGTGCGCATGAACTTCACAATCCTTTCGAAGCTCTCAGGATCAAGGGAATCTCCGAAGAGACCTACTGCAAGTATCATCCTTATAAGGCCGCTGTGCGTGCACACCAGCACATGCTCCTCCTTCCTGCCTTCTATATACTTTACAACCTTTTTCCCTCTGTCTATCCTGTCGAATATATTCTCTTCGTCAGAGTAGTGCCATTTTGGGTCTCCTGAATGTTCTACCATTATCTTCTTTATCTTTAGAGAATAAGCTGAATCATGCTTCTTCCCCTCAACTTCAGATGGATTCTTGAATTCGTTCAGAAGGCTGGTATAAACAACCGGCCTGTCTATTCTTTTTGATATTATCCTTGCAGTATGCGCCGCACGCTCATACCTGCTTGAAAGTATTACATCTACATCTACGCCAACGAATCTCTCTGCTATCGTCTCTACCTGCTTGATTCCTGTCTCAGACAGCTTGGTATCCGGTGGCTGATGTATTCCCTTTCCATTCAGCCTGCTATGACCATGCCTTACTAAGAATACCTTCATGATAAGATCACAAGATAATAAAGTTAAAAATGCTTAATAAATGCAATGCAATCAGTAGAGCTCCTTGTTCTCCAGATGTATCAGTGCCATATGCACGGCCTGCTTTGTATAATCCTTCCTTGTGACTCTGCCATTTGTCAAAAGGCCTATCGCACCCTCTGCAGATCCGATCTTCTTATTTTCAGTAAGGCCCAGCTTGTAAAAGGCATCGTTTGCTGTTATCCCAAGCTCATTTATCATATCCGTTACCTTCTTGGGAAACTCGAAAGCGCATGAAAGGCCAAGGTTGTGCTTCTTCCCATCATATATCGAGCACGCGCAGAAATCCATGCTCCCGCTCTTTGTATGCGGCACCTTCATCAGCCCGGATTCTATGCCTATACTGTAATCACAGTCCTTAAATGCAGCTTCAGCCCTATTCACTGCACCCTGAACGGTCTCTTCCAAGGATTTAGGCTGCTCTGAAACTCCTGTATCAACCGCAATACCCTCCACGTCTGCCTCTTTCAGTACAGGATAATCACCAAGAGCCTCCCTTACTGCCGATACCTTTACCATGTTTGTAGAAGCCACTACTATCTTCATATAATCATCAGAATTTACAGTATTAGCGCAGATTATTATTTGTTATCATACGTCTGAAAACATACGCATATGTTTATAATGTTTGTCAGAAATTTAATACTGGTTATATGGATAAGAAACCATTCGTCATAATGGTAGCATCGCAGAAAGGCGGAGTTGGAAAGACTACAGTTGCTATAAACCTTGCAGCTGCATTGATATATCAGGATTATAAGGTCCTGCTCGTCGATACGGATGTTGACTCATTCAGTATAATGGAACATCTGGGGATACAAGGAGTGGGCAACGGATTCAAGGAGATAGTGACAGGAAAGGCTGAGATAGAGAATTCACTCTTCGTATACCAGAACATAGATCTTGCAATAATACTCGGTTCTCCTGCAGATGAGTCAATGACCTTCAAGCCGGAGCAGCTTGTAAAATTCTATTCGCAGCTTGTAAAGCAGCCCTATGATTTCATAATACTGGATACAAAGCCAGGTATGTTCCCAAGCGCGATAGCCAGATACCTTAATGATGTGATAATAGTGTCAACTCCTGATTCTCCATCAATCGCAAGCAGTGCAAAGCTTGCTGCGTACTGCGAGAAACTCAAAGTCTCGCGCAGGCTTGTAATCAACAGATCAGGGTACAGCAAATTTGAGATGAGCAAGGAGGACACTGAAAAGATGTTCGGAGATGTAGCTTTTGTCTCTATACCTGAAGACAAGATAGTTCCGGAAAGCCTGTCGAAACAAAAACCTGTCTATCTGATAGACAGGGGTTCGCCTTTCGCTGCTGCTATAGACCAGATTGCAAGAGTGTATGGTCTCAAGGCAGGCGACACGGATAACAGTTCTGTAAAGGCCAAGAGGAGAGGCTTCTTCGAGAAGATCGCCTGGTGGGGCGCAAAAGACGGGAACAAATAATCCTTATTGCCAATAAGCGAACATTAAATGAATGACAGTAAGACTATTGCCATACTATGAACGTGGTGTAGCTGTACATCTGATTCTGCTATTCTTAAAGTAAATCGAGAGAATACTTAACGCAGCCTTTAATCAGAGTTGTTTCCTCCACAGCAACCACTGTTACTATTGTTATTGTCGTCTCCGTTGCCTCCTGTTCCTTTCCAATGCTGGCTGTGAGTGCTCGCTTCATAGTCGCCATGTGAATCTGCGTTGTTATCACAGTTATCATGATGATGATCCATGCCTTGGTTATTATTCATATGGTTGTACCACATCCAGGTATTCAACGGTGCAAATACAAAATTACCTCCCCATGTTCCTCTAAACATACTAATATATTCGGAATAATTTCCTGTTGAATTACCTGTCCAGTTTCCAGACCACGTTGAGTTTGCAGAGCTTGTATTCCAGTTATTGTAGTTCCAGCTGCCCCATCCCCAATAACTCCAGCCCCATCCGTATCCATGGTGCTGGGTATCATTTTCAGTTATGTTGCACTGCTGAATTGTAGTTGTTGGTGCAGTGGTTGAAAGAGAAGTGGATGATAATGTAGATGTGCTAGATGATGTGGAAGTTGATGAAGTTGAAGTAGATGTGCTTGTAGATGTTGATGAAGTTGAAGTAGACGTGCTAGTGGAAGTTGAAGTAGATGTGCTTGTCGGAACTGATGTGCTAGTAGATGTGCTTGTAGATGTTGATGAAGTTGAAGTAGACGTGCTAGTGGAAGTTGAAGTAGATGTGCTTGTCGGAACTGATGTGCTTATGGACGTAGACGTGCTTGTAGAAGAGGAAGTACTTGAAGATGTTGATGAAGTTGAAGTAGACGCTATGCTTGTCGTGCTGCTGGTACTGGTAATTCCGCTTCCAGGACTAGCATGTACTACGAATGGCAACATCATCATTGCAAAAACTGCAATACCCAGTATAATTCCAACCTTACTAACATTCATATCTGCACCTAATAATGTTAAGTGCTGTTGTTAAGATATTAAAACGTTGCTGTTATATTAAAGCAATCTAAAACATGCAAGGGAGATAGATAAACTATTTATTAGTTAGGTTTCTCTATATAGTCATAACAGGATCCGACGATTATCATGTCTTTAATAGGGTTGGCTTTCATATTCATAGCAGGCATCTCCTTTCTAGGGTTTGCCATAAATGCGCTTTTCGACAAGATAAAGATAACCAGCGTGCTTCCCTTAATGATAATAGGGCTGTTAATCGGCCCGGTCTTCGGTCTTGTAAACGTAGGCCCAAACAGCATAATAACAGAGCTTAATCCTTACATAACTGCAATAGCCATAGCGTTCGTCCTATTCGATATAGGGATGAATATGCGCATAAAGACCCTTAGCAAGGTCATATTGGCATCTACCCAGTTTGTCCTTCTTACACAGGTAATAATAGGCGCTTCAGTGGGCATATTTGTACACTATATAATGGGATGGTCATGGCCAATTGCACTAATATTCAGTTTTGCTGTATCTGGACCTAGTTCAATAACAGCACCTACACTTGCAAAAAACATGAAGGCTCCTGAGAACTTGCGCACCTTTATAGTATACGAAGGAGTGTTCTCCGATATCCTGGAACTTGTGGTTCCATTGGTGCTGATAAGCATATACGTGCTTCCCAACGTTGCAATAGCCACCGCTCCAGGTCCGTCAATATTCTACCAGCTAATGGGCGCAGCATCCCTTGGTGTGGTCTCGGCTTTATTCTGGCTTTACATACTCAACAGATTTCCAGAAGCCAGCAAGAACTACAGCTGGATGCTCACTATAGCCATGGTAATAGCAACATATGGGATATCTGCCCAACTAGGCATCAACACTGCTATAGCAGTATTCATATTCGGAATCGTGTTTGCAAACATAGGCTCGATAAACAAGGCGAAAGAAGGAGAGGAAGAGAGCTTTGTCCAGAAGTACTTTTCAGTAAATGACTATGTAGATCATACAAGGGAGTACCAGCGCGAGATTGTCTTCTTTGTAAGCACCTTCTTCTTCGTATACATAGGATTGCTTTTCAGCCTTTCACAAATTACATTAAATATGGTGGGATTGGGAATCGCTGTAACTGCGCTTGTAATTCTATCTAGGATAATAGCCATGCCTATACTTTCCAAGGTCTTCTCCAAAGATCCTGAGACTCAGAAGATAGAACGCGGCGTGGCATACTTCAATATAGCCAGAGGTCTATCTCCTGCAATCATAGCCATATACATACTTACTTCAGGGGTGTACGTGCAGGGATTTACAGATTCTATCTTCATGGTTATACTGATAACAAACCTGATATTCACTGCAGGGGTATTCATCTCATACAAGCCGATACTGGAAGCTCCTGCAGCTGAAAAAGCCGCTGCTAAATAAACTTAAGACTATGTGCTTTTCCTGCAAGAAAAGGTGCAATAGATGCATGAAGTAAAAGGAGCTAAGATAAAAACAATAGACGGTGTATACGCACCTGCAGAAGACACTATCATCGCCGCAGAGATTCTTCAAAGGAACATAGATGGCAGTAAGCTATCTGTAGCAGAGATAGGCACAGGAACAGGAATCCTTGGCATAATTGCTGCCATGGACAAAAGAGTCTCCAATGTCATAATGTCAGACATATCGGAAGAAGCCCTTCAATGCGCAAAGGAGAATGCAAGATTAAACGGAGTAGAGAAAAAATGCACGTTAATCAAGAGCAATCTTTTCGATAGCATAGAAGGAAATTTCGACATAATCATATTCAATCCGCCATATCTGCCAGAGGATGACGAAGTAAGATCGGGAAAGAACTGGTGGTCCGGAGGACCCACTGGCATAGAATTGACAAAGCTCTTCGTAGAGCAGGCAGAAGCCCACCTAAAAAGCAATGGCATTATAATAACTGTGGAAAGCTCTCTTGCAGACAGCAAAGCCCTGCATGATTTCATAGACGCAAAAGGCTTCAGGATCGCAGACTCGGAAAAAGTGCACATCTTTTTCGAGGACATTGTTGCGCTTGCGCTTAAAAGGAAAGGCTAGTGTATCTTCAATACCTTCTTGACCTTTGCCAGCGCATCTATAGCAGCGTCTACATCCTCTCTCTTGTTGTAGATATAGAAGCTCATCCTTGATACGGAATCCTCGTTGAGCACCTGATTCACCAGAGGCATCGCACAATGGTGTCCCGCCCTTATCGCTACATTCTCGCTGTCGAATATCTGTGCAACATCGTGAGGGTGCGCCCCGCTTACCTTGAAGGATACAGCTCCGCCTCTTCTCTCAATCTGGTCTTCAAGAGGTCCGTAGACTGTAACTCCGACCTCTCTAAGTCTCTTTATCGCATAAACTGTAAGCTCCTTTTCATGCTCCCTTACATTCTGCATTCCTATCCTGTCAAGATACTCTATGGCAGCCCCGAATCCTATTCCACCCTCTATGTTCGAGGTTCCGGATTCAAATTTCCATGGAAGTTCATTGTATGAGCAAGAGTCGAAATCAACGCTCTTTATCATGTCCCCTCCTCCAAGGAGCGGTTCCATCTCCTCAAGAAGCTCCTCCTTGCCGTAAAGGACGCCTATGCCTGCAGGACCGAGCATCTTATGGCTCGAGAAGGCCATGAAATCGCAGTCTATCTTCTTAACGTCTATCGGCATGTGCGGAACTGCCTGTGCGCCGTCTATTATGACTAATGCTCCTGCGTCATGTGCCATCTTGGTCATCTTCTCCATCTCCGTTATGGTTCCAAGGACATTCGACGCTGCTGTGAAAGAGACAATCTTGGGCTTCGCCTCAAGCTTCATCTCAAAGTCTTCCATGTCTATAAGCCTTTTCTTCTCATCAAGGGCTATGTAATCCATAACCGTATTCTTCCTCTCCTTGAGCATCTGCCATGGAACTATATTGCTGTGGTGCTCCATCTCAGTAAGCAGTATCCCGTCTCCGCCCCTGAGCTTCCTTCCTGCCCATGAGAGCGCAAGAAGGTTTATCGACTCTGTCGTATTCCTTGTATAGACTATGTTCCTGTAAGAGTCCGCGTTTATCAATTTTGCAGCAAGCTCCTTAGAGCGTATGTACTCGTCAGTAGCTCTTACCGATATCTTATAGATTCCACGGTGTATGTTGGCGTTGTACTCCCTGTAGTATTGATCTATCTTGTCTATCACCTGCTGCGGCTTCTGCGATGTGGAAGCACTATCCAGATAGACCAATCTCTTGCCCTCCCTTTCCTGCGACAGTATCGGGAAATCCTCTATTATCTTATTAGAATCAAGCATCTACACACCATTCTCGTATCCTTCCTTCTCTATCTTCTTGACAAGTTCATCTCCTCCCTCCATTATTATCCTGCCGTTTTTCATCACATGTATCTGATCAGGTTTGAGGTATTCAAGGATTCTGCTGTAATGCGTTATAAGGATAACGCCTGCGCCTGTCTCCTTCATGAACCTGCTTATGTTCTCTGCCACAATCTTAACCGCATCAACGTCAAGGCCCGAATCAGGCTCGTCGAGTATCGCTATCCCTGGCTTCAGTATCTGCATCTGCAGTATCTCCACCTTCTTCTTCTCGCCTCCTGAGAAGCCGGCGTTTAGCGATCTGCCAACCAGGTCTTCCTTGAGCTTCAGTCCGGAAGAACGCTCCTTAACCTCATTCATGAATTCGCGAACGCTCTTCGTATCCCTCTTCATGGAGTTCCTTGCAGCGTTAAGGAAGTTGAGTATTCCCAGTCCTTCTATCTCCACTGGCTCCTGGAACTGAAGGAAGAGCCCTAGCTTCGCGCGTTCGTTTGCCGGAAGATCATTTATCTCCTTTCCATTAACAAGAACCTTTCCGCTCTTTATCTTGTAATCTGGATGGCCCATTATGCCCTTGGCAAGACTGGACTTGCCGCAGCCGTTAGGCCCCATGAGCACATGGAGCTCTCCGCTACTGACATTAAGATCAGTGCCGTCAACTACCTTATTGCCGCCAATCTCTATACAAACATTTTTTATCTCAAGTTTCATACTCTCACCAATTTGCATTCCATACGTTCTTCATGCTTATTCCGGGAACCTTCCCGAAAGAGCCGCTCTCAGACTTTTCAAGCAGCATCGATGTGGAAAGCTCCCTCGCCAATGGATTTGTTATGCCTGAAAGATATTTAGACATGAACGCTCCAACGAAGAGCCTTCTGCTCTCAACGCTGTCTATCCCTCTGGACATTATGTAGAACAGCGCATCCTTGTCTATAGGGGCTGTTGCGGCAGAGTGCGTTGCCGATACTCCGTCACCGTAGTCGATAGCCATGTCCGGAAGCGCATCTATGTGCGCCGCTTCGCTCAGCAGTATCCCATGCTCTTCTACTCTTGATATGGCTCCTTTCGCAAGCTTCTCCACCTTCGCATAGCCCTTCAGCATGCACATCGAGCTCCCGTCAAGCACAGCTCCGCTCTCAAGCTTCGCATAGGTATTGGGCTTGGCATTTGTCATGAATGTATTGATGTCAAACTTCTGGTCAGATGCCCCTACAACTATCTCCTTTGCATCTATTCTGGATCCTTCCTCATTCGCATAGAACTCATTCTTCATCTTTGTAACCGAGGAGCCGCTATAGACGAAATTCGCCTTAAGCTCAGCCCCTTTGTAGACCTCTGCCTTTGCAAAACCCATCATGCATGAGCCGCTTGTCTTGTTGTTGACAAGGCTGAATTCTGCATGTGCATTGCTCTCTACCATGAATTCATGGAGAGGCGCTACAGAATAAATATCCTGATCTGCAGAGCAGTAGTACTCGAACATATTGAGCCTCGATCCGGACCCGCATCTGACAAGGATCTGGAATGGCATATGCCCCGAATTTATCGCCATTATTCCAATCTTAGCACTCTCATTGTCAGGTATCTCTATGATTATAACATGCTTGGAATTGGCATTTATGTAAGCCGATATTCTGTCTTCGCTTCCATTTGTCATCTTCCCTTCAATCATGCTGCCAGGAATTTCATCAGCAGAAAACACCTTTACGAATTTACCAGAATTCTTCACTTCAGTATCGGAAACTATCACATCAAACTTAGAATCAAGCTGCTTCTCAATCTCTGAAGCGCGCTCCATCACTGAAGGTCCTGACACTATGCTCTTCGGATATTCAAGCTTTAAGCTGTTCCTGCTGTAAAGCTCGTTAATCTCGTCCGGCATCTCGGCATAATAACTATGTGCGTTCTTTGCAAATTCATTATAATTCAGAAAAACACCTTCAGCCTACTCCTTTGCTTGTGTCCAGTTTTATCAGTCTCTTCAGTTCAAGCGAGTACTCCATAGGAAGTACCTTTGTAAGATCATCAAGGAAACCAAGCACTATCATCGCTACCGCATCATCCTCGCTTATTCCTCTTGACATCAAGTAGAATATCTCATCATTGCTTATCTTCCCTACCTTCGCCTCATGGCTTATCATCGCATCATTCCTCTCTATATTGTTGTAAGGGAAGGTATTAGTCTTTGCATCGGAATCAAGAAGCAGCGCATCGCATGAGACATGGGATTTGACATTCGCGGCGCTCTTTGTAACGCGTATCTGTCCACGGAATGTCGTAACTCCGGAGCCTTTAGAAACGCTCTTCGATATTATCTTTGAAGTCGTATTCGGGGCTATGTGGATTATCTTGCCTCCTGAATCCTGTATCTGCCCCTCTCCTGCTATCGCTATCGAAAGGACCTCTCCCTTTGCTCCCTCTCCGCGCAGGAATATAGATGGATACTTCATGTTTACTTTGCTGCCTATATTTGCGTCAATCCATTCCACTCTGGCGTCCTGCTCTGCATGCGCTCTCTGCGTTACCAGATTGTATACATTCTTGGACCAGTTCTGTATCGTTACATACCTTATGTGTGCACCTTTCATCGCTACCATCTCTACCACCGCTGAATGCAGAGAGTCGACAGCGTATACTGGCGCAGTGCAATTGTGAACCGCAACATTCTCGGCTACATAGCTCTCGTTCTCCTCCACGCTAAAGTTATACACGGGAAGGTTAGTTACCTTTTCACAGCTTATGCTCTTTATCGGTACAAACGCATAATTGTCAGTTATCTTTGCATAGGAAGAAAGGCTCTTCTCACCGAGCATGTTCAGCATCTGCAGATATTCATACCTGCTAGTCCCTGCCTTCACCAACGTCCTGAATTCTACCAAGGAGGCAAACTCCTGCAGATACTCGCCACCCACATAAACAACATACATCGTATGCCTGTTCCCAGGCCTTGCCGCCTTATTCACAGAACCGAATATATTGCATCTTAACAGCATGTCCCTAATCTGTTCAGCCAGTCTCTTCGATATTGTATTCATGCGGAACATTCTCTTGGTGCCCCAGGAATACTGCTTGTACATGAAGCTGCCATCCCCTCTCCAGAAGCCCTTTATTATCTCGGCCTGTTTTGCAGGATCCTCAAGCATCACCCACTTCGGCAGACTCTTAGCGCCTGCCCCATGCCCAAACTGTGCGGTAAAGAACTTTGCAGCTATTGTGGAACACAGTATTACGCTTATCCCATTCTTATACTCCTTCTGTATTATCGGCTTCTTATTGAAGTATCTCTCAAGCAGCGATGCAGTATCCTGTATCAATTCCGTCTCATTCTTATTGAATGTAAACGAGAGATAATGCCCGCTTATTACGCTGCCTTCAGAAAGGTAATAGCCGACCAATCTGAAGAAATCCTTGTCAGTTTGCAGCTCAAGATCCGTCCTTACGGAGTCCCATCTCCTCTTGGATATTATTGTAAAGGTCTTCCGCTCATTAGATACTACCTGCCTGTCTATAGGCATTGCTACATAATCATACTTCTTAAGATCCTTTGCCGGCACCCATTCCGTCTTCCACTCAGCATTCTTGTATTCGCTTCGTGTTCTCTTAGAAACGAGAAAAGGATGTTCATCAGTCGCTTTTACCTCACATGTGGAATCTCCGAAATATTTCAGAGTGTACATCTCTCCTGTATGGGGTCTTACCTGCGTGTGGTAGACTCTCTTATAAGTGCCGTCGTGTGTAAGGACCATGTCCCCGACTTTTATCTCCTCTATCCTGACAGGCCCGTTCTCAGTAGTGACCATAGTCCCTGCAACAAAGCAACCTTCTATATACGTAACGTCTGCGCCTTCATCAGCTATTATGAGCGTGCGCTCGAACTGCCCTGACTTCTGCGCGTTTATCCTGAAATAAGCATTAAGAGGCATAGGCACCTTCACCCCTTTCGGTACGTATATGAATGTGCCACCGGACCATGTGGCCGTGTTGAGCGCTGCAAACTTATTGTCAGTAGGAGGTATTATCGTCCCGAAGTACTTCTGCATAAGCTCAGGGTACTTCTTTACCGCATTATCAGTATCGGTGAATATTATACCAAGTTTGTCCAGCTCCTCGTTTATATGTGAATAAACTACGCCGCTGTCGAACTGCGCCTCAGCCCCTGAAAAGAACTTCCTCTCTGCTTCCGGCACGCCCAGCTTGTCGAACGTATTCTTTATGTCTTCAGGCACATCCTCCCACTTGTTGGACTCCTTGCCCTTGGGCTTTACATAGTAATAGAAATCGCTGAAGTCTATCTTGCTCAGATCAGCTCCCCACTTCGGCATGGGCTTCGATTCGAATATCTTATATCCTGTCAGCCTCTTCTGGAGCATCCACTCAGGCTCTCCTTTAAGCTCTGATATCTTACGAACCACGCTCTCCGATAAGCCCTTCTCAAAATCCTCGTACTTCACGTTCTTCTCGCTGAATCCGTAGGCTTCGTTATAATCAAGCTTCTCTACTATCTCTTCCAAACCTTCATTCGACATGTTCAGCCCTTTGCAACCTTGTCTGCGTATGAGAATCTGCACTCTGTTTCGGTAAGCGCCCTGCATATGGTGCATATGCACAGCTCGACATAGTGCTCCTTCTTCTGATGTATCATCTCTATGTAATAGTTGAACCTCTCATCCTTCATTATCGTCTCCTTTATCTCTGCTATCCTCCCTGAGCTCTTGCCGTTCAGATACTTGCTTACCGCTGCCTGTGCGACTCCAAGCCTGTCCGCTATGTCCTGCTCCGTCATGTTATACCTTTTCTTAAGCACCGTGGCTATGAAGAGCCTTGCGGCAGGTATTATCTCCCTGTCTGCCTTTCCATAATCAACATGAATCCCTTCCATATAACTCAGTTATATTTATGCAAGACAAGGGTTTTTATATATGCTCTATCGGTTCCCGCTCTTAAGTACCATATTCCATGCGGTATCTGGCCTTTCTCCTATGCTCTTTGAATACCTGCGTGCATACTTTGTATCTTCAGGAATGCACTCAAGGCCATTATTCGTTCCTATTCTATCCATCTCAAGCAGATCCTCTCCATTTATATCAATGCCATGCTCAGTCTCATTCCTGCTGAGCCATCTGAGCTCATGCATGACGAATCCGGAGCCGCTTGGGGTGAGCAGCATGTCTATCGAGTTTATCCCTTCTATGCTTTTTCTTACAAGAAGCTGGTCAAGCTTTCTGTCAAGCGCAGTTATATAGCTGCTCCTTGTCCTGCAGAAGTTCATTATCCTTCTGTAGTTGATATCAGGAAATGGACAGACGAGCAGGTCTGCACCGTATGACTTTGCGATATCCTGTGCAACAAAGGCGACATCATGCTTGCTCTTCATGCACCTCCTGATAAAGTTGTCTCCGTTAATCCTTTCTATCTTCTTGCACACGACAGCAATCTTTGAGAATCTGGGTGCACATGATGCAACGCTTCCTATGACGGAGAACTGGTCAAAGCTGGCAACGCTCTCAACAGCGATATTGGAACCTGAAAGGAAGGCCATAAGGAGAAGCTTGCCAACATTCTCTGATATTTCTATAACAGAATGCTCCGTTCTATCATCGGGAAAAGCCGATCTTAAACGGACCCTGCCAACATTAAGGCTCTCCAATAGCCTATCTCTCACCGCATATGTGCCTGCTATCATGTTCAAAGCCTCCATATGCAATATGGTATACTTTTACCTTAATATATGTTTCTATACTTGAATAAAAGAAACTGGAAAATAGTGCATCTGATTATAGAACCGTTGCTGCTCATATGTATTTATATAATTTATCCGAGATTACCAATAGGATAGGTGATATTTATGCCAAAGAGAGAGCGCGATAACGACAGCATATGGGCAATAAGAAAGCTTATGTCAAAGCCCAATTATGCTGTACTGAAACTGCTTTTAGTCAAATCCCCAAGGACGACAAGGGAGCTGTATGTTCTTCTTGGGAAGAAGTTTACAAGGAAGACACTTATAATAACGCTAAGGAGCCTGTCTATGGACCTCAATGTGCTGCAGCCTACGCACATAAGGACGGAGAGAGGTTATGACCTCGGATATAACATAAACCCGAAATTGAAGGAGATGATAAAGTCCATAGAGAAGTTCGAGAAGGTCATCGAGTCGATAACGAACTCAAGGTCCTGATTTTATTCTTTAAAGTGAAATTATGGTAGTGCTAAAGCCGGTCGTGATAAACAAGCCATATGTTCTAACGAGCATAGAGAAATCCACCAGAGACGTCACGACATTCAGGTTCGAATCGAAGGAGAAGACAAGTGTCCACTTCATACCTGGCATGTTTGCAATGCTTACCTATAAAGATCCTGAGAGCGGCAAGTCGATAAGCAGGGCATTTTCTATAGCAAATGCTCCACCATCAGATTACTTCGAGTTCTTCATAGCTATGATAAACGGACAACTTACATCAAAGCTTGCAGACGCGAAGGTCAACGACGTATATTACATCTCTGCTCCATACGGGCAGTTCCAGTTCGATATAAATGCAGGGACGAAGTTCCTCTTCCTTGCAGGAGGAACCGGAGTCGCCCCGTTCTTCTCAATGCTGAGACAGGCGGAGAGCATGGGCAAAAAGCTCGACTGCTCAATGATATACAGCGTAAAGTATCCTTATGATATAATAGAGAAGGAAGAGATTGCAAAGTTCGAGAGGGATATGGATCTTAAGAACCTTGTCACTGTCACAAGGCCTGCCGAAGGCGACGGATGGACAGGACAGACTGGCAGGGTGAACGGAGAGATGATCAAGAAGTTCGTACCTGACTTCCTCGACAGAATAACATACATCTGCGGACCTCCGGCATTTGTGACTGCACTCAAGAACGACATGATAGCTATGGGTGCAAATGACAGGGAGATAAGGGCAGAGATGTGGGGAGAGTAAAAGCAATTGCCTCTCTTTTTATCACTTATTCGCTTTCAGGAACTTTATGTTTGCCTCGATCCTTTCCAGAGTGTCATTCAGTGCCGGCACCGTATCCTTCCTGTAATTATCTTTCTTTGCAAAGAAGGCTTTCATCTCCTTCATTGTAGCAGCATCAGAGACTACCCTTAGGTTTTCAACATACTTGCGGACCATATGGTCTCCTACCTCGAATCTTCTGATAACGCTCTTCCAGTTCTTCTTCGTCCAGCTCCATATGAGCGTCTTTCCGACCTGGTTCTCAGAGACGCAGCGCGATATAACATACCTGTCCTGGTCACGGACATTCTCACTCATGCTGAAGGCCAGCGCATCCATGATTATCTTCTTGTCCTTGAAGATTCCTAAACAGTCCATGTACTCGCTCTTAATTGCGGGATCCCTTTCCTTCATGTAGCTTCTCCTGAACCATTCATAGAGCTTTACTGACCCATTCCTTGCAGCTATGCCAAAAACGCTGCTTCTTATTCCAGGGTCTATGCTAACTCCTTTGGTCTGGAAATCAGAGAAGATCTTTGTTGCTTTTGCCACAGTCTCCCTGTCGCCTGCATATCCGGCTACGCTTATAGCTGCGCTCCTCATGATCGTATCTATACTGCTCTCATTCTTTCTTGACTTCCATCCCAGCTTCCTCAAATGATACTTGGAATAGTCTATGCAGATGCTCTCTATTCTCTTCCTGAGCGCATGCCCTTCAGGGAGCATATCATGCATGAAGAGCATATCTGCCATCATCGAGTTTGCCATCGGGTATTCGCATCCGTCCCTGAATAAATCTGCGAAGTTCAGGTAATCCCCGACCTTTATGTCCCCTGCCTTTGCAAGCGCAAAGAGGTCGTTTGCCATGCCCCATCCGTCTTCCCAGCCAAGCCTTCCCTCTTTTACAAGAGTGCCGAGCTTCATCAGCTCCATCTTCTCATAGAAGACCCTGTACAGTCCTCTCTGCCCGTAGTTGAGCTTTATCCAGCCATTCGTGCCTCTGATCCTCCCTCTCTTCCTGTCAAAGAGCGTCATCATGCTCTTTCCGGATCCTGTGGCATATATTATTGGTATGGGCCATACGGTCTTGTCATTGTTCTTGAGCGTGCCAAGTATGAACCTTGACTGCTCCATGCTGAAATCGCTGCCTACCTTTACATAAGGATAACCCTTCTGCGTTATCCATGCATTTGCGACTCTCTTTACCTGCAGCTTCCTTCCTGCAACAGAGTCTATCGCATTCCAAAGGTCATCCCTTACGGAATTTGAGTACATATGCTTTCTCAGATATCTCTGCAGACCCTTTCTGAACTTCTCCTTGCCCGTATAATCTTCTACCATTCCAAGTATGCTCCCTCCCTTCCTATAGCTTATATTGTCAAACGCCCTGTCCATATCCGTCGGATCTTTTACCTCAGCTTCAACAGGGTGGGTGCTCTTTATGCCGTCGGATTCAAGTCCTACATTAACGGTGTCTAGCAGGAACTCCTTGTCCATGTGGAATTCAGGAAAGACCTCTGCCGTAGCCTTATACGCCATGAATTCCGCAAAGCTCTCATTCAGCCATATGTCGTTCCACCACTTCATCGTGACAAGGTCGCCGAACCACTGGTGCGCAAGCTCGTGCGCTATCACCATAGCGGTATACTGCTTGTCTGGCGTCGGGCTGTCCTCCTTTACTAAGAGTGTGTGCTCCCTGAAGGTTATCGCCCCCCAGTTCTCCATTGCAGATGCTGAGAAGTCAGGCACGGCTATGATATCAAGCTTTGGAAGCGGGTACCTTATCCCAAAATACTTCTCATAAAAAGCGAGCAGCTTTATCGTATACTCCATGGGCAGCTTGAGATACTCCTTGTGCGCAGGGGTCGCGTGCGAGCTTACCGTAACATTCCTGTACTTTCCGCTCATCGATACATGCTTTAGCACTCCGATGTACAGCAGATATGTTGACATTATAGGGGTTCTCATGAATACAGAGCTCTTCCTTCCGTTCCTTACTGTCGTGCTCTTTGCAGGCATGTTTGAGATGAGATTGTAATCCTTGTCAGCGCTGAGCGTCAGTTCAAATGCTGCCTTTAGCTCAGGCTCGTCAAAGCACGGGAACGCCTGCCTTGCATAAAGCGCCTCGAACTGTGTAGTCAGTATATTTACCGCTTTTCCATTCTCCTTGTAGCTGCTCCTGTAGAGCCCTGCCATCTTCTCCCCGGCTTTGCCCTCAAACCTTATGCATATCTCTACCTTCCCTATCACCTTCCTATCGAGCAAAAGGGTAAGCCTTTGCTTCTTATCGTCAGTTACTGGTTTTGCAGCTATCCTTGAATTCCTGCTTACCACATATGCTTCCTTTATCTTCAGCATATACGAATTCATCACTATCCTGTCGCTGCTCTCAGTAACCTTTGCATATATCGATTCGCTTCCGGAGAAGGTGCATCTCTTCATGTCCGCGTCTATGCTCAGCTTATACAGTTCAGGTACGACTCTCCTTCCAAGCCTGTAATCCTCGCTCTTGTCCATGCCAAACCCTGTCTATTCCAAAGAGGACAAGGCCTCAAGTATCTCGTCTTCATGGCCCTTTGGATTTACCTTCTCGAAAACCTTCGCTATCTTTCCCTTCTTGTCTATTATGTACGTATTCCTCAGCGTTCCCATCCCGAAGATCCCCCTGTCTCCATAGGCGCCGTATGCCTTTATCGTCTTTGACTCAGGATCAGAGAGCAGCAGGAATTCAAGCCCGTACTTGCTGCAGAACTTGTCATGCGACTTAAGATCATCCTTGCTCACCCCGACTATCTCTGCACCCTTCTTCCTTATCTCCTCGAGCTTCTTGTTGAAGCCCTTTGCCTCTATAGTGCATCCCGGAGTGTCATCCTTAGGATAGAAGTACAGTACAAGATATCTGCCCTTGAACTCGCTAAGCGTGTGTTCCTTTCCGTCAGATCCCTTTAGCCTGAAATCAGGCGCCTTTGAATTAACCTCAACCATATTATCATATAAGAGTTAAGCAATAGATTATAAATTCGTTCTGTACATTTCTGATTACATATTCTCAACATGCTCCTTATCGGATCATGCAGCAGTCTGGTAGATATTATGCAAATAAGAATTCCATTCATTCAAAAGAAGAAGGGCTACAAGGTTACAATCACAAGCATCAGCCTAAGGTTCATGGGAGCAGTTCATGGAATACCTGGCATAACCTCTGAGAAGCAGGTCTTCTATGTAAACATACCCTTCCAGAACAAGATGGGTTCAAACCTGCTGCCTGATGACCTTAAGGGACCGAGCATGAAGATAAAGGATATCAAGGTGGGCATGCCCTTCAAGCTTCTTGAAGTCAGCCCGCAGCTTCCTGCTGAGATACCATTCATGACAAAGACCGTATTCAGGCTTAAGGTGGAGGGTCCTGCTGTCAACTATGAAGGGCCGATGAGCATAACGATGAACGATGAGCCTGCGGAGAACATAGGCCTCAACATAAGGGCCATAGCGTTATCAAAGGGAGAGCAGAGGGTTGAGCTGCAGAATTCCTCAATGCGCCTCTCGCTGCAGAAGGGGCAGATCTTCAAGACAGAGCTGCAGATGTACAACGTCCTGAAGTACAATGACAAGATATCAAAGGTAAGGGTAGCACCTCCGTTTACAGTAGAGTCTACGGATCCTGCATTCCCGACAACTGTGGACAAGAAGGACAGCTACGTGATGAAGATATACATAAGGGCTCCAGATTCAAACTACACCGGTGACTTAGATATAATTGTCGAATAGAAGGAAGCTGCCCGGTGCAGCTGCACTAATGCTCCATATCAGAATAAATTAGTCAATTTATTATAACTAATTTATCTCAAAAACATGAGCCAGTATAGCAGTCCATCCCTTGTTGTCAGATCAAATATCTTTCCGCTCTTAAGCCTCTTTTCTATCTCATCAGCCTTGAACTGTACGGTCTCCATCAGCTCATCCTCATCAAGCTTCTTCTTGCTTTTAGTCAGTCCATTTGCAACTAAAACACTGTTTCCTGCATCAGAGGACCACGGAGTTATCGCACCGGTATAGAGAAACTTAACGCTCTTTGCAGTATAACCTATCTCCTCCTCCGTCTCTCTCCGCGCCGCCTTCACTATGCTCTCCCCTTTCTCAACGTGCCCTCCAGGCAGTTCATATATGAAACCGCTCCTGCTGAAACCTGAGCCTCGCATTGCAGGCCTGTACTGCCTTACCAGCAGAACGGTATCCTTATCGAGCAGCGGCAGTACGGTGACTGTATACGGCCCTTTAATTCTCCTGAACTGCTTCTCTATCAGCCTGCCCTCTACTCTGTCAACCACCTTTACGTACTCCTCCTTCCTGTAAACCTTCTTCTCAGAAAGCCTCTTGCTGTCCATGCATTATAATCGAAACCAAAATTATTAACCGCTATGCTGTCTACGTCAAACGTGGATAATATTTGCCTAATCCAGTGTAATCAATAATCCTGCCCACTAAAAAAGTTCACATCTTAAAGTATTCAGGATATTTTCGTATGAGTTGTTTTGCCGTCTGCTTATGAAAATCAAACAACTCCTGTTTCTTATTCAAAGCGTCAATTGCCTTCTGATAAATTCCGAGATCATCCATATATTTTATGTCTAATCTCTTGCACAATCCAAATATCTTACTGTTTGCAGATTCCATTTCCTTCTTATTTTTTACAATTACCTCTACTTCAAAATAATTTCCAAAATGTTTTATGTAGCCCAATTCAAATTGGATATTATTATACCTATAAATGTATTTTTTCTGCGCCTGTACGTAAGCTTTATGGAAGCCCAGGACTTTTAAAAAATCTACTGCTTCATCAAACTGATCATTTAGCATCTTAAAGGATATCTCTTTCCTTCCTCCTCCAACTTCTTCTTCAAATGAGCCATATTTTAACACAATCTCCATCTCTCCATTATCGAGTCTTACGCGTACATCTATATCATCATACTTTTGATTTGGACTCTCCTTAATTGCCTTTGGGCAGAGATAAATCAAGGATAATCTATCCATTTTTCTAATAAACTTCCCATTTTTATCCATAAATTTCTTAAGACGGCTGAACTCTCTAGTACTCAGTCTGCCTCTATACTCAACTTCAATATTTGGCATATGATCATACTTTGCTGGTTTTGAGGATCTCTCTATCTGTACAAAAGATATTACCATATCATGTGGTGATCAAACTCTATTGCTGCAGCCATTTTACCCCATTCTTATTTATCCAGACTATATATTATTTCATTTATCCTGCGGAAATCCGATGCTTGATGACCAAGTTTATCCCCATTATACGAAATTACATGCATCCCCAAGGCCATCGCTCCTTCAAGTTCATCAAGGTCATGGCCTACAAAGACGGTCTCTGCAGGACCAACATTAAACGCATTCATCACTGTTTCATAAGCTTCCCTGTCAGGCTTTTTATGACCTATCTCACATGATACAAATGCCCTGTCAAATATTCCTCCCAATCCAATAATGCCCATTATGAGCTCTCTTATGGAAGCAGGATGCCCACTATCAGACAGCACTGCCAGCCTGTAGCCCTTCATTTTAAGGTCTTTCAAATATTTTCCCTCATCCTTTTCCATAAGCCTTGCATAATTAAATGACTCCCTGTCAAACGCTTCATACTCTCCAATCAGCTCTGGCCGAATGCCTATTCTGGATATATACTCCTTATGTGCCTGTAACATGGTTATCTTACCAACCATAACTGCCTCGCCAAATTCCTTCCATATACTGCCAAGCTCCTGCGGGTCAGTCTTGCTGTTCTTCTTTACAAATTCAGTAAGTTTCATACTGAAATACTTCATCTGTTCTTCAGCGCTGTAAAGCACATGCTCTGCATCAAAGATAACAAGCTTTATCATAAAAATCCCCAATTATTATGTTAAGCCATACAAATAACTTATACTTATTCTTTATTATAATCCTTTGCTTATAAGTAACTTATAATTAATATCAATGAGTCTTTCCAAGTCATACTACTCGGAAAATTTGTCCAGATTACGAACAATTTCATCAACAATCTGAAGAGCATTTCTCCCGGCAGTATCTATATTTATCCCGTAATCAAATTCTGATACCAGTTCAAAAACGTCTTTTGTAGCCTGTTCTCCCAGTCCATCATTTCTAGATTTATCCCTTTCTATGCATGCCTTCAGGTCTGCCTTTAATGTAAATACCATGTGGCTGAAATCCAACTTTGATATAATATCCTCTATCTGTTCCTTATGATAAAAATTACCATCTAGAATGAGATTGTTGCCACTTTCTAGCTTCTCCCTGAATTCAGGCAACATTATTTCATCTGCTTTCAGAAACTTCTGCAAGGGTATCCATTTATCTCCTGGCATATAATCCAATCCTAGCTTATCCATTATAATATCGAAATTAACTACATCAGCATTAATCTTTTCAGCTAGCAGTTTGCTTACTGTGCTCTTCCCTACTCCTGCAGGTCCTCTTATTATCACATAGTAACTCATGCGAACCGCCCGAATCAGATCAAATATGACGTTCCTAATCCTTCTAAACTCTAATAATCAGAAGCGCTTATATCTTTCCAGTAAGACATATTTACATTACTAAAACTCCTTATTAATTCCTTATGCAGAGCTTCTCTCGCACGAATAACATGAACATTCCCAGAAATAGCAATTACTGAATTATGCTTTTTATCAGTAAACATTCATACTTTATGCCGTGCAGCTATATCTCTCCATTCAAGTATGTCCTTTTTATCATCCAGCATATTTTCTGGAAGTGCATATATGTTAAACCATCTGTATTCATCTGACTCATCATTGAGCACTATTTTCGTATTAATATCAATAGAAGTTGCATAGAAATGCATCAGGTATTCGTTAGGTTCTGATTCTGGAACCTTTCGCACATATACTGGTACCAGATCCTCCTGCTTCAGGTCTACGCCTATCTCTTCTCTGGCTTCCCTTATGCATGCCTGAACAGGGGTCTCATCAGGTTCAACAGAACCTCCTATGTTACCCCATCCTCCTTTATCTTCCCATTCTTTGTTATGCCTGCGCTTAAGCATGAGTATCTTTAGGTACTCGCTGTCAAATACGCAAACAAAAGCTCCTGACCACATATAATTACCAACATACAAACCTTAGATAAGCCCTGTAATCAAATCCTTTGCCTATATTAAATATAACCTTAATTCTTATTACAAACCTTTGCCTATGAGCGACTTAGAATCCATATCCACGAGTCTTTCCCAATCTGTATTACCTCCTTCCTTTAATCTTTCCTTTATGATCAGGTAACCAAGCGCATAACCAGACCACAATGCAAACTCCTTATCATCTGGACTTATGAATAATCTATTGTAAAGGTCAACACTGTTATCATCCAGCCTATCTGTTATCTTCTGCCAGACCTCTTTTGCCTGATCCATATTCAACGCTGTCGACCACGGTCTTACCTTGCCTGTTGCAGCTTCTTCAAAGCACTGTGCAAGGCCTTCAAATGCAATCCCTGCCCCTATGCCACTGCGTTCTCTTCCAGACATTCTCTGGAATCTTACAGCGTGGTTGTATTCATGGGCAATTGTTTGGGCAACAAAATCTCTCCAAGAATGCGCTCCTGTATTTATACTTATGGATATTACAAAATCGTTTCTTGTGAATCCAAAGACACCATCCATCCTATCTCTTATAAAAGTGTCCTCATTGGTTGACAGAATAACTGCAATATCATTTCTGCTAATAAGCAGCTTTTCTGACTTTGCCATGCCTTCCTTTACCAAGGAAACCGCATCCTCTAACTCCTTCTCATAAGTAACAAGTACCTTGAAATTACTCATCTCTAGCTGTTCAAACCCTAATCTTCTTCCCTCATTGCCCATAAAACCGCGATTAACTATGTTTATTAATACCTAGAATCTGTTCAGGCATTATTTTTATATAAAAACTCACTTGCCTTTGTTACGGCCTCTTGTCCTCCCTGGAAATGCAGCAGTTCCTTGGCTCTTTCCAGATTAGCCCATTCATATGCCGTATGTTCATCAGAAAGGACAGGATCAGTATCGCATCTTGCCAGAAAGAGTATAATCTTGCGGTGAACACCTTCTGGATTTATATACGTATTCTCATTGCGGAAACCTTCGACAGGCTTTAACTTCTCTATATCAATCTCCGTTTCCTCCTTAAGTTCGCGTATTGCAGTTGTGAGTTCATCTGTATCTTCCGGTTTGACATGCCCCTTCGGAAAGTCCCATACTCCATCAATAGCCTTTTTCATAACCAGAAAATTACCCTTACTGTTAACCAGAATAAATCCAATTGACGTGTCGTAGTTCTCCATTAATTCACTTATAATCATATTTTAATAACGAAGTTATGTAAATACCATGTTTCTGGACTCATTTGGGCAATGTAGTGATAACCAGAGCATATCTAGATAACCCTAATCTTCTTCCCACACTATACTTATCTTATTAATATTAATAAGCCATTCATTTCCTATACCTGTAATAACTAACTGCAGTTCCGCAGCTTCCTGAAGAGACCTCAGATATGGACTTTGCAAGTTCCTTCTGCTCCTCCAAGGAGCCGATCCTTGCCCTTACTATGAAGCCATAGTCCCCTTCGGTAAGCAGTACCTCATCCACACTATCAAATCCTGCAAACCTCTTTGCTAGCTCGTCCGCGTTCGTATTCTCCTTTGGCCTCACAAAGAACAATCTGTGAAGCTTCGCTATTTTCTTTGCCATTTTAACCCACCAAGGTTAAGTGTAACTGCAGCTAAGCGTGATATATTGTAAAAAGAAGTAGATGAGATGGAGTTATGTAGGGTTGGGTTGGGAAAAAAGAATTCGACCATATAAATGGTTCATTCTTCGTATCCATCTCATCCACCTGTCCATACATATGAATATCCTTTTATTTATTAATGAGCTCAATACGTGCCTGTATTGATAGATATTTCTAAATATAATCCTTATCTATCCTATATTGGCTCTAACATCATAATGCTTGATATGTGCTTTACCCATATAATCCCCTGCTCCACTCACAAAACAATAAAAAAGTGCAACTTTAAATATCAGGCATTATACATATAATATTGGTGGAGTTGTGCCTAAAAGACTTCCAGATGACATAGACAGGGCTGTACGGACTATACGGAAGGAGTATGGCCATTACGTCCAGGCAAAATTCATGCATGGGAAGTACAGGCTCTTTGAGGCAACAAGTATCTACGATCCTGAAAAGAAGAAACCCAAGAAGGTCACACGATACCTGGGGTGGCTTACAGAGAGCGGACAGCTGATACCTGCCAGGCACAATGATTTGAAGACAAAGATCTTCAACAAACTTGAGGAGGATACTGAAAAGAAGATAAAGGAACTGGAAGAATCACTGAAGGAAGCGGAGAAGAAGAGTTACGAAGAAGGGATAAGGAAGAAGAATACAGAAAAACATGAACGCGACATTCTAAGGGCACTCTCAATGAATGCAAGGATAACCGTTCCAGAACTTGCGAAGATAACAGGACTCGGCAACACTGCAGTTAACTACCATCTGAGAAACCTAGAAAGACGATACGACATAAAGTACCTATTGGAAATAGACATAGAAAAATTCGGATACATAAATTACATAGCCTTTGTAAAGTTCAAGGATAAAAGGCCGACATACGAGGAGATGAAGAGTCAGCTTGAAGCAATCCCATACGTCCAGGTAGCAATGACAACAAAGGGAATTTATGATATGGTCATTTTCCTAGTAGTAGAAGCAAACAGTGATGCAAGATCATCACTATACGATTTAATTAGCTTCGCATTCCCCTCTTATAATGTCGATTGGACAATGACTCCTGCATATTTCGGTGGTTTTGGGTTTATCCCATTAAGAGACCAATTCTTCGAGATTCTTAAAGAAAAGGTGTGGACAAGAACAAAGGAAAAACCAAGACCTGTACATGATGAAATAACAGAGATAGAATACAAAGTGCTAAGAGCAATGAATGATAATGCAGCAGCAGATTTTACATCTATAGATAAAGAGATAGGAGCAGATACTGGCAGATCAAATTATGCGTTCCACCAGCTTATTAAAAGAGGGATAATAAAAAGAGCTACTATAAATATGCAAAATATTAACTCTAAATTTGATGTGATGTTCTTACTTAGCCATGAAAATTATAATGAATGGGCTCCATATAGAGAAAAGTTACTTATAGAAATAATAGAAGAAAAAAGTCATCACGATACTTACTCATTTACTTGTGATACAATGTCTCCAAGAGGCGTATTGCTAATCACACACATCAAAAAAAATGAAAATCCAGAAGAAAAAGTTGAAAAACTATCAAATAAAATAAAAGGTATGTGTTTTAACACATTGATAATAACAAATCAAGTGCTTGGATTAACAAATAATAGATTATATGATAAAACTCAGTCGAGACAATACGAAGTACTAATATCTGGATATAACTATACTCCAGAAAAGATACATAGTATACTCGAACACGAAAATCGTGATTAACTACTACTTCCTCCTCCGCCAGGTCCTCCTAACATATTTTCACCTAAATGAAAGTATTTTCAAATCTTTAAAAACCATGCTGCTATCAAAATATATCCATGTATAACCACGTCAATCAACGATTGAGCAGGTTGCTAATTTATAAACCTGCCTTTAATCTGCCTAATTGTTAACGACGGACATACGATAACTATTTATATGTGGAAATGCACATCAAATAGTAAGGTATGTAGCTCTTGACCAGAGAGCTTCACAGGGTTGGTATAGTGGTAGAAAGAGTAGCAACAGGGATAAAAGGATTCGACCAGCTAGTAGAAGGGGGATTCCCAAAAAGGTCATCAATACTTATAACAGGTCCTCCTGGAAGTGGCAAATCTATATTCTCAATGCAGTATATATATAACGGAGCAATGAATGGGGAGAATGGAGTTTACGTTTATATGGACTCTGCCCTAGACATTTTAAAAACGCAGGCTAAGCAATTCGGAATGGACTTTGAAAAGCTGGAGCAGGAAGGAAAGGTAACATTTATACATGTGCCTTTGACCAAGAGGAAATTCGACCTTTTCTATAATATAGAAGATTCAGTTAAGAAAATAAGTGCACAGAGGCTAGTTTTCGATAGCCTGCCAACCTTTGTAATAAACATGGACCTGTTTACAGTACCTGCTGCATATTCTGGAGCTGCAGCATCAACGGTAACCACTACAAGAGATCTGATAGCTACAAACAGCAGTGCACTTGCAGCTTCTCCTAAACAAGATAGTGATAAAATTGTGTATCAGGGCGACCAGGAAAAAAGAATTGTAAGTATAACCATAGATCAGCTGAGAAAACTTGAAACCACTAACCTTATAGCAACGTTTGGAAACGAAGAGCTCAACAAAGTCACTATGGATGGTATAAGTGAATATGCGTGTGATGGAGTTATAGCTATGAATATCCAACACATAGCAAAGAAAACAGTAAGAAGTATAACGATTAAAAAAATGCGCAATACTAAACAGGAGCTGGATGACTTTTTACTAAACATATCCGAAAAAGGCCTGAGCGTAGAGAAAGAAAGCGTATTTGAAGGTTCCAAAATATCCGGAATCAACGAATAGATGCTATGATGGTAGAAAAAATAGATAATTTAATAGGAGGACAGCCGATTAATCTTGGCAAGGCTTATTTTACAGTGGAAAGTCCATTTTACAAAGATCTTAAAGTATCGATTGCAGATTCAAGTCAACTTGACATATCTATTGCTTTATCTAAGATAAAAAACGCATGGGAAGATTGCCAAAAATTAAGTTTTAATGAAAGAGCAGATATAGTAGAAAAAGCCGCTTCAAAACTGAAGTTTACAGAAGATGAAATAAACTCTATAGTAAAAATGCTAGGCATGCCCAAAAAATATGTTTCAATGCAGATAAACCAGATAATAGCGATAATGCAGACATTTAGAGAAACAGTGTCTAAAAGGTACGGTTTTATAGATGAAAAGATAGGAACAAATTTCATAGAAAATGACAACTTTCATAAAATAGAATTCAGAATTCCTAAAAAAGGTTTCATCTACGCTGTTACTCCTGGAAATGACCCAAGAGTAACCTCTGTTGTATTAACTATACTTGCCCTGCTTGGCATACCTGGAATAATTAAACCTAGCAAAAACGATTATATAATCCCTATAAAAGTTGCAAAAGCAATAGTCGATGCCGGATATCCGAAAAATGGTTTAACAATATTATTCTTAAATTCAGAAAACCCTAAGTCAAAGGAATATAATTTCAGGATATGCGATGCATCCATGGCGATATGGCCGTTCGGAGACGAAAATACTGTAGACAACCTTTTAAGGATAGAAAAGCATGATGTATTCGATATAGAAAAATTCCTAAGTGACAAAAAAATAAATAACCTGAAAAACAACTTTCCAGAATTTTTAGCTGAATTGGAGAAAAGCAAAAATTACATCGATACATATATGCTTACACAGACTATAGATCATTTTGCATCAAAACTTGTCCTTAGGCATGCATCTGGTAGATGTGCAGGAGTACTGGACGAAGATTTTGATCTGAATCTTGCAGCTAAGATGGCAATAGAATCGTCTATGGCATATCCGATAGGCTGTAATTCTATGAAATCATTATTTGTTGTAGAATCAGTATTCGACAAATTTGTGAACATACTTAAACAAGAGGTTATCAAGCTTGACAAGAAGACTTCAGACCCACTAAATCCAGATACCGAAGTTGGTTATGTTGATAAAGAAATAGTCAACTTCATAGAAAAAAGAGTAGAGGAACTTAAGTTGCTACAGCAGGTATCAATATTGCATGGGGGTAAAAAGATAAGTCCGGTCCAACTTACTCCTCTTATCGTCTCAACAAATGATCTAAACTCTGAATTATTGATAAACGAGATATCTGGGTATATATTATGCTTAACTAAAGTTAAATCGTTCCAAGAAGGCATATCAGAGATAAACAGATTATCTAAGAATTCGCCAAAACTGGCCATAAGCTATTTCACTAATAGCACTACTAACATGAAACACTATGTTAATGCGCATCATGTAAAGATAAACCACGTTACTACAGACCTAGACGGGATAGTTCATGAAGGCAACGATTATATAATGCAACTTACGAGACCATATATGGTGCATCTGAACAAAGAACATACTAAAAATCATCCGTATAGGAAGGTGGCGAACTAATGCACAAAAAAGCAGAAGAATTAATGTTTGCAGATCTTCTCCGTTTCAGAGAAGACGGTAGAATAGACCTTTTTAACAACGCTGCTTTCTTACTTCCAAGTGAATTCATACTAAAAATGGAAGAGCATCTTTCTCCGGAAGAAATTTACGTATTAGCTAAAAAAATACCCTTGCCTATTATAAAAATATTATCTGATAGGGAGATGAAGGAACTAGAAAGATTGGATTTCCTATTACAACTTGCAGAGGTTTTAGGAATGGGCAGCATCAGCGTTCCAAATTTCGATCAGAATAACGCGGCGCATCAAGTAATAATAACAAATACTAATCCAAATAAGGTATCATGCCATCATACTAGGGGATATCTGGCCTCAATATTCTCAGATGCCTTAAAAAAGAACTTTGAATGCGAAGAAAACCAATGTGTCTCAAGAGGCGCAGACAGCTGCAAATTCACTATATCTGTTAAAGGCTAGCCTATACAGCAACCTGCTGATATTATATCATTAGGATTATCTATGCGGCTGATATCTGATATAACCTTACTTTTAAGACCGCATTCACATTCAGACTCATTCTTAATCGTTGTTGCTTCGTCTCCAGGCGCATATCTTATATACACCGTGCCCTCACGAGCAATTGTAGTATAAATTAACAGTCCCTTTTCTCCTTTTTTTGCAGGTACTATAACGCCATCCTCCTCTTTTACTACTTCTACATAATGGGGCCCGTTAAACACGTGTAATGCGTTGAACTGGCATACCTTATTACTTTCTATGGAACTGATATTCCCTCCTTGAGGTATGGCCTCTGAGGAACCTAAGAAGCTAGCAATGGGTTTTCTGAAAGCTTTTGACCAGTTTACAACTTCATCTATTACATTATAACCTGCTAATGCAATCTTATCAATATTGTTTTCTATAACATCATGCCCTGCTTCTACCAAGGAAAGGAAACTTGTTCCTCCTCCTTTAGATACCTTATCTCCTTCTGTGATGGGCCCTTGTGAAGTTATTAATGAATTTATCTTATACTGTTTAATAGTCTCTATAACATCATCTGAAGAATCTGTAGAACGTCTAGGTATGTATGTTGCACCAATCTTCAATATCGCTTCTTTTAGTTCTTCACCGCCCTTATGCGTCGGATTATAAGTACACATTATTCTATCATTCTCGTTAAAACCTGCGTATGCAAGAACACGAGCAAGCCCTGCACTTTCTATCTCCCTATCAAGCGGAGTGATGAACGTTGGAGTCGCAGTCCCTTTTGTTCCTCCTGATTTATATACTTGATAATTAGATTTAATGCCGCTTGGCAATAACATATAAGGATCTGTCAGTATCTTATCCCTAAATCCGACACCACTTGACGTTGAATCTTTAACAAGAATTGGTACAGAACTAAAATCTTCAAACGAATCAATCTTCGGGATGTTTTTGTATGCGTTTTTATAAACAGGTATCTTATTTATTGCGCGATCAAGGCTGAACCTTAAGAAAGGTAAAAGAGCCTCTTCTAATTCTCCCTTATTTAACAGTTCCCAGGAAGAGTTTTGCCATATACTCGTAGGTATCTCCAGTGGAGACAGATACTTTCCATTACGGACATCTTCTTGAAACTCTTTAAATTCTTCATCTATTTTTAATTGCATAAAATCCCTATAATTACTATATGCTATTTCTTGCTTGTAAGAAGTCTACTGTAAAATACAAATATGTTATTTGTTAGATGGTGACAGCTTGCCAAATCCCCTTCTTTAGAACCTATCTCTCCAGAAGTAGTAAACCCTACGATGTTGGCGCCTCGAAATCCTTGCTTAAGCTTCTTTAAGTCTTCTGGAAATTGCTCCTTCATAACGTTTTTACGAGTAAGGCAGGAGGTTAAAAGTATTAAGCTAGGTTGATTAGTCTCTTCAGTATATTGTTGTATATTAGTAACTATCTCGTCAGTAGCGCTGAATAAATTTTTAGGATCTCCATCCATCAAGAATATAGGTGCCCCCTCTATAACTGGTGCAGGATATGCCAGACTCTCGTTATCGGGTCCTGTAGGAACACCTCCTCCTCTTACTATTATGTTACCTAATGTATCTACCATTCCTATGGGCCATCTTTGAGTAATTCCGAGTGTCATCGCACTGTCTACAAACTCCTTTTTACTCATCTTAAGTTTTTTAGAGTACCAGTCAACAGGCTTCTGTCCGGATATCTCATCAACTACATATCCGCCAAGCGATGTCTTACTAACTACATCTAAAGATCCTGTTTTCTTGGCACCATGTGCCATGGAATATCCATAAAGCATGCTGGTAACAGTAAACATGATTATCAAACCATCTTTGTAGACTTTACCAGAATGGAGCGAATATATGTCATATTTATTCATTATGTTTTCTAAAGAGGTTTCAAAGCTTCCTCCCCATATTGGTACCTGCCTGCCAACAGTATCAGATATGCCTAAAATAATCTTATCCTCTTCTCCCATCTTAGGCAATTTGAACCCGTTAACAAAAACATGGATATAATAAGGTGGTACCTTTACAATGCCCCTAATATCTCCGCTCTTCAGTCTAAGTGCTTGCATATAAGGGTCAACGTAATTATCAATCGATAATTTTGTTAATGCCTCTTTAGACACCTTCTTGGCAACTCCGAAAGAATCTTCGGAAGCACCATCTGCAGAAGCAATACCAACATGTAAGAAATCAGACTGTATACTTGCTACAACAACTCCTTTGTCAAGGACCTTATTATCGTATATTACGCTTCCTCCTAAACCTCCAACAAACTCAGTATTCTTTAAGACCTCCTTTAAACCTTTAGTCAGTTCATATGGGTCGTAATTTCCAGAGAAAAATACATAACTAACAGTGGGATCCTTCCCATTAAGTTTAGACAATGCCTGCTGTGCAGCCTCCTTTGCCGCCAGATATGCATTAGCATTAACAGACATTCCACTTCCAACTAACATTGTTGTATTTTCAGAACTCTTTATATCTTGCAGTTTCCCCCATTTAGTTACCAACCCATCTTCCATATAATTCACCCTAACTTACTGAGCCCTTTTTTACCAGAAGGAACGATTGACCTTTCAACCTTCTTTATCTCAATCGATTCAACCAACATAGGTCGTAAACGGCTCGGTATTGTTTTGTTAAGCGTCTCTTCAAGTGAGCTCTTGAATTGTTCTGCATTCTCCTTTTCCTTAAAATGCCCTATTAACGTAATAGGAGTGCCTATAAGAAGTTCAAGCAAACCATCTTTCATAATTAGCCTATGGAAAAATCTTGTTTCTAAGAAATCAGCTCCAAGATAAACAGACTCATATTTTAATGAAGATTCAAGATCTAAAATGAATTGCTTTAAGTTTCCAATGGCTATCTCCTCCTGCCTTGTTAAGATATTCTCTCTTTCTAATTTAAATGGTAAAATCCCACTAAAATCTACAAGAACTACATCGTATGACTCTTTAATCATAATATCCCTATATTACTAATTTACTACTAACTTATATGAGTAATATATGCTCTATAAATCTTTCGTAAAGGCTTAAAGACAGATTAAATGGTCACACTGATATTTTCTCCTTGTTTTTCTTGTACCAGTCAAAGAGAAGCAGGAAGGTAGGCACAAACCTTTCCCCGTTCCTTATCTTCATCTCTATCTCTTCAATCGTATAACACTCCTGTGATCCTGCATCTTCATGCAAACGCGGCTTCCTGTCAGACCTTGTAATATAAAGTCTGACAAACTCATTCTTGGTATCAGGTCCTAAAGGAAGATCATAACAGGGCTTCAGCTCAAGGCCTTCTATTCCAAGCTCTTCGAGCGCTTCCCTGCGTGCAGCCTCATCATAACTCTCACCCTTACTCACATGGCCTGCGGCAGACGAGTCATAAAAACCAGGATGCGTATCCACGCTCTGTCCCCTTCTCTCTATCCATAACCTTCCATCTGAATCAAGCATGAATATATGCACAGCTCTATGGAGCTTGTCTGTTTTGTGAACCCCTTTCCTCGGAGTCTCCCCGATTACCCTGTTATTCTCATCTACCACATCAACCATTTCAACCTGTTCGGCTTCCATTCATATCACCATAATCGCGTTTTATACATCTTACAAAGTTTTCAATATAACTAAATATTGGACTATCCTCCTCCGCTGCTGTAGTCCTTCAGCAGTGTGTAGAATATCTTCCTTGAAACGAAGATAACGACTAATGATAGCAACAGTGCTGCAGCTACTGCAGTAGGGCCGATCATGCCGAAAAGTGCTTCTGCAGGATAGTAGTATGCTATTCCTATTGGCATTGCAAGGGTGAATATCAGCTGCCCAAGTACTCCATAAACGCTTAATGGGTATGTACCTGCATTGCTGAGCATGCTCTCCATATTATTTATGAATTGCCCGCTCTTGAACAAACGATAAGAGAGAATGGACATCATCACGAAGAACATCAGGAACGCAGCAGTGCCTGTGATGAAGAGCAATGCAAAGTAAACTAACTGCATTGCGGTTATGCCGAGATGCATTGCCGAATAGATAAACAAAGCAAGTCCAGACATGAAACCTGCGGAGTCCCAGACCATGCCGAAGCCGCCAGAGATTATCGTAAGGTAGCCGTAGGGCTTCGTGAACCACATGTCCATGTTCCCTCTCCTAAGCCTCTGTGCCACATCCCACGGGGCTATCATATAATCTACGAACCCGAACATCATTGATGTAATGCTGGACAGTGCAAGCACCTGGAAGTAGGACCATCCTGGTATGCCGCTCGATACTGTGTAAATAACAGTTATCGCCACTATGCTGTTTAAGATCACGAGTAAATCAGCAAATAACCATATGAAAGCCTGCCATCTGTATATAAGGAAGCTCTTCCATGCCATCTTCTGCACGTTGATCAAAAAACTTAGATTATCTATGAATCTGCTCATCTAACCACCTACGGATGTAATATTCTTCTTTACTCTTTTCCACCAGAAGAACGCAAAGATGCCTAGTACTATGGCCCAAACTGTACCTACCAGTAACCCATTGACTATGGCAGCAGGCGTGGCAGTCCCAAGAAATATTGATACTGGGAGATAGCCCATGTCCTGAAATGGCAGTGCATATACTATGTTGGAAAGATACTGGGGAAACATGCTTAGCGGCACCGTTCCTCCTGCTACGATGTATACAAGTATGCCTATCATATACCTTAACCCATAAACACGGGTCACAAATAGGGCAAGCGTTCCTATAAGGAAGCTGATTATGCCAAATACTGCGAAACCTACTGCAAGGGTGAGCAGTGCCAATGCTATGCTATATACGGTTATTGGAATATGCGCCACGAGCACAGCTATCAGCAGCAGTGGCAGCGAGAAGGTGGCAACTCCCACCATCATATTGCTAACAGATGCAATAAACAGATGCATCACATAATTTACAGGCCTTATGATTATAGCAGTTATTGTCCCTTCAAGCACATCATTCTGAATGTAATAGGCGATGTTTGATTCAGCTATAGCATAGAAAGCGACGAAAAGGAAGAAATATGCGTATATGCCTTGCAACGTGAATCCTCCAATCTGTTTTGCTCCTGAGCTTTCAAAGAGTACTGTCCATACAAATATCATAAGCAGCGCGTAACCTATGCTGAAGACCATTTCCAGTAAGAAGTCTGTCTTGTAATAAAAGACATCCTTCAGGTCTATCTTAAGCATGCCTATATACGGCTCCAGGTATCTATTCATCTTCTATCACTGCTTATCCATCTTCTTGTACAGCTTTGAGAGTACGAAGTTCAGCCCAGGCTCATATACCTTGTAATCAATGACATTGTCGCCCGAGAGCATGCCTATGAATCCTTTGCTCTTCAATATCTTCCTGTTAACCTCCAGCTTTACGAAGTTGTCCGAACTCTCCAATATCTTTCCATACTTCCTGAATTCAGCTCCTGATGAGCTCCTAAGCTCAAGGTCTATCATGCGCTTGTCTCCAAAGAGATGCTCAAGCTTACTCCTAGGCCCGTCAAAGACCAGCCTGCCCTTGTTTATGAGAATTACCTTCTCGGCCATGGTTATGTCTTCAACCAGATGCGTTGTTATCACGAAGGTCGTATTGTACCTCTTCTGCATGCTCAGGATCATGGAACGGAGCGCAGTCTTTGAAGGCAGATCCACGCCTATCGTGGGCTCGTCAAGGAAGACTATCTTGGGCATATGCAGCACAGAGGCTACGAAGTTGCACTTCATCTGCTCTCCAAGAGAGAGCGTCCTTACCGGCCTCCTGTACACCTTCTTCAGGTCCAGCATCTCCAGCAGCTCCTCCAGACGCTTCCTGTACTCCTTCTCAGGTATCCTATATATCGAGCGTATGAAGTCAAAGGTGTCTATTGCAGGCAGGTTCCAGTAGAGCTGCCCATGCGCTCCCAATACCACTCCTATCTGCGAAGCTATCCTTATCCTGTTCTCCCACGGGTCCACTCCCATTATCCTGACGCTTCCGCTGTCTGGGTGCAGTATCCCTGTCATTGTCTTTATCAGCGTGGACTTCCCGCTTCCGTTCCTTCCCAGCAGTGCCACTATCTCTCCCTCATTCACAGAGAAGCTCAGGCCGTCAAGGGCCGTCTTGTTGTAGCTCTTGCGTATCAGCTTCGCCAAAAAGCCGCCGTTCTTCCTGTGTTCATGGGTTCTGAACCTCTTCTTCACATCCTTTACTTCTATTATCTTCTCCATAAGCATGAATTTGGGATATCCCTTGCCGTATAACGATAAACATCATTGACGCTCCGCAGTCTTTAAAGAGTACAAGAAGAAGATCGTTTGATAGGACTGTTGCTGCGCTAGTAGGTTTGCCATTACAGATACAGCATTTCGCGCATATCAAACACCGTTGAATAACCTTAGACATTGATGATTTATATACTTTTCTGTCTTTCCCGATTCATATTTTAAAGTAAAACTCTATATACCTGCGTATCATAATTAATTTGTGGAGAAATGGTACGGCAAAATACCTCTGGAGAGGTGCACAAAAAACCAGCAGATAATAAACAAAAATACACCTTCACCTTCAAATCTGGAGACAGTGTAAGAATAAAATGAGATTCATTCTGGAGAGAGAGGGAGAAGACAGCCGAGATATGGGACATTTTATGCTCGAACTGCAGGTCAAAGGTACTTCTGTACCAGAAAGACGGGAGGGGCAAGCTACACCGGTGTTATCTCAACAGGATACTCGACCCTCCATCATATGCAGAGTTGCAGGATAATGTAAAAATAACAAAGGAAAACATGCCTGTTTTAATATGCAGAAAATGCCAACAAACCATCGGTTATCCAATGATGCACAGAGAAGGAAGGCTTGCCTACTTCCTGCTTAATGGTAAATGGACAAAGCAGAAAAGTGATATAATTGGAAGATAATTGAAGGAAATCTAAATAACGCATTCTGGCCTCATTGTTTAAGGAGAGGCAAAGAAGAGATTATGATACGAGAAATGAGTGCCTAAACACAACACAATGTTACTAGAATTAAGTGCATATGCGCATCGCACTTATATTATTAAAAAGATCTTTAGAAACAATCTTATATGAAAAATGATTAAGAATGAAGATGTATTGATATGAAAAAAATGCCTCTTGAGTATAAATTTTTTATATTTTACAATACACTCTCAGTTCTGGACATGTATTTTGCCCACTGGAACAGAGTTCCTAGTCTAAACGTTGAAAAACTGCGAAAAGAGTATACTAAAGCAGTAAAAAATTCTAAGAACAGATACGAGTTTTTTCTTGTTATGTCCAGCATGATGGCAAGGCTAAGAAACAGGCATACCTGGTACACTGACAGAAAAATATGGCAGGATTACGGTATGGGGGTGGGATTCAATGCCATATATCACGATAAACTTAGAAAGTGGATAATCACATCAAGCGAAAACCGTAAGCTCCCTATAGGCAGTGTGATAACAAAAGTAAATGGCATCTCTACTAATAAATTTTTTAACAGCAAGAAAAAATATATCCCTGCTTCAAACGAACGTGCTGCCAGAAACAACTTATTCTCTTTTGGCCCATATTTACCAAAATCTATGGATATAGAACTAAACAATAAGACCAAGGTTCATATAAACAGAACCAAATTCACCAACACTCCCAAAGAACATACTTCCTGCAAGGTATTCAAAAATAAGATCGGCTATATTAAAATACCGAGTTTTACCGGACATAAATTCGAAAAAGCAGCCTTGAATTGCTTGAATAAAATGAATGGACTTCGTACCATCATAATAGATCTGAGAGATAATGATGGTGGAAGTACACCTTGGAATCTGCTAAAAAAACTTATAAATAAGAAATGGGAAAGCCCAGTGTATTTTGAAGTGGTAACTCCAACTGCGCTTGAGAGGCAGCATTCAAATATCAACAAGTATAGCCAAAATGGTTACTATATTGATAAAAATAGGATATACAAGAAAAATAATTATGTTTATACTTCATGGAAAGATGCATTCAAGGGAAAACTCATAATATTAACAAACGAATCAACCTTATCTGCTGCCGAGGACTTTTTGATACCGTTAAAATATTATAAAAGAGCAATAATAATTGGCAGTAGAACTAATGGCAGCGATGGGGATGTGTTTTTTCACGATCTTGACAAAGATATCTTTATAGGCGTAGGGTGCGCTTCTGTCAGATTCCCAGATGGTAAAAGAATTGAAGGATTTGGTATATCTCCAGACATAGAAGTATATCCAAAGCTAACAGATATTAGAAGTAAAACAGACGTTGTCTTAAAAAGAGCCTTGGAAATGGCATAATGCCATTTAATTCATAATGCCGATTAAGGATGGACACGCATAACAAGCAGTATTGTTGGTAAAAATGCCCTTATCAAGAAAAACACCAGACAAACAGATCGCTAAGCTTTCAATAAATATATCATCTATGCCTAAAGAAGCCATAGATGAGATTTGGTTTAGGGCAGGGATAATATACAAAGATCCTGAGGATAACAATGCATTGCCTGATAATGTTATAATGCAGATTAAAAAATCCGAAAGTACTGCCTATCCGATTGTTGAAAAACTGTGTTTGGAAAAAGGTAAGGCCACAGTTGAAAAATTAGCAGATCAGGTAGAAAGATTAGATTATATAGGAAATGCTGGAATTAGCAGAAAGATACTGTCCCGTAAAACCTTCACAAATCTTTCAAGCGAGACGATAACAAAGAAGGAGCTGGCAGATATGGCTAAAAGAATACGCAATCTGCCTGAAAAGAAGATAGACGAGTTATGGGCTTCCCTTGGATTCATATATACAAATAAAGGGAATAACAAGGCTATGTCAAATACCACTATCAGACTCATAAAGAAGTCAAAAGAAAACGCAGAATACGAAACTCTTAGCTTCTTTGATGAAACCCATATAAATGATATAATAAAAGAGTTGCAAAGAATCCAGAACTCAATAAAGAAGAACAGTCCAAAGAAATCTTAAACAGCCTATCAATTTTGTATTCAGTCTCCTCATCTGAAGATTGCAACATAATTAACATTAATGATTAAGACAATTACTATGATAACATTAAAGATAGTCTATCTACTTCCTTCTTACTGATGCCAGCTCCTTAATTTCTCCACTCTTAAATGCTCTGGCTATCTGATTAAATTCAGACACAGTCATATTTGCTTTATTTCCTGCTCTATCAATCAGACTTACAGTTTGCTTCTGTTCGTCTAAAACAAACTTAGGACAGTTGTCCCCAACTTTAGATCCTTCCTTTCCATCTACGTCGTATATCATTTTTTCCATATTTCCACCTAAATAAGTATTACTTAACCTAAATTAATATCATTATCCCTCAAAAACTTCTGCATTGGTATTCCAATATGCAATAGCTTATCTTTTAGTTCCAAATATCTTGATACTTCTGAATATCTTTTTATTGGATTACTTCTAGACAAAAGATGACCTTCTGAATCATAGTTCATAAGCATTACAGTACTAGAATCAAACATCCAATAATCACTAAAACCTTTTATTAAATCTGATACATTCTTTCGTTCAATAAATAGAAACTTTTCACCTTTCTGTTCTGCAAATAAGGACCCATACTTAATTCCAAATTTAATATAATCACTCATCGGCAAGTCAAGTACTTGTATATCCACTATAGATACTCCCCTTTTGACTGTCTGCTCAGCCTTAGACAGCCATTCATTAAATCCAGACACTTCTTTAAAAACATCTACTGGCTTACCTTGCTTGTATTTGTTAAATGCTCCAATTTCATAGTCTATGCTATAAATATTTAAAAGTTCTAATCTAAAAATCTCAACTTTCGCTTCAGACCACAAATCGCTGAATGTTTTAACAGAATTGACTCTAGGTTTTACCTTCTCCATAAAAATATTGAGCCACTATATTATTTATATGTTACGAATTTAATCGGTTTTTTACTGATTGCTTCCATTTCACATCTCCATTTTACGTAACTGTTTGTATTAAATGGCCACATTCCAGTTATCAACTCCGTCAACATACATTGCTCTACATACGGATACTCATTATGCCATGCTTTTTTTAGGAATTCAGGTCCTGTCTCATTAAGGCAAACGCCATCTTTAAAATTACAAAAATACACTGCATCAAAATATCCTGTCGTATCACATACTACAGAATAATCTGAAGTAACTTGCCCTTCACTTTTAGAACCAATTACTTTGTAAAGAAAAGGCAATAATGACATTTTATGATGATTTTCATTTGGTATAATTACTTCTGCATAAAATAGAAATATTCGCTTATCTGGATTTTGTACACACATTCTAAAACCCTTTATTATGCCCTTTTCAACCAATTTATTAATTGCATATATTACCCTCATTTTGGATACTCCTGTTGCTGCTGCCAACTCTCCTAATCTTATTCTGGAATTATCAAGCAATTTTGTCAATATTAATTTTTCCACTTTATTTATACGCTCAACTTTGGCCCTTGTAATTAACGTACTCTTCACTGGCATGAATCCTTCAACCATATCATTAAGCGTCACGGTCTTTACCCTTGGCTTATAAAAAGACAAGCCAACTCTAAACGCAAATTCCCAATGCTTATATTTAACATAGTCCATCCCCACTATATGTATAATAAGATCAAAATCTCCTGTTGCAAGATATGCGTTCTGAACAAACGGATCTTTCCCAAGGACCTTCTTTAAAAGAGCTATATCGGGAACTCTTTCCTGAAACTTTATTGCAATTATTCTAGGCTCTGAGAAACCAAGAAGGTTTGTATCTACGTCTAATGTATACTTAAGATTATACTTCTCTTCACACTCCTTAAGGCATTTGGAAAGCGTATGGTGGGATATTCCTAGCTTGCGCTCAAGCTCCTTTATGGAAACCCTTGAATTAAGGTAAAGCTCCTTAAGCAGTTCATGAGGAAGTTTTTCCTCTATTCTCTTCCTCTGATAAGATGATGCTGACATGTTATACACAAAATTAAACTATTTGTTATATTATTTTAAATTATAATACAATATATTACAAATTATATAATATTTTATGCTATATATTTTATTTCTTGCAATAAGTATTTAAATCATGCATGTGCAAGCCTGTACTGGTGGTGAAATGGCGGGCATGCAAGCTGTAAAGAAAATTGATCAGTGCATGCTAGTTAAAACCCTATCCAACCCAGCTGCTGGATTTTCCAGCAGCTTTATGCTAAATTAATTTGTGGAGAAATGGTACGGCAAAATACCTCCGGAGAGGTGCACAAAAAACCAGCAGATAATAAACAAAAATACACATTCACCTTCAAATCTGGAGACAGTGTAAGAATAAAACGGGATTCATTCTGGAGAGAGAGGGAAAAGACAGCCGAGATGTGGGACATTTTATGCTCGAACTGCAGGTCAAAGGTACTTCTGTACCAGAAAGACGGGAGGGGCAAGCTACACCGGTGTTATCTCAACAGGATACTCGACCCTCCATCATATGCAGAGTTGCAGGATAATGTAAAAATAACAAAGGAAAACATGCCTGTTTTAATATGCAGAAAATGCCAACAAACCATCGGTTATCCAATGATGCACAGAGAAGGAAGGCTTGCCTACTTCCTGCTTAATGGTAAATGGACAAAGCAGAAAAGTGATATAATTGGAAGATAATTGAAGGAAATCTAAATAACGCATTCTGGCCTCATTGTTTAAGGAGGTGAAAGCATGAATAAACATTTATTAAAAAAGAGCTAAACTATATGGTTGGAGATGAACATAATAACAATAATCTAGGTGGTTTATTGCGATCTGAAAATTATATATATTTTAGAAATACTGAAGAACCGCGCATTGATGATTTAGGTGGAAAGGGATATGGGCTTGCTAAGTTACAAAATGCAGGGTTCAACGTTCCAAAATTTTTTATAATCACGACTTCTGCATTAGAAAAATTATTAGAGTCAAATAACTCTTCTTTGGACAACTTATATAAGTACAAAGAAGACTTCTCCTCTAAGATAATGGGGATGAAGTTTCCAGACGACCTTAGATCAAGTATAATTGGCACATATAAAGATATGTTCGGCAATGAACCGGTTGCAGTAAGAAGTTCTGCCACAATAGAAGATACGGAAAAAGATAGCATGGCAGGCAGGTTCGAGACTATTCTTAATGCAAATGAGAGCAATATGCTAGACTCGGTTAAAAAAGTGTATTGTTCATTGGTAAAAATCTGTAAAGATTCTGGAATAAAATCTTCAATGGCGGTAGTTGTACAAAAACAAGTTTTTCCAAAGAAAAGCGGCGTTGCGTTTGTTGATAACGAGAAAACAGTTATAAATGCAGTAATAGGCCACCCAGGTCTTTTAGTATCCGGAATGGAAAGCGGTGATACCTGCGTTATAGATAACGGCGGGAAATACTCTTCGATATATAAGCCACAAAAAAGATTAACTATAAATGGGGATAATACAGAAGATATTCCTAAAATAATATCAACAAAACAAAAAATATCCAAATTCGAGGCTATAGAAATTGCAAGCACCTCAAAAAAGGTAATGGAGTCATTAGGAAAGCCTCAGGATATAGAATGGTGTTTTGCTAATAACGAATTATTCATACTTCAAGCTAGACCTATAACCAAGACAGTAGATATTCCAAAGGGCTCTTCTTCTATAGGTCTACTGCCAGTATCTATCGGGATAGCAGAGGGCATTCCATGGTCAAAAGTTGACCAGATACCTGAAAATGATGTTATACTAACTGTTCCTTATCTAGAATTGAGCGATGCGGATAAGTTAGTGAATAATCCAAACATAAAAGGGATCATAACAGAATTTGGAGGCATGTTGTCACACGAAGCAATACTTGCAAGAGAAAAAGGCATACCATATCTGGCAGGTTTCAGAAGTCCTTCAGCAATACTGGCTGGTGTATCGCATTTAAAATTAGATACCCAGAAAATAAGCATAATTGCAGACGGTAAAGAGATGATAATATCGGAACCAGAAAGTTACATGTGGCTAGACAAGAATTTTGATAATCTCCACAATATACTGTACAAAAATAACGATTACGGCCTGCTGGTAAGAAATATTGGCAGATTTATCATAGTATACCGGGATATTAAAACAAAAGAGGATATGGAAAACGTTGAACACGCAATAAAAGATTGCAATGCCTTCGGTAACGATTTTATATTGGTATTTGAGACAAACGATAGAACCTTAACAGCTATGCGCATGCTAAATATAAATCCTCTAAATTCTGAACCATTGATATATTCAAATCTAAAGAGCATGGAGAAAGCCGTAAGCGAGTTTAATGTTGAACTATTAAACAAAGCATATTCAAAATCTAAAAGTGATTTCTTTTCATGTGCAGAACAATCTATAAAAGACTATGAATTATATAAAGGCAGTAAAACCGATGAGAATCTTAAAAAAGTATCTAAATCAGTATTGATGGCAGAAGGTGCTTACAGGGCGATAAGATCGATGACTGATTATTATGAGTATTCGTTGGGAAACCTTATAACAAAAAATGAGGGAAGACTAATAACCGACATTGAATTGTACAAACTAAAAACCAAATACGAAGAAAAGTACCCTAATATAAAAGAAACAAGTCTAAAGCTACAGGAAATATTAGAAGACGTTGACAGATCACAATATACTAATGCTGGCAATCAGTCATCATATACTGATATTGCTAAAAATGTTTTAAGCGATTTACAGAAAAAACTAAGTGAAGATAAATTCAAACGCACAATATTATATCTGGACTAGCTACTAATAAATTTATCAACTAAGAATAATCTATATATCGCATTGAATATTTTATCAATGACACATCAAGATATCAAGCTATAGAGGGTGCTGGCTAGTAAGAACTGAATCTGTATAGAATTTAGAAGGTAATATCTATGGGCATATCATATTCAAGAAGTTTTATATCGATAAAAAATGATTACAAGTCAAAAGAATTATTAGTAAATACAGATGAAATCGGGGGCAAGAGTAGTTCTTTACTTATCCTGTCTGAAAGATTCAATGTTCCTAGTGGGATAATACTCACCACTGGCACCTTTGATGAATATCTAGAACAAAACGGACTATTAAAAATTCTCGAGAAGAATCAAAAGGGAAAGAGTAAACTGAAAGATCTGAACAAGGCACTGTCAAATTCTGCAATACCTGAAATCACACTCAAAAGCCTTGAAAGGAGATTAGATGAATTGGGAATGATTGGGCATCCTCTTATAGTAAGAAGTTCAGCAACAGCTGAAGACTCTGAGACAGCCAGTTTTGCAGGAAGGTTCAGAACGGTAATAAACGTAAACGGGATAGAACAAGTGGCAAAAGCAATAAAGGAAGTGTATGACTCTGCATACAGTCCAGAAGTGATATCCTACTGCCATGAAGTCGGCATTCCTCTTAAGAAGATAAAAATGGCAGTGGTAATCCAGAAACTTATTATTGGCAGTTATTCAGGAGTTATGTTTACGCGGGATCCTGTAAATCTTGCAGACAAGACAATAATAGAAGCAATATCTGGACTTAATGAGGGCATGGTCTCAGGAAAGATAACCCCAAGCAGATTTGTGTTTGACAACAAGGACCACAGAATAGAGTCTTCGGATTATGTTCTGCAGAACAAGATCTTTGTGCCTGACGCTAATTGTGGCACTAGAATATCGGATCTCAATTCAGGTTCAGTCAGGAGGCTTCCAAAGGCTATTCTGTATAAGCTTGCAGAGATGGGTCTTGAGATAGAAAAAACCTTTGGATTACCTCAAGATATAGAATGGACTGTAAAAGACGGAAAAATATACATACTCCAGAGCAGGAGCATAACTACAGGAAGGAAAAATACAGCCACAAACGCGGTCACAAGCAATTCTGGAACGGCACTAATAGGCTATCCTGCATCGGCAGGAATGGCCTCAGGTAAGATAAAGAAGATAAGCGGTCCAGGTGAGAATATACCTAAGGGCATAGTGCTTGCATTGGATGTTCTCGATACCGACTACTCAACAGAATCAGTTAAGGGTGTAAAGGCCATAGTGACACAGGATGGAGGAGTATTATCACATGCTGCCATAGTGGCAAGAGAGCTTGGAATACCATGTGTTGTGGGGGTAGAAGGCATAATGGAAAAGGTAAAGGATGGTAATAAGGTAGTGGTTGACGGGACTAACGGCGTAGTATACATGAACAGCATCTCTTCAGGAATCAGTACCGAGCGAAGAATTGATTACAGTTATCTATATGATTTTGACAGAATGTTAAAACTTGGCAAAAAGGACATATACTATGAAGAATTCGATGACAGGGTTATATACTACTCATATCCTGAACTTGGCAAAAATGATCTTAAAAAGTTATTCGGAAAAGCGTACCGTGAAGGCAAGGATATTAAGAGAGGCGGTGCTCCGAAGAATTACATATGCCATAGGTATTACGAATATAAGCAGAACATGATACTTAACAGACTTACAGAGTCTGCAATAGGAGCAGCAAGATCATGCAAACCTGAACTTATTGAAAAAGTGTCTAAAAACCTTCTAAAAGAGGCCACCAAGTGCATGAGTCAGTACGATAAAATTCCAGGGGAAGGAAGGAAAGCCTATCTGGAAAGGCTGTCAAAGCTCCTTCATGCAGAATGGTGCTATACCTTAGTAAATGAACTAATATGCGAAGGATATGGGATAACCTCATTGCAGAGAAAGCTGAATCCTATCCTGAGCCCAATGGGAAAGGACATAAGCTATTTCCTTGATGCGGTTGACTCAAATGGCAATATTTATGTTAAAGGGCTAAGTGCAGGGCAGAGAGAGGCGCTTAACGATGCAGTTAAATACTACAGGAAACTCAAAGAGTGGCGTCTTGGATCATATCCCAAATTCAGATCAGTAGGGGCCACAGGTTCGGATTTCGAAGATAAGTTCAAAAAGACCATATCAAAACTTTCAAAGGATGGTCAAAGCAGGGATAGGATCATGGAAGAAGCCACGCGATATATAAATCGCTAATCAGACGTAGAAAATTACTATACAGGCCCTGCACCAGTATAATGTCTTTGCATGTATGCAAAAGGCTAAAATAACTTATACATGAATAATAATCGGGGATACGGCTCCATCGTATGGGCACTATTTAGCATCAATTATAACTGATGATTCTAAAAAGAGTAAAACCTGATGAGTATGTATAAACACATAATCTTCGCCTTAGGAGGAGTCTTCCTTAATCTCATGGGTCAGCATTCAGGAGTGCCAAAACAGCTTTCAGAGGCACTTTCCATACCTGAAAGTGATGCAGAAAGGCTATGGAAAGAGAACAGGGAGAAGCTCCTTACGGGAAAAGAGTCGCCAAAACAGTTTCTGGACCGTGTTGTTAAGGTAGTTTATGGCAATGCTGACATGGACGAAGTTCATTCAAGATGGAAGGCAAGTGACAGAGTGAGAGAAGATCAGATAAACTGGCAGCTTGTTGATTATGTGGAACAGCTAAAAAAGAGCGGCTACCTGATACACATGCTTACTGACACTATCGATTTAAGCAGGAAGACGGATCCAATTGTGAAGGAAATAGACAGTCATTTCCATAATGTCTTCAAATCCTATGAAGAAGGGATAAAGAAGCCTGATAAAGAAGCTTTCATCAATGCGCTCAAGAAGATCAAAGCCGAGCCTGATGAGTGCGTTTTTGTAGATGATTATGAATCAAATGTAAAAGCAGCAAGCGAACTTGGGATTACCGCAGTGCAGTTCACCACTACAGAAAACCTCAAGGAAAGTTTTGAAGAACTAGGGATAAAAATATCATAAACATGTTCAATTAGAGAAAAATAAAGTAATGGAAACATACCATGCAAAATAACATGATCCGTATGCAAATGTTTTAGAATGGCTTAAAGCCTAATGTGGGGGAAATGATAAAATTAATACTCTTTGATATGGGCGGAATAATAAACAACAACACGAGTGGAGGTTATATTGACTATCTTTGCAAGGTTTCTGGGAAGAACAAAGATGAGGTGGTAAGAGTTGTAAAACCAATTACAACAAAGCTCTCAATATCTGCAATAAGTCTTCAAGAGGCAGAAAGATTAATTGCAGAAGGACTGAGTGTAGAAATTGGGCAAATCAAGTTCCTAGAATATTATAAAGAACATCTAAAAATAAACGATCAAAACGTGGAGTTTATCCGATTGCTTAAAAAGAAATACAAGTTGGCCAGTTTAACAAACAATGAGGAAAACAGATACAGGTATGCAGTATCACAGCTTGGCAACAATTTTTTTGATTTTGAATTCCCTTCATCAAGAATGCATTATAGGAAACCTGATAAGCGTGTATACGAGTTCGTAAAAGAAGAAACAGGATTTGAGTATAACGAGATGCTCTTCATAGAAGATACTGATGAAAACCTTTCAGTAGCAAGAGAGCTAGGAATTAACACTATACTATTTGACAATCTTTATGGCATGAAGAAGGATATGCGAAAGCTTGGGATAAAAGTATGATGATGTGCTGTTGCAAAACACATGGCTATGAAAGTAACGGCAAAACTGATTGAATTAGGATATAAAGACACTAAGGACGAATAACAACTGCCAAGAAGCTTGGAAAACAGTAAAGTTAATTATACACCTTGTATTTATTACTAATAACAATGGTGTGGTCATTAGGAAAGCCGATATAATATTCGCAACATCAAACAAGGGAAAGGTAGAGTTAGCCAACGAGAGGCTCAACAGGTACGGCATTAATATAACTCAGCAAACCGCTTCGGTTCAGGAAATACAATCCATTGATGTGGAAGAGGTGGCCCTGCATAAGGCAAGACAGCTTGAAGGGATAATAAAAAAGCCCTTTTTCGTAGAGGATTCGGGTCTTTACATAGACAAGCTTAACGGTTTCCCAGGAGCGCTGCTGAAGCCTGTAATGGATACTATAAAGGATGATCATCTGCTGAAGATGCTATCAGGAGAAGAAAACAGGTCTGCATGTATAAAGAGCGTGCTGGCATATTACGATCCTGTATCAAATACTGAAAAGCTCTTTATCGGAATCTACAAAGGCAGGATCTCAGAGGAGGAACGCGGAAATGATACGCGAGGCTGGAAAGTTTCACGCATATTCATACCTGATAACTTTGAGAAAACACTGGCAGAGATGGACGATGATGACTGGGCCAGAACTCTGGAAGAATCAAGGAAGGATGACCATTTCTATAAGTTCGGGGAATGGTTCTCAAAAAATAACCAAGTGCCGATATGAAAATAACATTCATAACTACGAATAATGTAAAGTTCAACATCGCCTGTGATGTACTATCCAGATACGGGATAACTGTGGAGCAGCGCAAGATGGAGCTTTCTGAACTGAAGACCATTAATTTAGACGATGTTGTAATGGACAAGGCAAAGCAGGTTGCCAAGACCTTCAAAGAGAATTTTATTGTGGATGATTCCGGTCTTTACATTGACGCTTTGGCAGATTTTCCAGGTGCTCTCTTCAAACCAACCATATATACGCTTGGAGAAGAGAAATTCCTCAGGCTGATGAACGGTGAAAAAAACCGCAGAGCACGTTTTGTAAGCGAATTGATCTTCTATAATTCTAAAACCAATGAATTCTCTCTTATTCCGACTATCATGACCGGGACAATTGTTGATACAGTTAGCACTGGAACCAGGCGTGTGGGCTACTCTTTAGAGAGAATATTTGTGCCAGACAGAGAGAAAAAGCCAATCGCAGAGATGGATGATAAAGAATGGGAGGCGTTATACTCCAGGACAAAGACTAAATTACACTATGAAGAACTTGGCAGGAAACTGAGCTCTGATAAAGGTTAATACTATTAAAAAATAAATAGGAAGATTTAAGATGGCCGAAGAAATCGAACTAAAATTCCTAATAAGCGATTATCACAAGGTATTCCATAGAATACTCTCTATCGGAGAACATGAAAAAACTGCATACGAATTAACGGTTATGTATGATAACGATAAGAAAACTTTATACAAAGAAGATTCAAGGTTAAGGCTAAGGAAGATTATCGATTTAAAAGATGACAGAGAATCTTGCGAACTGAGTTATAAAAAACCTAAAACCAGGGAAGGAATAAAGATAGAAGAGGAAATAGAAGTAGAAACTTCTTCATTTAAAGATTCCGAAGAAATATTAGCCAGGTTGGGTTATCGCAGTGTCAGCAGCTACGAAAGGATAAGAGATACCTTTAGGGTAAACACCTGCAAAGTCACCCTAGACAATTTCCCATTTGGTTATATTTTAGAGATAGAAGGAGACGAAGAAAATATTAAAAATGTAGCTAAAAGGTTAAACTTCAACCTAAAGGATAACACTACGAAATCCTGCGACGATATATATGCGGAGATATGCAAAACAAATCACAAAGAGGCAAAAAAAGATATTCTATTTGAAGGTTTATCATTACAAAACCTAAAAAGGCAGCATAAAACGCAATCCTGATTAAATATATGTAAATGTAAGAAATGTATGGTGAAACAAATGGGAAATAAGATATCAAAGCACTTCTTTTCAAAATACAAATCTGAAGAGAGCAAGGAATACAAAAAAGACATAACGGCAAAAGTCCGTTTCATAAATAATGCCAACAAACGCTTCCTAAAAGGCAGGGGAAGGAAGATGCTCGATGTTGGATTCGGAAATGCACCTTTGATACCATATCTGGGCAGTAAGTATGAGATATCAGGAGTAGACATAAGCAAGGAGAATGTGGCAAAGGCAAGGAAAAACTATCCTAAACTAAAGTTCTTCAAGGCAGACATGCGAAACTTTAGGACAAACGGCAAGTATGACATAATAATATCTGTATGCGCGATTGATCACGGTGATGGCTTAAGGAAGGGACTGGGAAAGACGATCAAAAGCATGGCAAAACACCTGAATGAGAGGGGCATTATACTGTTCGACACTCCTCTATCATTAGACAGCTGGCAGAGAGAGTCTTCATTCGAGTGCGATGGCAGGCTGATAGGCGAGAGAGGCACAAAGTACTGTTTTGTGAATCACAGGCAATGCGGCAAGCAAAAAGGTTCAGGCTCTACCTATTCTGTCTCGATAAAAGCAAACGGCAAAGGCATATCAGTTGAGACTAGCGATATATTTCCTGCAAAATACCTTGTAGGGGTGGATCAGGTAAAGGCAATTGCAAAGAAAAATGGATTCAGGGCATATGTCTATGATGGTTGGGAAGCCAAAAGCCCAAAGAGCGGCAAATTCACCAAAGACCCTGTCTTCATACTGGCAAGATGAAATGCCTGTTTAATAAGCGCACTTGCGGCTAAGCAGCAGTGCAATCTCCAATATCGCTATGGAATATGGCAAACTCTTTAAATCCAACATGAGAATAAGGAGTGTGATGTTTTGAACTATCTGGTAGCTGTGCCGGTTGACAAGAGCCTGGCGGAATTCATAGGCAAGAAGGGTGGAGAGAACGGGATAACCTTCTACAACAGGAAAGCGGATGAGAATGTGATAGTGGCGCTCTTCCCTACGAATGCGCAGGAGAAGTTCTACGGCTTTGTGGAGAGCATGCTGCTCGCGGACCAGATAGTGATAAGCACTGCAAATGTTGACAGATTACTTGGAGAGGCGCTGATAACGGCAGAGCTGCTTGGAAAACATCTGATAATAACAGAGGAGAATGACATAAAGGCGCTTCTTGCAGGAACGGGCATAAAGGACTTTGAATTCTCCTCAAAGGAGCAGCTGCTGGAGAAGATAGCTGCATACAAGGGAAAGGACCAGGGTACAGGAGTGCGCATAGACATAGACCAGGCATTCCCTGTAAAGGGCATAGGCTCAGTGGCGCTTGGCATAGTGACAAGGGGCACCGTGAAGGTGCATGACAAGCTCATCCATAGCTCCGGAAAGGAGGTGGAGATAAAGTCAATACAGTCCCAGGATGTGGACCAGAAAGAGGCTTCAAGGGGCACGCGGGTAGGGATAGCGATGAAGGGCATAGACTCGGATGAGATGGCAAAGGGAGACATACTGTGCAATACGAGAATACCAAAGGTAAAGTCCCTAACTCTCTCAATGAAGAAGAGCGCCTTTGTGGCAGAGGAGCTAAAGGAAGGTGGCAGGTATATGATAGCAGCAAATTTCTCACACTCTATAGCATTCCTTGACAATCCAAAGGAGATGCGCTTCACGCTCGAGAAGCCGCTTGCAATTGAAAAAGGTCAGCAGGTTGCTGTATCAAGGGAGCAGCAGCCAAGGGTATTCGCAAGCGGAACGGTACTGGGAGTGGAATGAGCTCCTCCATACTATCTGAGCCAACTTACAGGATATAATCAAGGCAACAAGGTGCATAAAGATGCAGGTAAAATCCTTCCATTTTGCAGGAAAAGAGACCAAGATACCAATAGGATATGACATAATGCAGGATCTGGGGAAGATGATAGCTGAGCATGATCCTTACAGGATAGTGATAGTAACAGATACGAATGTGAAGAACCTCTATGGCGATTCGGTAAAGAAGAAGATAGAGAGCCATGGCATAGAGTGCAAGCTCATCGATTTCCATCCTGGAGAGTTCCAGAAAGCGCGTGAAGTGAAGGACAGGGTGCTTGATGAGATGCTGGGTTTTGCAACAGCCGACAGCGGGGTAGTCGGCCTTGGAGGGGGCATAGTGCTCGATGTTGCAGGATATGCCGCATGCGAATACTTCCGTGAGAAGCTCAAGTTCTTCGCCGTACCTACTACTCTAATGGCTGCGCATGATGCTGCGATAGGTGCAAAGAATGCGCTAAACTCCCGTTTCGCAAAACACTCATACGGTGTCTACTACGCGCCTGAATTTGTCTTTGTGGATGCCAAAGCACTCCAATCCCTTAATCAGAGGGAGACGAGGAACGGGCTGATAGAGAGCATAAAGCATGCGATGGCACAGGACCTTGGCTTTCTCGACTACCTGCTCTCCCTTCCAGACGATCTGAAGCTCTCAAAGGAGCAGCTGCTCAAGGTCATTGAGCGTACAATAGACCTCAAGCTGGAATGCATGGCAGGGGATGAGTATGAGATGTTCAATCCTGTATTGCACCTCGGGCACACTCTCGGTCATCAGATAGAATTCCATTCTAATTTCCAACTTACTCACGGAGAGGCGCTCTCCTTGGGAATAAGAGCGGAAGCCTCTCTTTCAAATAAGCTGGGCATGCTCTCCCAGGATGATGTAAAAAGGATATACTCTGTCTTTGAAAGAATCGGTGCACCTGCAAAATTGCCCAATCCTTCAAGCGAACTGTTCTCAAGTATCATAGACAGTCTTAAGTACGACAACAAAAGGACAAGGAGGGGGACACCCTTCTTCCTTCTAAAGAAGCTTGGAGCTCCGCCTGTCCTTGTGAATGAGGATGAGATTCCAAGGGAGCAGATACTCAGCTGTCTGAACTCCATATGCTGATTCATGAATTAAAGAAAGAGATTATACTAACCTTATCCTGACAAATTAATAAAATACTGGAATTCATACTATAGAAACTTTGAATTCAGGAAACAGCTTCTTTATTTCCTTAAAGTCTTTATCCATTGTAAATAATCTGATCTTGTTTGCCATTGCAGAAGCGGCTATGTAAACATCATTTTCATTTACCGTTTTGCCTGCCTTTCTAAGTTTTACAAAAATTTCAGATGCCTTTAATATTATGGGATTGGAGAAATTGATAGTTTCAAAAGCTCCTTCCAAAAGAAGTTTCTGCTCTTCTGGATTTTTCTTGTATCTTATGTACTCATATATGCTCAACACGTTTATATGGCACTCATTTTCAAGAATTTGTTTGTCCCCATCTCTATCAAAGATGTCTATTAGTATGCTTGTATCTAAAATAACTTTCTCGGCCATCCATACACCTTCCTATCTTTCAAAAGCTCTTCTAACGTAACCTTATTCTCTTTTTTATTTGCCTCAAGCAGCCTTTTCATAGAAAGCTGCTTTAATAATCTCTTATAATTAACGATAAGTTTATCCACCGCATCATCCATATTCCTAGTCTCAAGCTCCTCCTTTAGCTTCAATAATTCATCGTATGTTTCATTTGATATTGCTATTGTCTTTACCATAGTATCGATTATCTATAGAATTATAAGTTTATAAATTATTACTTTTCCTGCTTGCCTTCCAAGTATAAGCTTTATATATCTAATGTATTATAATGTCATAACATTACAATATATGTGATAAGATGGCAAAGACTGCAGGATTGAAGAGGAAGTACACTACAATAACCATACCAACTCCGTTATTCAACAAGCTAAAAGGGAAGATAAAGGAGACGGGGTTTTCCTCGGTCTCTGACTGTGTCACCTACATACTGAGAGAGACGATAATAGAGATGGAGAGCAACGATTCACAGGCGAAGAAGAACAATGCCGTGATTGAGAAGCTGAAGGCTCTCGGATATACAATGTGATCTTATGAAGAATGGAATAAAGGAGATAAGCGATAAACTCTGGGACAGTCCTGATGAGAAGAACTGGAAGCTGCTCTCAGGCTCGCTCAAGAAGGCAGGGATAGCATACTACAAGACGGTATACAACAAGGGCAAGCTGAAGAACACGCAGGACCTGAAGAAGTCTTATGTGGAGCTGTATGACAGGAAAGCAGCGTTTGTAACAAAGGTCCCATTGTTCATGAAGAAAGGTAAGGAGCTCAGGGGAGCTACAATCTACCTGAAAGGGCTGCAGATAAACAATAAGTGAAGTGGTATCATGATAAAGCAGGACATAAAATCTTTGGAAGAGAGGAGCATATATATAATGCGCGAGGCGAAGTCGAACTTCAAGAACGTAGCTGCGCTATGGAGCATGGGAAAGGACAGCACGACCATGCTCGCGCTGGCAAGGAAGGCCTTTCACGGCAAGGTTCCCTTCCCTGTGATACACATAGACAACGGCATTGATTTTCCCGAGACCTACCAGTTCAGGGATGATCTGGCAAAGAAGTGGAAGCTGGACCTTATAGTCGGCAATAGCATAATCAAGCCCGAGATGTCAGGTTATGCCTGCTGCGGAGCAAACAAGACTGTGGCTCTCAAGAAGATACTTAAGGAGTATGGCTTTGATGCACTTATAGTCTCGATAAGGAGGGACGAGCACGGTATAAGGGCAAAGGAGCGCGTCTTCAGCCCGAGGAACAAGGACTTCAAGTGGAACTACAAGAACCAGGCTGCAGAGCTGTGGGACAACTACTCGTCAAACGATGATTCAGACGGCCATATAAGGGTACATCCCCTGCTCGATTGGAACGAGGTTGACATATGGAACTACATAAAGAAGGAGAAGGTTCCTATGAACCCGTTGTACTTCTCAAGGGACGGATACAGGTACAGGAGCCTCGGCTGCACCCACTGCACAACCCCTGTAAAATCAAAAGCAAAGAATCTTGACCAGATCATAAAGGAGCTCGAAGCAACAGACACTGAAGAGCGTGCCGGAAGGGACCAGGATAAGGAAAAGGCATACGTCATGGAAAAGTTAAGGGCATTGGGATATTTATAGTGATATTTTGGCTAAGCAATCCAAAGAATGGATAAGAAAACGAGTCGAATCGAGGAAAGGTTACCATCCAACAGAAGAGACATTAAGAAAACAGAGCGAGGCCAAGAAAGGATCTAAAAATCCAATGTATGGAAAACCTAGAAGCCAGGAAGCGATACAAAAATTTATTGTTACTAGAGCTGGATATAAGCATTCTAATGAAACACGTCAGAAGATCAGGGAAGCAAGACTCAGATTTTATAAGGAACATCCTGAAGCAATTCCAAAAGGCGAAAAAAATCCAATGTATGGAACAATCAGTGTTTGGCGTGACAAACACCTTCCAGAAAAAATAAGATTAAAAATTAGTCAACAGCGAAAAGGCAAATATAACGGATCGGATAACCCTTTCTTTGGAAAGAGGCATACTGAACATACAAGAGAAATAATGAAAGACAAATGGAAACACAGATCTTTCAAGGAAAAAGATAATAAGCTAGAATTAAGATTTCAGAAAGAGCTAAAAATAAGAAATATTATTTTTCAGAAACAAGCAGAGATTCTTGGAAGGCCAGACATTTTTATACAACCAAACATCTGTATATTTGTAGATGGTTGTTACTGGCATGGTTGTAAATGCAAATTCAATCCAGAATGGAGTGGCGAACATGCAGAATACATAAAGAGTAGGATGAAACATGATATTGAAGTAAACCAAAAACTTCATGAGGCAGGCTATGTTGTACTCAGATTCTGGGAACACGAAATTCTTGGAGATATCAATTCATGCATTTCAAAAATAAATTCCTATTATAAAATTGAAGATGGTAGAAAATATGATAGTAAATAGGGTAACTCTCCTCGGTAACAAGGATCACGGCAAGTCGACTCTGATCGGCAGCCTTCTGATAAGCACGGGTTCGGTATCTGAACAGAGGATAAACGATGCGAAGAAGACCAGCAAGAAGCTGGGCAGGCAGTTCGAACCAGGTTACATACTCGACAGCTTCCAGGAGGAGCGGGAAAACGAGATGACAATAGATACTACAAGGGCGCAGGTCAAGTACAAGGATACGGGTTTTGAATTCATAGACGTTCCAGGACATGAAGAGCTGATGAAGAACATGCTCAGCGGAGCTTCATATGCGGATTTTGCCCTTCTGATAGTCTCCGCGAAGAAGGACGAAGGGATAACGGAGCAGACCAAGAGGCATCTATTCGTTGCAAAGTTGATGGGCATAAACAGGATAATCGTAGCCGTGAACAAACTTGACACGGTAGGCTATGGCAAAGATCGTTTTGATGAGATAAAAACAGGCATAACCGATTACCTGCAAAGGATAGGCTTCGATGCAGAGTCAATCAGCTTCGTGCCGGTCTCCGCGTACAATTCCGAGAATCTGGTAAGAAGATCCAAGAGCATGAAGTGGTACAAGGGGAACAGCCTGATAGACACGCTTGTAGAATTATCGCATTCAAGGAAGAGGAGCAATGGCAAGGAGCTGCTTATCCTTCTTCAGGGAACTTCCGAGGATGACAGAAAATCAGTCTTCGGAAAGGTACTATCAGGAGAACTGAGAAAAGGGGAGAGGATAAAGATACTCCCTGACGGCAAGGAAGCAGATGTAAAGCAGATCTTCGTAAGCGGAAGAAAGCGTTCAAAGGCAACATTCGGCAATGTCGTTACACTGGAGCTGAACAGGGAGATAGGGAATGGTGTAAAGGGATCGGTGGCATGCACCAACACGAAAGCATGCAGGGTAGAGAGCTCCGCAGATGCCCTATTCTTCGATACAAGGCCGCTCAAAGGCAGATTATCGATAAAGATGAACAGTGTAGAGATACCGTGCAGGAAGGTAGTGATCGACAGAACCGTGGATATAGCTACAGGAAACATAAAGAATAATGGCAGCATAAAGCCACTGCAGGCAGCATACATCAGGCTGACATTCCCAAGGGATATAGCATTCGAGGACTTCGAAAAGATACCGGAACTGGGAAGGTTTGTCCTCTATTCCGATAAGAAGTTCGCAGGAATAGGGGTCATAAAGGACCAGTCTCGTTAACAAATTCCATTAGCATAATCAATAAATTCAGGAATACTCCTTCCACATCTTCCAGAATGTCCTGCGCATGCTCTCCACCGAATCCTTATCGTGCATTATCTCTATTATCTCGACATTCCTGCGCATTCCCCTATAGGTCAGGTTTGCAGAGCCCGAGATGGCCTCATCTTCAGAGATGTACATTTTAGCATGGACAAACCTCTTCGGAATTACCAATGAGATGTTCCTGTTGCCAGTTACAGATGCAAAGTACCCTATAATGAGAGTCAGTGCAACTGCAAGGAGAGCATATGCATAAAGACCGTAAAGAATCCCTATGTACAGCTCAACAGCTGAGAGCAGGATTGCAAGGAGGAAGCGCAGGATTGAGAATCTCTTCCCAAGAATCTTTATCGC
>JAJZKU010000022.1 GCA_021850705.1 Microcaldota archaeon
CTAAGGCAAAGCCTGAACAGAAGATGGATAAGATAATCGAGCTGCAGAAGAAAGGCAAAGTAGTGGCGATGGTAGGTGATGGCATAAATGATGCACCGGCACTGACTAAAGCAGACCTTGGAATTGCAATAGGCGCAGGTGCAGAGGTTGCCGCGCAGGCAGGAGGAATTGTGCTTATAGATAATAAGGTGTATAATGTGTATGTCGCGCTGGAGCTGGGAAAGAGGACCATGTCAAAGATAAGACAGAATCTTTTCTGGGCCTTCGGTTACAACGTTGTTCTGATACCTATAGCTGCTGGTGCGCTGATACCGGTATTTACAATAAGCATATACCAAGTACTACCTGTGCTTGCAGCTTTTGCAATGGCATTCAGTTCGGTAACTGTTGTGCTTAATTCGCTCCTTCTCGGCAGGTTCAGGGCATAGTTTATGGATGGTTCTGCAGCACATGTATATGCTTAATAACGTTTATTGATAATCGGTATAGAATGTGGAGATTATTATGCAGGGCAGAGAGATAGGATTGATTGGACTCGGAAAGATGGGAAAGAACATCGCGATACAGATGCATAACAAGAAGTACGATGTTGTAGTGTGGAACAGGTCAAAGGACCCTGTACACGAACTGGAGAAGATGGGAATACGCAGCGCCGAGAGCATAGAGAGCATGGTAAGTGAACTAAAGCCTGCAAGGACCATCTGGGTTATGCTTCCTTCCGGAGATGTTACCGTTGAGTTTATAACAAAACTTCTGGGAATGATGCAGAAAGGAGATACAGTAATAGACGGATCTAACTCTTTCTATAAGGAATCGGCCATGCTTTATGAAAAAGCAGCTGAGAAGGGGATAAATTATCTTGACGCAGGCTGCAGCGGAGGACCTAGCGGAGCGCTGAACGGAATGTCGATAATGGTTGGTGGTGACAAGGAAGTATTTGACAGATATGAGGAATTATTCAGGGATCTGAGTGTAAAGGATGGTTATCTGCATACTGGAAAGGCAGGATCAGGGCACTTCGTAAAGATGGCGCACAATGCGATAGAGTATGGGATGATGCAGGCGATAGGAGAGGGTCTTGAATTGATAGAAGCAGGCCCGTACAAGGATACTGACCTTGTAAAGGTATGCAGGCTGTGGAATAATGGCTCTGTCATACGTGGATACCTGATGGAGCTTGCGGAGAGGGCGCTTTCGAAGGACAGGCATCTCTCTTCCATATCACCTTATGTACAGGATAATGGAGAGGGAAGATATGCTGTGCATACCGCAATAGATTATGACGTGCCTCTTGACATAATAACAACGTCTCTGTATACAAGATTCGAATCCAGATCTGACAAGAAATTCCAAAGGAGGATGCTTGCTGCATTGAGACATGAATTCGGAGGGCATGATGTTAAGACAGAGGAGAGCAGATGACATATAATCTAGGTGCTGTAGGATTCGGCCACTGGTTCAACAGGCTCTACGCAGGGCTTAAGGAGAGCAATGAATTCAGAATAGCGAAGGTTGTTGGAGTAAGCGAGATTAGCAGGAAGATAGAAAAACTTAGGGAGATAGGTCTTGCAGAAAAGGATTACTACAGGGTTTCGGACGGCAAACTACCTGAGAGCTTCTATGATGGGCTTGATCTCGTACACATCTCGGATCCTAATGAGTATCATGCACAGCAGACGATAGATTCTCTAAAACATGGAAAGTTTACTGTAACGGAAAAGACCTGGGGGGTTGACAGAGAGGAATTTGATAGTGTAGCAGATTTCATAAGAACAAATAATCTTGAATCGAAAGCATATCTGCATCTTCATTACCTGCACAAGCAGCTTACCTTTGGATTGGAAGGTCTTCTTGAGATGTACACTGCAAGATATGGAAAGATAAAGAGGGTCTCTGCTACCTTGTTCGAGACTGCAAGCGATGAGGATATGAGAAGGAGCGGATGGCTCTTCTCCAGCAGGAGTGGAGGCCTTTTCATGGATACCGGGATACATCTGTTCGAGATAATAATAGCAGGAGCAAAGGCTGACAGAACCAGAATCAAGGATGTGAAACAGTATGCTGTGAAGAAGGAGTATGGGCAGGAGAATGCTACAGGAGTAGAAGCAAGCATAAGCATATCCGGAAGGTTCTTCATGGATGGAGCGGATGGTTCGATAAGGATAGCAAAGGGAGCTCCTACAGAATCACGCTCGGCAAGATTCTATTTTAATAAAGGAGCTTATCTTGACCTCTCGTATCTGCATTCAGATATAGAGTACAACTCCGATAATAGAGGAAGTTGGGCGCTTTATGAAAATGGTGCAGTAGTAGAATCAGGAAGTCCCAAAGGGCCTAACAACTCAGAGGTTTTTGTCGAACAGATAGTTGATCTTTGCAGAGGAAAAAATACCGGGCTAACCATGCATGAGATAGATCTACTCTTTGGACCACAGTGGCAGTATCAGGATATGGTTCATGGAATGGGCATCTTAACCTCTGAAAAAGAGGTAGAAGCATTCGTATCCGAAGGTCTTGGTCTGGAATAGGGTACATTACTTTTACCGTTCTCTTTACCTTTTTACCTTTGTACGACATGATGCTTTTAAATGCTTTTCTAGTGATTAAGGTTTAAGTTTGGTTGGGAATTTAGAATGGTAAAATCAGTTGATGTTGCAATCGCTGTGCTCCTTCTTATACCGCTAGTTGCATTGCTCGCAATACCTACGTACAATATGATTAATCCTAATCTCGGTGGCGTCTCTTTCTTCTACTGGTACCAATTATTATGGATGCCATTGGGTGCGCTGCTCTATTACATAGCAGCCGTGCTCTGGGAGAAGAAGGATAAGGAAGAGGAGAAAGCTGCCAGATCTTCAAGGGCCTCCAAATCTGGGAGGAAGAGGAGGAGATGAATGATTGACCTGTTGTCCATAGTTGTCTTCATAGCATTGTTTATAGTGTTCGTCTTCCTTGGGTTTTGGGGAGCGAGGTGGAGAAAGGGAGACCTTACAAAGCTCAAGGAATGGGGGCTTGCAGGAGGCAGGCTCGGAACATTCCTAGGATGGTTCCTGCTTGGGGCCGATATTTATACTGCATATACATTCATTGCAGTTCCTTCCTCGTTGTTTGCTAAAGGAGCCATATACTTCTTTGCTGCTCCTTATGTGATAATAACATATGCGTTTGCAATGTGGGCGATGCCGAGATTCTGGAAGATCGCAAACAAACACGGCTATGTTACCATGGCAGACTTCGTAAGGGGAGTTTTCAACAGCAGGCTTCTTGCAGTCTCAATAGCACTCGTAGGAATAGTTGCAGAACTTCCTTACATAGCTTTGCAGATAGTTGGTATGCAGGCAGTACTGATAGCGCTGTTGAGCAGCTTTGGAGCCGTAAACACCATAATAGAGCTCTCATTGATTATATCATTCGTAATACTCGCAGCATTTACCTGGACAAGCGGACTTAGAGGAGCTACTCTTGCAGGAGTCCTCAAGGATGCACTCATACTAGTAAGCGTAGTTGCAGTTGTCGTAGCTGTTATAACACTTGGAGGCTTCCATACTGCATTCGTAAACGCCTCGGCTACAGGAATACATTACTTCACATTGCCCTCAAGCCTGTACAACGCATACTGGAGCCTATTCGTATTTAGCGCCCTTGCGCTCTATCTGTATCCTCACGTGGTAAACGGCACACTTGCACAGAAGAGTGCTCAGTCTGTGAGGAAGACCGCTTCGCTGCTTCCTCTTTATAGCATAGGACTTGGACTTCTTGCGATGTTCGGATTCATGATATACGGAGTTCCTGCAGCACTTAATTATGTAAAGGCCTTCCCTGCATCAGTGCAGGGCACGCAGGTGGTTCCTGGATTGATATTGACACTGCTCCCTTCATGGCTTTCCGGGGCAGCACTTCTCGGAATATTCATAGGCGGCCTTGTACCTGCTGCAATAATGGCGATAGCTGCTGCAAATCTCTTCACAAGGAATATAGCAAAGGAGATAAAGCCGCACATGACGGATAAACAGGAGACAAAGGTCGCGCAGGTATTTGCAGTGGTATTCAAGTTCCTTGCTTTGGGTTTTGTTTTCGTAATACCTGCTACGTTTGCGATTCAGCTGCAGCTCTTTGGAGGGATACTGATACTGCAGGTACTTCCTGCATTTGTCTTTGGACTTATAACAAAGAACCTTAACAGGAGAGCATTGTTCTTAGGACTTCTTGCGGGAGT
>JAJZKU010000005.1 GCA_021850705.1 Microcaldota archaeon
TCATACAGGTTGCCGTAGAAGTGCTTGCCGATTATCTTGTCTTCTACCTTTATTTCATCTTTCTCAGGAAGAGTTGAGCCGACAACCTTTGTTATCGTCTTGGTCTTTGCTTTTTCCAAATCGCCATTCATCTTTATCGATTGCCTTGTTTTATTCTTGATTAAATTATTTTGATTAAGTGAATGGTGATAATTGGGTATGGAAACATATTTAAATATAATTATCAGCAGCCTTTCTATTAATACGTATTTTTGTTGAAATGATAATTATGAAGATAATTGAGCTACAGGGGAAGCTGCCTGAAGAGGTTATTGAGTCGTTTAAGAAGCGTGGAATAACGGAGCTTACACCTCCGCAGGCGCTCGCTGTAGAGTACGGCCTTCTTGAAGGGAGGGACTTCGTTGTAGCTGCGCCTACGGCAAGCGGCAAGACGCTGATAGCGGAGATGGCGATGCTCAGGAGCGTAATGCGCGGCAGGAAGAAGGCGATATATGTGGCGCCTATGCGCGCGCTTGTGAGCGAGAAGTACCATGAGTTCAAGGAGGCATATCCAGGAATAAAGGTTGCGATGTCGATAGGCGACCTGGATTCGCTCGACAGCTGGCTGCACGAGTATCAGATAGTACTGGCATCTACGGAAAAGCTTGACAGCCTGATAAGGCACGGGGCGGAGTGGTTAGATTCCGTAGGCTGCATAGTCTTTGACGAGGTGCACATGCTTGATGATTCGACGAGAGGACCCACTCTGGAGATACTTATGACAAGGCTGAAGAGGGTTGCGAAGGATTCCCAGATAGTTGCCCTGAGCGCGACTGTGGGGAATGCAAAGGAGCTCGCAGAGTGGCTCGGGAGCGAGTTGATAGAGAGCGATTACAGGCCGGTGGAGCTTAGGAAGGGTATAGAGCAGAACGGGGTCGTTTACTATGCTGATGGAGAGGAAGCCCTTGATAACGATAGCAAGCTGGCAGAGATAAGGATTGCTGCAAATACCTTTGATATTCACAAGCAGATACTCTTCTTCTACAGCACAAAGAGGAATACGGAAGCTGGTGCTGAGAGGCTCTCCCTCCTTACCTCATCGGTGCTTAGCCAGGAGGAGAAGCTGAAGCTCAGCGAGGTCTCTGCACGCATACTGGGGGCTCTCGGAAGGCCGACGACACAGTGTGAAAAGCTGGCAAAGCTCGTTGAGAAGGGAGTAGCTTTCCACCACAGCGGACTGGTGAATGAGCAGAGGCATGCAGTAGAGGAAGCATTCAAGGAAGGGCTGATAAAGGCGATATGCTCTACTACCACCCTCGGTATGGGTGTCAACCTTCCTGCGCATACGGTAGTGGTAAGGGATACAGTCAGATACGACGCAGAGTATGGAAGCGTGCGCATGGGAGTAAACGTGGTGACGCAGTTGTTCGGAAGGGCAGGCCGCCCCAAGTATGATAAGATGGGCAGGGCGTTGCTGATAGCGAAATCCAAGGAGGATATGCGCAGCTTGTACGAGAGATATATAGACGGGGAACTGGAGCCTGTAGAGTCAAAGCTCGGGATGGAGAGCGTTCTGAGGACCCATCTTCTCTCCTTCATAGCGACCAAGTTCCTCACTAGCAAAGAGTCGATATCAGATTTCATGTCAGGCACCTTCTACGGCTACCAGTATGCGGACATGAATGATCTGAACAGGATAATAGGCAGGGTTCTGAAGGAGCTTCAGGAGTGGAACTTCATAGACAACTACGGGAGCATGTACAGGGCGACCAAAATTGGCGAGAGAGTAAGTGAGCTGTACATAGATCCGATGTCTGCCAAGTGGATTATAGACTCATTGCCCAAGGCAACCGACAGCATATCCATGCTCTTCATGATTTCCAATACGATAGAGATGCGCCCCTATGTCAAGATAGTCGAGGAAGCTGAAGAGCGCTTCTTCAGCTATCAGCAGATGATAGAGAGCGAGGGCGGATACATCCTCTCTGAAGATGTCGGCTATTACGATCCGCTTAAGCCTTTCTCGACGTCTATAATGCTGAACGACTGGATAAGCGAGAAGCATGAGCAGGAGATAACGCAGAAGTACGGGACCACTCCCGGAGCGCTTTATACGAAGATAAACAATGCGGACTGGCTGCTCTACTCTGCAGCAGAGCTGGGCAAGCTCCTAAAAGTCAGCTCAAGGAAGCTGACAGAGGTGAGAGTGAGGATGAGATACGGAATAAAGGAGGAGCTGATGGATCTGGTAAGGCTGGAGGGAATAGGAAGGGTCAGGGCTCGCCTTCTGTTCATGAACGGAATTCCCGACGTTAAAAGTCTGAGGAAGGCAGGCACGAGAGAGAAGGTGGAGAGGCTTCTTGGCAAGGAAATTGCGAAGAGAGTATACGAACAGCTCAGCGAATAGGAAATTTCCTCGTGTAATTCCGCTAATGGGATTTATAGAAAGCTTAATAAAAATGAGCAAGTATTATAACTTCAGTTTTAAGGCGACTGGTGAAAAAAATGGGAGTTTTTGATAAGCTGGGCCAGACATTTGGCTCACAGAGTAAGGACATGGATCTCGGAGACTACATGAGCGCTGTAGAGATGGAAGATGTAGATGTAATGCACGAACCTGCAGATATGTACATCAAGCCAGTATCTATATCAAGCGAGGATGAAGTCAAGTCTGTTGAGGACGAAGTTTCCAAGAAGAACATAATACTTCTGGATATAACGGAGCTGAATAAGCGACCTACGACAAGGAGCAATGTAATATCAGAGCTGAAGAGATTCACTGCAAAGATAAACGGGGACATAGGGCAGATAGACCAGACAAGGATACTGCTTACCCCTGCAAAGATAAAGATAATAAAGAGGAAGAAGCAGTAATCACTTCTTCAGTGCAGTTATCAGCGCGTGCACTTCAGTGCCGCTTGGCTGCGAGGCGCGTACCATCCTTCGGAATACCGCACTCACAGCCTTTTTGTTTCTTATCCTTTTCTTTTTGATAGAGCTATCGAAGATTCTGAATAAATATTCCAATTCCTTCTTCTCCACCTTTCTGTTCGATATATCTTTATACAATGGGACAAAGTCCTGCTTTGTGAACTCGTAAAGTATCAGTGCAAGGGCGTGCGAGATATTCAGCACAGGATATCTCTTTGAAGTGCCTATGTACATCACCATGTCGCATCCCTCTATCTCTTCTGCACTCAGTCCTGTATCATCCCTCCCTATCAGCACGCCTACTACTGCTTTTTCATCGATCTTCTTCAGCTTTGAGGCAGAATCCTGTAGTAGAGCGATGCGCTTGAATGTCCTATTCGCCTTCTCCCATATCCCAGTAGTACCTATGACCAGTGAGCACTCCTTTGTAGCCTCGCCTATGCTATCGTATACCTTTGCATTCTTCAGCAGATGGCTTGCATGCTTTGAGAACATTATGGCCTTGCTTCCGGTAAGCTTCGCCCTTGGCTTTACGAAGTAGAGCTTTCCTATCCCGAAGTTCATCGAGACTCTTGCTATGTAACCGATGTTTATCTGGTATTTCGGCTCTACGATTATTATCTTGAAGCGCATCTGATCAGTGGATTAGGATTATACTAAGTATGGCAAGAACGCCTATGGAGTTGACAAGGATATGCGTCAGCATACTGGGATACAGCGAGTCGGATTTGCTGAATACGTATCCTGCCATCAGTCCGAAGAACATAGCAGCTATCACCTCTACTGCAAAGGTCGAGTCATAGCTTGCATGAAGCAGTCCGAAAATTATTGCACTTAAGATTATGCCTACCCAGAAAGGCTTGTAGCTCCTCTTCAGCAGCGCGGAGCCAATGGCACCTGCACCTATGTTTATCCTCTTTATCAGGAAGCCCCTGAATACTATCTCCTCATTTATCGGCTCTATGACTGCGACAAATACATAGAACCACAATGGAGCTCCTGTGAAGAGTATGCTGGTATTTGTGTTTATAGTGGTGTTGGAAAAACTTCCAAAAGCGCCTACTGCAATCTCAAGCAGCAGTATGATTATGAACAGAAGAATACCTATCCACAGCGCATTTACAGATATCCTGTCCTTTGACAGACCCAAGAAGCTCAGCGTATCCCTTAAGCTCTCCCTCTTGTAGAGCTTGGCATAGAGGAATACTGCTACTGACAAGGAGAGCAATGAGACCACTTCAAGGACAAACGTCTCAGTACCGCTTGAGATGATACCTATGGAGTATACTCCATATGTGATTAGACTGAGTAAGATGGTCGACACAAGAAAGAGTGCCAGATATACTGCTATTGAAAAGATAGAACGCCCTGATTCCTGCCACAGGTTATATCCCAAAAGGCGCACCTATTTGCCCTTGAACTCGGTGTATCTGCACTTGCCGCATGCGTACCTGTCCTTGTGGTCTGCCATGCGCGCACCGCACTTCGGGCAGTACTTTGCCCCTGGTTTGTATACAGCTGCCTTCTTTCCCTCTTTTGCCATGTTAATCATCTAAAAATCATTCCGTTCCTTCTGCCTTTTTCTCAGGCTTGGCTTCCTCTGCCGCTTCCTGCTTTGCAGGAGCTGTACCTTTCGCAAGAGCCTCCTTCTTCTTTGCAGAGAGCTTGAAAGCTCCTCTCTTCTTTGCCTCCTGAGTAAGATAGGCGTATGCGGTTATCGTGCATCTCTTCTGCCCGTAGTCCTGGTCAACGCTCACTATCTCAACCATCTCCGGGTCAAGATTCTTCTTCTTGCATAGCTCCTCCTTGACCTGCTGCCTTGTAGGCGTCTTGTCCTTGAAGGTCGCATTCGCCTTTATCTCATTCCTTTCAAATAGCTTGTTTTCGTGCTCTCTCTCTATTTTCAATTCCATCTAACCGCCCATTACTCTTGATATAGCCCTTCTGCCTGATGCTTCCATAATCTCTATCTCAGCCCCTGCCTTGACGCTTCCCTTCATGTCATCAGGTATAGGAAGGTCAAAGGTCTCGTAGCTCTCCAGATCCATGACCTGCGCAGTCGTGTCGGTTACAGAGACCACCTGTGCCTTCTTCTTTGTTATCACAGGAACCTCTATGTCTCCGGAGCTTGGCTTCAAAAGGGTCTTCTTCTGCCCGTCAAATATGCCTATGCCTGTTATTCGCATCTTTGCGGCTCCGTGCTTTCCGGGTGCAGAGACCTCTATGTCTACCACTCTGCATGCTATACCGTCTATCATGACGAAGCGACCTACCTTTAGGTCCTTCATAGTTCCATAAGTTATTTCGTCTGTCACCAAACCAGCTTCTCAAAAGTTTTACTGATAAAACAAGTAAACCTGTTTTCCATAGGAGTATTAACTAAGAAAAATTTATAAATACAAGTAGCAGGCCTGATGAAGGCCTGCTACAATGAAGTAAGTTATACTTTCAATAGATGCTCTGGAGTGCCTCTAAGCGCATAGGTGTCGCGTTTGCATTTAACTTGCGTTCGCCGAACTTTGCCTTCACGCCCGTGACTATTGACATTACCCTTATCTCCTCGCCGAGCTCAGGAAGCATCCTTGCGCCAAAGATGACGTTTGCATCTCCTGCAACGCCCTCTGTCACGCCGTTTGCTATCTCTGTAGCCTCGCTTATGGTCAGGTTTGTGCCGCCGGTTATCTGTATGAGCGCTCCCTTTGCACCTTCATTCTCCACTGATAGCAGAGGATGTGCAAGAGTCGACTTTACAGCCTGCTCCACTCTTCCAGGGCCCTTTCCTGATCCCAGGCTTATTACAGCTGTGCCGGTGTTCCTGACAACCGTGTTCAGGTCTGCGAAGTCGAGGTTTATCAGGCTTGGGAAGTATATAGTGTCCGATATTCCCTTTACAGCGTTGCCAGTTATATTGTCAACGAACTCGAAGGCCTTGTCCATAGGAAGGTTTGGCACGTATGATAGGAGCTTATCATTCTCCACAACTATCGTGCAGTCTGCTTCCTTGTTCAGCCTCTCTATGCCCCATTCTGCCTTTACCTTTCTGCTTCTCTCAAGTGCAAATGGATACGTTACAGTTGCTATTACAGTTGCGCCGCACTCTCTTGCTATGTGTGCAACTATAGGGGCCGAACCTGTTCCTGTTCCTCCTCCCATACCTGCAGCAATGAATACAAGGCTGTAGCCTTCCAGGGCCTGCCTTATCTCCTCCTTGCTTACCTCTGCGCACTTCTCTGCAACTTCAGGGAAACCTCCAGCTCCAAGTCCATTGGTTATGCTCTTTCCTATGAGCAGCTTCTTGTCAGCCTTGATTATGTTAAGATGCGCTATATCCGTGTTTATGGCAATCTTGTCAGCGCTCTGCATGCCATATCTCGATAGCCTGTTTACAAGGTTGCTACCCTGCCCACCGCAGCCTACTACCGCTATCCTCGGTTTGTAGGCATCATAGTCGAACTGCTCGTTTCCCATTCTCGCACCCATTTATAATAAATATAAAGGGATCTCAAATGAGATCCAAATCATACTTTGCAGGCCTTTCGTCGCTGTTGAACTTCCCTGCTATGCTTGAGCCCTTTACTCCTGTTACTATTGCCACTATCTCTATCTGGCCTTCGTAGCCTGGGATTATCCTTGCGCCCCACTTTATGTTTGCCTTAGGGTCCATGCGCTCGGTTATTATCTCTCCTGCATGTATTGCGTCTCCGAGGCTCAGGTCAGATGCTCCTGATATGTGTATCAGTGCTCCCTTTGCGTTCTCGAAGTCAACATCAAGCAGCTTGTTCTTTATGACAGCCTCTGCAGCAGCGGTAACCTTCTCGTTGCCCTTTCCTACCCCTACGGATATGAATCCAACGTCTCCGCTTCCCATGATCGACCTTACATCAGCAAAGTCTATGTTGATCAGGCTTGGCTGGGTTATCGTCCATACAAGTCCGCCTATTGCCTTTGCCAGTATGTCATCTGCTACTGCGAATGCCTCATTCATTGGCAGGTTAGGAACCAGCTTCACCAATCTGTTGTTATCCAGGATTATGACGCTGTCGCTGAACTTCCTCAGCTTCTGTATACCCTCTTCTGCCTTTACCTTCCTTACCCTCTCAAGATCAAATGGATACGTTACCATTGCGACTACTATAGCACCCTGTTCCTTTGCTATCTGAGCCACTACAGGCATTGCACCAGTTCCGGTTCCTCCTCCCATACCTGCGCACAGGAAGACCAGTTGTGCACCGTTTATTACCTCTTCTATTGCCTGTCTGTCAGCCTCAGCTGCCTTTGCTCCAACTTCAGGAGTTCCTCCGGCTCCGAGACCTCTTGTCAGGCTCTTTCCTATAAGGACCTTCTTTATTCGGTCATCAAGCATCTTGAAGTGCTGAACGTCCGTGTTAATTGCTACAAGGTCTGTGCCCTTAACACCGCTCTTCAGCAGTCTTTGTGCTGTGTTGTTGCCACCCCCGCCCACTCCTATGGTTACTATCTTTATCTGGGGTGTAGAGTTGCTGTCTATCTCCTCGCTTTTATTCGCAAGAAACTCACTAGAGAAATCTACCATGCGATCGCCAGTTTATATAAACTACTAAATATGTTTAAATATCTTTTGTATGGGAGTCAGTAATGGAACGGCTTATACTTAGATAAAAAACATATACCAGAATAAAATATTATTAGTGGAAGATAAGGATTTTTACGCAGGAGCAGCACCAGAATTTGAGTTATACACAGGTTTTTACGACGTTAATTGAGATTTAGTATAGATATCAGCTGGACAGCTTGGATTTTCTCTGTATTCCGAACATCTCTATTACCTCCTCTGTCGTCGTAGCGTCTGAAGCTGACTTGTCCTGCCTGATTCCATCGCTCACCAGCCTTGGGAATCTCAGGGCATAGCCCATCCCGTCTTTAATGCCGCAGGTATGCATGCTGGATCTTGTTATCTCGTCCGCCCTTACAGTTACAACATATCTCGGTTCGACCCAGAAGTCCGGTTCAACTACCGCATTTACCCTTGCAGGCTTGTGCTTCGTCTTTATCTCATCAAGATCCTTCTTCAGCGACTTCATCTGCGCCTCGCTGAATCCCGTGCCTATCCTCGTTATGGTTTCGAAGACATCCTCTTTGTCGTTGTAGACGCCTGCAAGAAGGCCCCCGAACTTGAACTCGGCGCGCAGCCCCTTGCCTAGGAAGTATCCCAGTATCACAAGGTCAAGAGTATCCGATAATTCGCCCTTGTAGCTCCTCTTCAGCTTTATCCAGGAGAACTTCCTTGCCCCTGCCACATAGCTTGAACCAAGGTCCTTTGCCATTATTCCCTCCAGTCCATCCTCTATCACAGTGTTGAAGTACTTGTCTATCTTCTTCGGGTCATCGGTGACTATCCTGTCCGACAGTCGTATCATCCGCCTTTTCTTCAGCACGGATTCAAGCAGCTCCCTTCTCTCGGAATATGGTTTTGACATCGTATCCTTTCCGTTGAGGTACATTATGTCGAATGAGAAGAGGGTAAGGGGCATCTCCTTTGACATCTCCTCTACACCATGCTTCCTCTTCCTCTGTATCGTCTCCTGGAAGGGCAGGAACTGGTCTGTGGCTTCGTTGTATCCTATCGCCTCTCCCTCTATTATCGCAGAATCGGCAGCTATCTCATCAAGTGCTGCATCGACTATCTCAGGGAACATCGGAGTAAGGACTTCGAGATTTCTGGAGTATATCTCGACCTTCCCCCTCTTCCTGTCCATGTGTATCTGCTCCCTTAATCCGTCGTACTTTGACTCTATTGCGCACTTCCCATGAGTCTTCTCCAGTATCTGCTCAGCAGTAGGTAGCCTCTCGGCAAGCGCAGGCCTTATAGGGCTGAAGAGCTGAACCTCTATCCTCTCTACTCCCTTTATCCCTTTCTCTGCAATAATCTCTCCTACTCTTCCAAGATCGCTGCAGATATTGTAAGCATTCTCAAGTATTGGCTTTGACTCCCTGCTTCCTGTGAATGCCTTTGAAAGCGCCTCGAGGATAGTTGCATCACCTAGTCCAAGTCGCAGCCTTCCGAGTGCGAATCTGGTAACGTATCTTGCTTCAAGAGGTGAAGAGGCTGAAAGTATCTCCATGAGCATCTTTATCTTAGTGTCCTGGCTGCCGTGTCCGCCTGTCCTCGCTATCTTGTGCATCGATTCAAAGACATCATTTACCGTAAAGGACTTGGAGCTTATCCTCTTCAGCTTTGACTTGGCAGAGAAATCCTCTGCTACAGCGCCGAGGTCTCCTGATTTCTTGTACGCCTGTATAACAGAATCTTTTGAATAGCCGGTAGCTGCTGCTATCGCCTGTTCAGCAAAGCTCTCGGCAAGGCCTATCACCACCCCTTCGAATGATGGACTGAGAACTCCCTGCGTTATGTATATCAGATGTTTTATCTCGTCAGGAGAGGATTTTGAGAAAAGCTCCGAGAGCGTATCTATCATCTCCAGCCTTGAGCTTGTGCTCTCGAGCTTTTCGTAATAAACTGCAGTATCTTTGAACAGCATCTTAACCAGAATACACTCTGTTCTCATGTTTATATAGTTTCTCAAAAGACTTAGGACATAGGAGCAGCATTTACGATAAAGAATGAGGCGCTCATTCCTCGTTTATTATCTCGTATATCTTATCTGCGAAGAAGCCCATGTTTCGCTCCTTCTTCTCAGGAGTAAGTATTCCTTCCTTGACAAGCATGTCAACTGCGCGTTTTGCAGTAGGATATGTTGCATTTATAGCATCCCTCGCATCGGCTATTGTTATGTATGGATTCTTGAATAATTCATTGAGCACTATCCTTGACGATTCTGAGGATTTTGAAGTGCCCAGCTTCTTCAGGCATGCCTCTTTGTAATCTGAGAGCTTTGCAGCTGTTCTCACAGCCTTCTTGGCCTGGAAGTGCATGGCCTTAAGGAAGAACTTTATCCATGAGAGATAGTCGCCTGTCTTGCTCACATGCAGTATTGTATCGTAGTAGGATGCCCTGTCCTTCTCGAAGTATTCGCTCATGCACAGGCTTGGAAGCGAGAGTAACTTGCTCTTCTGCAGATATACGGATATGAGCACTCTTCCCGTCCTCCCGTTTGCACGCTCGAACGGCCTTATGGCCTCGAACTGGTAGTGCATCAGGGCTATCTGGACTATGGGATGTATTGACTCGTATTCTTGCATATAGTAGAGCGTGTTCTCCAGCAGCGGCATCACCCTCTCCGGTGGAGGGGGGACATATCTTGCTATTGTAGCAGGAGTATCGGGAGAGCCGAGCCAGTTCTGCCTGTTCCTTATTATAATATCCTTTTCATTTGTGCTGCCTATGAGGGCTTTGTGCGCCTCGAGTACGGTATTTGTGCTTATCTCACCGCGGCTTATGGCAGGTATGCAGCTCCTCAGAGCCTCTATATGGCCGAGGGCTTCCTTTGCGGCCTTTGGATCCTTTATAGAGCGTCTTCCCCGCTCATACCTGAAGATATTGTCAAGAGTCTCCCCGTTTCCATGCAATCTTGCACTTTCAAGCGCCTCCTTTCTCGCCTGGAGCTCTGCAAATTCAGGGAATTCAGAAGATATCGCTTCGAGCTTCCCCAACTCGAAGCTTGTCTTTGCCAGAAGAGTTGTCGCCTCATCGTCAAATTTGATCTGTACAGGGAGCAGCCTCGGTACAAAGACGTAGTAGTTGTTGTGTGCATTCTGTACGAATATGAGCTCTCCTGCCATACCATTGAAATCACTGGGATTCACCACAGGCACCAATCATTATATTAAAAGAATATATTTAAATCTTTACTAAATCAGTATTTATTACAATAATAATCAATTATATAGTATTAGAATTAAATATAGATACGATAAACACATTATGATTGGTGATATGCAATTATTTATCAGTACGACTTATTTTTATTCAATTATCCCCAATTATAATTAATATAGAATAATTATACTCATTTTTACCTGTTTTTATAGATTTTTTAATTAATATATAGCATATGAATTAAAGATAATCGCATAAGCAGTGTATTCTGATCGGCAAGAGCCGCGTCTAGATTATTTAAATATAATTAAAGAAACCATATTTATAATTAATATAAATTAATAATCAGCATTTAATTAATATTTTAGTATTTTATATTAAACTATATGCATATTAATTTAATACTATTATGGCTGGTGGTCAGTACGAGGCAGAATGTAACATGAAGTTAATGGTAGGGGGCGATTATAATAAATATATTGAACATATTAAATACTTTACTGATATTATTCAATATAAGCATTTTTTAAATTGACATATCTGGCATTTAGTTACTATATTAAATAATCAATTATTATATTTAATATAGTTTGAATTTGATTTATAGAGAATATATATGCCGAAAAGATACTCACAGGCAGATAGAACGTAGAATCAGAATACTGTTAATTTTGTATACATTTATTTTCTCTGTCTGAAGTACAAGAATAGTGCAACCGCTATTATGATTATTATAATTATCAGGATATCAAATATCATTCCAGTATTTGTTGGCGCAGAAGTTACAGATACTGTTGTTGAAGTTTGGATAGTAGTTGTGGCAGTTGTTGTATTTATAGTAGATATTACATTTGTATTAAGCAGTGCTATCACAGGATCCGAAGGAACTGCGAATTCAACTGTGCAGGCAGCAACATTGAGTGTGAATGGAGTTATCTCCTGCCAGGTGCCGTTCCTCAGTATGAATGGGGCAATATCAGAATTTGGTATGCTGCATGGATAGTGCAATATTGTTGCCGCCATCGTTTGTCACATAGGCATATGTGCCTGAAGGGGAGAAGGCTAACCCATGTGGACTGCTAAAGCCGGAGGCTATGGCATTTTCAGTATAATTAAGAGATAGTTGTGTGGCTGGTGGAGATTCCGAATCAGTTATACCAAGACAGTAGCTGTTTGTTGTTGTAGGGCTTACTGTTATTGAATTTGATGTTGTTGACAATCCGTTGTAGGTTGCAAGAACATTGGCTGCTTCCTGAGGGCAGGTTGTGCCGTATGGCCCGGTATACCAGACTGCATTATAAGGTGCAGTCCCGCCTGACCATGTGCCTGTAATAGTAATGGACTGCCCGTTGTCTATTGTTGGAGTTGCGGGATTTATTGAAGAGATAGACAAAGGGGATGGAGGTAAGGCATATGCATTTGCAATTGCAAATGTCAGTATTATTAAAGCAAATGCTATAGGTAAGGGTTTTTTAAGAATAGATTTTGGTGGTGTAATATTGCTCAAGATTGCATTATACATTATATCATAAATATCGTAATAATATAATTATAATAATATATTAGTACACAGGTGTCTGATTGCGTATTAGATTATGCAATGCCCGTATTTATGCTTATGTTAAGTTCTGTTGTCTCCCCTGCCGATATGTTTACCGATCTCGGTATTATTCGTGTGCATCCTATGTAATGGCAGTTCAGCATGCTTACCGAGTAAGAACCTGCATCTACCTGTTCTGAGTATGTGCCATTTGCGCTTATTGGTATTGTGTAATTGTATACATTGTTCATTGACGTGAGTTCCAGTTTGAGGCTTGAATAGAGTGTGTTAAGGTCTATGCTACCTATGCAAGTGTTGTTAATCGATTGGACGGGACATAATGGGCCTATAGATACGTGTCCCTGAATCATACCTAAGCCGGTCTGATTCTGTGGCATTGTAGTTACAGTAGTAATTGTAGAGTTCCCCGCATTGTTTATGCTGCTGTTCTGCCGCTCTGTCGTATTATATGATACTGAATATACTGTCTTTATTGATAGTGGCCCATAATACTGATAACCTGGAGATTTTATAGTCAGAACTGCGGCTTTTATATTCTGGCCAGCTATGCATACGAAGCAGTGTATGCTACCTGAAGAGCAGACAGGACATTTGCCAGGAATATATTCCATTATATATGTTGTACCTAGAAGCGTAAAGCCAGGAGTAAGTATGCTTATGTTCTTCAGTGTGTACCCAGAATAATAATTATCGTATGATCCTGAGAGTAACGGCAAAGTATAGTTCGCAGTTCCGTTTATAGTTGATGTGAAACCCTGTAGAGAGACATTGTATGAGAGATTTCCTGCTAAAACCTGCTCGTTCACTATGCTCACTCCGACAAGCTTTGAAGTGTAATTGCTTATGCTACCTTGATCGGAAGCAGTGTAATTAGCGTTTGCAATCCCCGAATGTTCCTGCCCTATTCCAATCACTCTTATACTGTAGTTCTGGCCAGGTATGAGAAGTATCTTTGTTACACCTCTGAAGAATGGCAGCGAGTCTGTTGCATATGGCAGCGTACTTATCCCAAGAGTGCTGTTGAAGTGCAGATCTGCTGAAGCTCCTGGCTTAACTGACAGACCCGTAAAGGTTCTGCAACCTATGAATGCACCAATCCCATTATCATGAGAGACTTCGCAGTTTGGCACATAATTGAATATAGGGAGTGAAAGTGTCCCGTTGTTAAGTACGATGAAGTTAAGGTAATTGTTGAACTTGTTGACGAATGCGCCTGCTGCACTTGTCTCAAGTTCACTCTGGTTCTTTGATTCCGAGTTTGCAGATATGGATACCGTACTCCTGCTTATGCACATTATCCCTACACATGCATTTACCGAACCTCCTTCATTCGAATTGGCATTTATTGTTGGTGAATAGCCCTGATAGCCAAGCCTCACCTCTTCCATGAAGCCATTAAGCTGCATGTTTGTCAGATTGACGGTTGTGTTGCCGGTGTTCTTTACCCCTATCGACATCATTGTTGAGTTGCCAGATGAGATCAATGTAGCATTTGTTATCATTATGCTGCTGTTTGACCTTATTCTGCGGATTATGCCAGGATTTATCCTCTCGACATAACCTATGCTCCTGGCACTTGCCGCCTCGGATCTGCCTATGAATATCGCTTTGACATTTGGAACCATCACGAATATGCTCTCATTGTTCTGCGAGTATATCCTGACTATTGTAGGATTCATATTTATCAGAGCACCGCCTATCGAGGAGTTGGAACTTGAATTTAGCTGCGCTTCCACATAGCCCTGAGGAACAGTCACGTTGTAGGTAGTATTGTCTATAGTTATGTTCGCAGAGGTTATGTTGAGCCTTAGATCCTTTATCTTACTGTAGTTCTTCACGTTTAGGATGGCTATGGTCTTTGTGACATTGGTCAGGTTGAGAAGGTCAGCTGTGCCGCTGGCATTGAAGTACTCAAATGCAGATGAATTTGAATAGATCAGACCTACTGAAGAGTATTTTATCATTAGTGATGACGTTCCGGGCGGTACAAGAGGCGGATCCGTAAGCTGCACTACGAAGTTGCCCTGTGCTGAGGAGTTCGAGTACTGTGAATTGAATGAAGGAGGAACAGTGGAGTAGTTTGCTCCAGGATAAACTGGCGCCCTGCTGTTGAATAGGAATATGCCGATAACTGCTATCGCGATTATTGCAAGTATGCCCACTGCGAAAGCCCTTACCTTTGCGACATTGTAACCGCTGTCCTCAAGGCGCTTTTCGAATCCCTTGTTATATTCGTAGTACTTCCACTTCCTGCTGTAAGGGTTCTCTATCTCTTTTATAGCGCCTATCCTTAGCAGCTCTTTTATGTGCTGATTTGTAGTAGACTGGCCCAGATCCAGCTTTTCAGATATCTGGGTCATTGTCATAGGCTTCTCTTTAACCAGTTCTATTATCTTCTTCTTGCTTTCAAAGAGTTTGCTCATGCAATAACACAGTAATAGCATATGCAATAAGGATTAATAAACCTGAATAATTGCATCGGTTTTGTTTCGGTTTTCCCTCAGCGTATGCAAAAACCGAAGCTTTGCAAAGGATACAGGAATTATAATGCTTATTTTCCGCCGTGCTTTTCCGTAACCTCTTTGTATGAATCGTGCGTGCCTATGTCATACCAGAAATCGTCGTACACTACAGCATGCACATCGTTCTTGTTCTTCACAAGCCATTGCATGAAGTATCCTGGAGAGTCAGGATTGTTCTTGTTTGCTATATACTCATCGAACTTCTTCAAGTGCTCTTTTGGTATTGCATATATGCATGTGCTTATCAGCGTGGATTTAGGATTCTCCGGTTTTTCCTCAAATTCCTTGATTATGCTTCCTTCAAGGCTTACGACCCCGAAGCGTTTGGCCTCATCTAGGCTCTTTATGTTGTGCAGTGCGGTTACTATCTTCCTGTCGCTCTTTGACTTTGTCATGAGTTTTGAAAGGTCAAAATTGTGGAAGTTATCTCCTGCCACTATCAGCAGGTCAGAGTTCAGCCTAAGCGTCTTTATTGTATAGTCTATGCCTTTTACTGCTCCGAACTTTTCACCCTCGTGCATCGTAGGTTCAACAACTAGCTCTATATGCACATTCTTTACGGCCTTTCTGTGTGCTATCCAGTACCTGAACTGCTTCTCGAACTTCTTGTTTGTAGAGACTATTATCCTGTCAAACTTATTAGGAATAAGACCGTCAAGTATATAGTCTATCATCAGTTTGTCCCCTATAGGGAGTAAAGGTTTTGGTATGTAGGTGGTTATTGGTTCCAGTCTCTTTGCATAGCCACCGCAGAGTATCAACGCATCTATGATAAACACCGATAAATTGTATGTCGCTTAATTACTTTAAGAAGCATTAAGTGAATTTAAGATTCTATAGCTTCATATTTAAACCTTGCTGAACCCTTTTTAAACCACTGTCTTATGTGTGCTTTGCGATACGCTTATTCTGCCGTTATTACTGATACGTTTTTAAATGAGAACGATTGTTGTGATGATGTGATAAAACGGCAAAGGTTACTGTAAAGAGAGTAGAGACACTTAATAGCATAGGAAAGGGGCTTAAGAAGGCTATGGCAGAATCCCTTGAGAGAGATGCTCCTTTGATAGTATACCATCCTTCGAGGCTCTCTAATGCTGAAGAGTTCAAAGCGTTGTTCAAGATATCTGGCGGGCAGGCCATAGAGCATGACATAAGGACTGGCAAGGACGGCTATTCGGTGCAGCAGGGCATGTTTACGGATAGGTTACATGCCTGGAACATATTACCGGTAAGCAGCCTTGGGGGATTAGAGAACGTGTTGGGAACAACAAGAGCAGTAGAAATAGTGGAGATCGCGAAGAAGAGAGACAGGAGCGGGAAACCTTTCACCATGAATACTGTAAAGGATAATCTCTTCGTAAAGGATTTGAGAGTAGAAGAGCTCCAAAGATTAGGAAGGTCAGGAGGAGAGGAGATACTTGCGCTTGGGGAGTTCCTTGACCTTTACAAACATGCATATGATAGAAAGGTTAAACCTGGAAAACTTTGCATAGACATAAAGGATGGAGACGTGGCCATGAATGGAAGCCTGAAGCTTGCTGTGAATGCGACAAAAGCAGTATTTGAGGAATTAAAAATGAGAAAACTTGATAGATCAGCATATATGATAATGCAGTATAGTATAGAGGCATTCAAAGCCTCAAAGAGGATAGTTGGAGATAATGCCATATCTGCGTGTGTTCTGCCAAGGAGCATAATAACTAGGGGTGGAGAGCAGGAATTTGTGGATTATGCAAATAAGGTTGTTAATGTAGCAAGAGCGGATTGGATAGTGTGCAGAATAGGAGATCTGCACTTGATAAAAAACCTATTGGAATCTAGGGATAATAGAGGACAGAACCCTAACGTGATGGTTTATTCTCCCCCGAAGGAGAGTTCTGACATCAAACTACTGGTAAGGACGCTAAGGGATTACCCTGATATAAAGGCTGTGCAGATAGATGCATGAAATAGCTAGGATAGGAGAGTTTAAATAATTCGCATTGTTTATATAATGGGGTTCGATGGGGACAACTGCTGGCACATCAGACAGTAGTAAAAGCAGGTATTCACTATGGTTAATGCCTGCTGAAGAACACGTATTTGATGAGCTGCAGAATACCATAAATAGCATAAGCAGCAAGTATTCCACCCCTTCTTTTGAACCGCATGTAACCTTGATGGCAGGTATTTCAAGTACTGAAGATAATGTCATCGAGAGTACGCTTTATCTTGCAGGTAGAATTGACAGATGTATGGTTGCATTAGGAAGCATAGGCAGGTCAAGAGAGTATTTCAGGTCCCTGTTTGTAAGAGTACAGAAGAATGAGGAAATAGAAAGGGCTGCGAATCTTGCGAAGGATGTGTTTGAGAGGTATTATACTAGGGAGTATACCCCACACCTAAGCTTCATGTATGCAGATATGGAGGACAGCCAGAAGGATAAAATAATAGATGAATATGAGCTTGTTCCGCTTGTCAGAAGATTGAGTACATTCACTGTAGGCAGATTGAGCCTTTATTACACGTATGGCAGAGTTAATGAGTGGCAGAAGGTAAGAGAGTTCAATCTGATGAACCCGGTTAAAGAAGCCAGATCGATCCTCTGATTATCCTAGTCTTGATTTTGGCAGTATATTATTTCTTTTGACAGTTGCTTCACGCTATTCCTCAAAAACAATATAAAACTCTTGCACCTATTCTTATTGGTGCTTGTGTTGAAAAAGGAGGCGTTCAGTGGGAGCGTAACATATATGCAGGTAATGGATGAGAATGGGGTTATCGACAAGGAGCTGATGCCAAATTATGTTGATGACAATAAGATACTCGAGATGCTTAAGTATATGGTCCTTGCACGGGAGATAGATGCAAAGGCTCTCTCTTTGCAGAGGCAGGGGCGTGCAGTAACGTATGCACCTCTTCTTGGAGAAGAGGCAACGCAGGTAGGGGCTGCGATGGCGCTTAGGAAGGATGATTATTTTGTCCCTAACTTCAGGCAGCACGCAGTATATCTGGTTAGAGGGCTGCCAATGGACCTTTACTTTACATACTGGCGCGGTTATGAAGAGGCGCAGAAGATACCTGAAAATGTGAAGGGGCTTCCTGTCATAGTTCCTGTATCTACTCAGATGCCGCATGCCGCAGGCATAGCATACGCACAAAAATACAAGAAGACCGGCTCTGCAGTCATAGCTTTTGTCGGAGATGGGGGAACTTCTGAAGGGGATTTCTACGAAGCGATCAACTTTGCAGGTGCGTGGAACATTCCGCTTATTACAATAATAGAGAATAACGCATGGGCGATATCAGAGCCTACGAAGAAGCAGACAGCTGCTACTACTCTTGCACAGAAGGGAATAGCTGCCGGGATAAAGAGGATAATACAGGTGGATGGTAATGACGTTATTGCGGTTTACAAGGCTGTAAGAGAAGCGATAGAAGCATCTGCTGACGGTCCTGCAGTTATAGAGGCGCTGACTTACAGGATGGGCATGCACACAACTGCAGACGATCCTACAAAGTACAGACCTGACGAGGAGCTGGAGAGATGGAAACCTAGGGATCCGATACTGAGAGTGAAGAAATACCTGACTGCAAAGAACCTTTGGAGCGAGGATATCGAGGCGAAGTTCCTTGAGGAGAACATGAAGAAGATAGATGATGCTATTGAAAAGGCAGAGAGCTTTGTCCCTGATCCGAAGAGCATGTTCGAAAGCGTGTATAGCTTTATGCCGGCTGTGCTTCAGGAGGAGATGGACGAAGCTGTTAAGGAGAATTTCTGGCAGGGTGATTCCGAATGATGGCAAACATGGTTACAGCGTTGAACAGTGCTCTCAGCCACATACTTGAGAATGACAAGGATGCAGTAGTACTGGGAGAGGATGTTGGAAAGGATGGAGGGGTATTCAGGGTCACTGACGGACTGGCTGAAAAATTCGGAGACGACAGAGTGATAGATACCCCATTGGCAGAATCAGGGATAATAGGCACTTCGATAGGCATGGCGATATCGGGAATGAGGCCGATACCTGAGATACAGTTTGCAGGATTCATGTTCCTCGGATTCAGCCAGCTGGTAAACCATGCTGCAAGGTACAGGACAAGGACGAGAGGCGCATTCAAGGTTCCGATGATAGTGCGTACTCCTGTAAGCGGAGGCGTAAGGACGCTTGAGCACCACTCAGAAAGCCCAGAAGCTTATTACTCGCACATGGGTGGTCTGATAGTTGTAGAGCCTTCAGGACCTTATGATGCAAAGGGGCTCATGATAAAGGCTTCAAAGCTTGATGATCCTGTCATCTTCCTTGAACCTACAAAGCTATACAGGCTCTTCAAGGAGGAGGTTCCTGACGAGCCTTATGAGGTTGAGATAGGCAAGGCAAAGGTTCTTAGAGAGGGTAATGAGCTTAGCATAATAACCTACGGCACTATGGTGCCCGTAGTCAAGAGCGTTGTGGAGAAGAGAGCTATTGATGCGGAAATAATAGATTTGAGGACAATAAACCCGCTTGATGAGGAGTGCATCATAGGGAGTGTGAAGAAGACGGGAAGGGCGCTCGTCGTTCATGAGGCATCATTGAGCTTCGGAGTTGGAGCAGAGATCTCTGCAAGGATAGCAGAGAAGGCGATATTCGACCTTAAGGCTCCGGTAATAAGAGTTGCATCGCACTCGCTGCCTTATCCGTTCCCAGGATATGAGAAGTATTACATACCAAATGAGCTTAAGGTGTCAAAGGCCATAGATAAGATAATGTCGGTGTAGAAGTGAAGGAGATAAGATTCGTTGATGTTGGAGAGGGGATAACAGAGGGCCATCTGCAGAAGTGGCTGGTCAAAGACGGAGACACTGTAAAGGAGGACCAGGCTGTTGCCCAGATAGAGACCGATAAAGCGATAGTGAACATACCCGCACCGATATCCGGCAGGATAAAGCTTATTGCAAAGGAAAATACAGACGTAAAGGTAGGTGATACGTTAGCAACTGTAGGCGATGGAGCACCTGACACAGAGCCTGAAAAGGCAGCGCCTGCAACTGAAAAGAGCGTTCAGCAGGCTGCCCCTGTTGCACAGGCTACTGCACACATTGCTGCTGAACCTGATGCAGTGGCAGCAGGTAAGACCAAGGAGATACTTGCTACGCCTTATGTTAGGAAACTTGCCCGCGACCTCGGAATAGACTTATCAAAAGTTACAGGCACTGGCCCGCAGGGAAGGGTTCTTGAGAATGACGTTAAAGCATTTGCAAACAATGGAGCTGTTCCGAAGAAGCTTGTACCCAAATTCTCGGAGGTGCTTGAAGAACAGCATGGCGAGGATATTGAAAGAGTACCGATGTCGCAGTTGAGGAAGACGATCGCAAAGAATATGGAACTATCGTGGACAATCCCTAGAGCCGTGCATATGGATATTGCAGATGCAGGACATCTTTTCGAGATAGTCAAGAGGGAGAAGGAGAATGCAGAGAAAGCAGGTTTCAAGCTTACATTCCTTCCGTTCATGATAAAGGCAGTGGTAGAAGCGCTTAAGGAGAGTCCGAGATTCAATTCCAGTTACGACCATGACAGGCAGGAGATAATAGTGAAGAAATACTTCAACGTAGGGCTTGCTGCAGAAGCTCCTGATGGATTGAAGGTAGTCGTGATAAAGAATGCGGACAGGAAGAGCATTTCGGAGATAGCTAAGGAGATAATGGCACTTCGCAAAAAGGTGCTTGACAATACCATCTCTTTGGAGGAGATGCATGACGGCACCTTCACTATAACCAATATAGGAAGCCTTGGAGGAGGGTATCTCTCTGTGCCGATGATAAATTATCCGGAAGTTGCAATACTCGGAGTGCATATGATAAAGGAGGTGCCGGTAGTAAAGGATGGCAAGATAGCCATAGGAAGGCAATTGCCATTCTCCCTCGTCTTTGACCATAGAGTAGTTGATGGGGCTGAAGCTGTGAAGTTCGGGAATGCGTTTAAGAGATATATTGAGGATCCTGAATTCCTCGAGATGCTGTGATATGGTAATGGGTTCACTCCCTGAAGAGATTGACGTCGCAGTCATCGGAGGAGGAGTAGGTGGGTATGTTGCAGCCATAAGAGCCGCAGAGCTTGGAAAGAGCGTAACAATAGTGGAAAGGGACAAGCTGGGAGGTCACTGCCTCAACTACGCATGCATACCATCAAAGACACTCATACACATCTCTGATTTGTTATATTCTGCAACACATTCAGAGAACATGGGAATATCCGGATCCTTGAACATAGATGCGAAGAAGATGCATGATTGGAGGATAGGAGTTTCACAGAAACTGGAAAAAGGGGTTGAGAGTCTATGCAGATCTAATGGCATAGAGATAGTCAAGGGTGAGGCCACCTTCCTCAACTCAAACACATTGCAGCTTACGAACGGTACCTCCCTTGACTTCAAGAAAGCGATAATCGCAACAGGTTCCGTACCGTCTGAACTTAAGGGATTCGCTTTCAATGGCAGCAGCATTATTGACTACAAACGGGCACTCTCCCTTGATTTCATACCGAAAAGCATTGCGATAATAGGAGCTGGATACGTCTCTGTGGAGATAGCAGGCATGTTTGCAAAACTGGGTTCGCAGGTGCATGTGATAGCACGCTCTGGAATACTCTCGAAATTTGATCCCGATGCAACAGCACTGGTAGGCAAAAGGCTTGAGGAGCTTGGAGTAAAGATACATGCAGGAGTTACTCCTGAAAAGTATGATGGAAAGGAAGTGAAGCTCTCTGATGACACTTCGATAGAGGCAGAAATCGTCGTTGTAGCAGTAGGGCTTGTACCTTATACGAAAGGGCTTGAGCTTGAGAATACGAAGGTAAAACTGGACGATAGAGGATTTATTGTTGTCGACGGCTCATTGCAGACTACAGATGGCAACATACTTGCAATAGGCGATGTTGTTGGAGAGCCCATGCTCGCGCACAAGGCTATAAGGCAGGGGGTCGTGGCAGGAGAGAAAGCAGCAGGGCTCAATTCAGGCTTTGACAATCTGGTCATACCTGCAGTCATCTTCTCCGATCCGGAAGTGGCTCTGGCAGGTACCCTTAATGCGAAGAATGTCAAGAAATTCCCGATGAGCGCAGTTGGCAGAGGAGTTGCCCTTGACAGGAAGGAGGGCTTTGTAAAGATAGCATACGATGATGATAATATAATAAAGGGGGTGGAGATAGTGGGACAGGATGCTAACGCAATGATAGCTGAAGCGGCTCTTGCGATAGAGATGGGAGCGACTCTCGAGGACATTGCAGATACCATACATCCGCATCCTACATTCTCTGAAGCGGTTCAGGAAGCTGCGGAAGCTGCTCTCGGAAGGCCTTTGCATTTCTATTATGGAAAGGGGACAAAATGAAGATAACGATAATCTGCAAGAAGTATTACAAGGAGATAAAGGAACTTGAGAAGGCTTTTGAGATGTCGAGAAACGGCGACATGTGCATAGCCATAGGCGGTGATGGCACCTTCGTGAAAGCAGCGAGGGAATTTAACGGGCCGATACTTGCGATACGTGGAGACGAGAGCAACAGTGCAGGCTACTATTCTGACATAAGCATAAGGGATATTTCACTGGTTGTGAAGAAACTGAAGAAGAAACAGTATACCATAGAGAATCTTGGGAACAAGATAGAACTGTCTTTCAAGGGCAAGAGGTACTATGCGGTCAATGAGGTGCTGCTGCACAATTGGCGCGAGGAGGTATACTTCAGCGTTTACTACAAAGATGACCATAAGGAAAAGGCTATATACCCTTACATAATGGCAGGAGATGGAATGCTTGTGACAAGCGAAGTTGGCTCTACAGCATACAACAGGTCTGCAGGCGGGCCTGTAATACTCTCGCCGAAGCTTCTCTGCGCCACCTTCCTGAATGTCGATGGACCTTACACCAATTCGATAATAGTGAGTCCTGATAAGAAGATAGGGGCAAGGATAGAGAAGTACGGCGGTGTGCTGAGATATGATGGAATAGATGCGGGCAGCATAAAGAAGGGGGAGAGCTTTGAGGTTTCGCTATCTAAGAAGGAGTTGCGGGTGGTAAGACTTGATGGAGTAAGAGAGGACATAGCGGTAAAGCTCGCCCGTATAATAAAGGGGAAGATGAGGAAACCTGAAGGCATAGAGTACTGACGGTTTTCACTGCTTTTTCTGGAAGAACGCATGCTCAAGTGTCCTGAATATGAGCTTTGCTGCAAGGAAGTTAGGGGCTATCATCCCAGGTATTGGAGCTAGTTCGCATACGTCCATTCCAAGAAGGTTTTTCTCTGCAAGAATGCTTTTCAGTACCGCATCTATCTGTGCAAAATGCATCCCGTTAGGCTCTGGAGTGCCTACGCTTGGCATCTCCCCGTTGTCAAGAACGTCTAAGTCTATCGTTATGTATACATTCTGCTTTGTGCGCTTCTTTATTATCTCTGCAATCTCATTTACAGGCAGGTTCTGCATGTCCTTCATGTAAAGTATATCATTTGAATATCTCTTTGCGCTCTCGGTGTCTATGCTCCTGACCCCGACGCTGTAGCAGCTTTTGCAGACCTCCCTTACACGTGCCATTATGCATGCATGGGAGTACCTGCTGCCCATATATTCATCCCGGTAATCAGAATGGGCATCGAAGTGGATTACGCTGAATTCCTTATTGCGCTTTGCAACTGCTCTTATAGAACCGACAGCTATCGAATGCTCTCCGCCAATGAGCAGCGGCATCTTCTTTGCATCCAGTATAATATCTATCTCTTTTTCTATCCAGTTTACAGTCTCTTCTGGAGAGTTTACGCTTGGCTGCATCTCATCGGTAGTGTATACGCCTATTTCCGTTATCTCCTTCTTGTATTCCTCATCGTAGAGTTCGAGGTTCCTGCTCGCATCTATTATCGCATGCGGGCCATCCCTTGCACCTGATTTGTATGAAGTAGTAGAATCGTATGGAACAGGCAGTGCCACAACCTTTGCGCTATCGTAATCCTGATCCTCTATCCCGAATAGATTGTATGGTGGAAGTTGGTGCAGCAGTTTCATTCTATCACATTATTTTGCTATAACTCCTTTGTGCTCCTGTCTGTCTGCTTGTTCTCGTACTTGAATAAAGCTTCCTTTATCGCCTTCAATGATAATGTGGCGCAGTGCATCCTTACAGGGCCTGGATCAAGGTTTATTATCTCTATTAAGCTATTTTTGTCCATCGATTCTATCTCCTGCACGCTCCTGCCCTTCAGTTTTTCCATGAGTATGTTCGCAGAGCCCATCGAGATGACGCAGCCGTCTCCTTCATATGAGACGTCCTTGACCGTGCCGTTTTCCACCTTCAGGAAGACGGTTATCCTGTCTCCGCATGAGACATTCTCCTCATGCATCTCAGCATCTGGTTTTTCCATCTTATGCTTGTGCTCCTGCGTTTCATAGCTTGAGAGCAGCTCTTCTGCATACATGTCTAGATCCATATGTCAACACTTGTAGGATATGTTCGTATATAAATTATAACGTTCAAGAATAATAAACGTTGGCATGGCAGGCAAATTCGTCATAGTTGATACAAGTTCCATAATATTCGGGCTCTCCAAAAAGCATGATGTATTCAGCGCTCTTGAAGAGAGGTTTCCAGGTTATTCGCTGCTCATATCTCAGGGCATAATGAATGAGATAAAGGGCATTGCAGGCGGGAACGGAAGGTATGCGAAGTATGCAAAGGCTGCGCTTGAGATCATTAATAGGAATAAGAGGATAGAGATAAGCAGGAGCATAGCTTATCCGGATAGCTGGATTCTTGCAAGCTCCCCTAAAGCTGAGGCAGTGTGCACAAATGACATCGCACTGAAGAGAGAGCTGAGGAGGAAGGGTGCAGCTGTGCTGAGCATGGCAATAAACGGGAAATTAAGGTGAAACTGCCTTTTGGAGAGGATTTATATTTTTATTCGTTGCTATCTTTATGGTAATTTCGCTTCTTATCCGTGATTAAGACGATTAAACGAGTGATATAGTGTACTATATAGATACGATAAAGGATTCGGTGAGTGTATCGCCAATATACTTCGGGGAGAACATAGACGAAGGAGTTGAGAAGATACTCAGGACCAAATATGAGCGTACGCTAGACAAGGATCTGGGAATAATACTCGCTGTATTCAATGTAAGGGAGATAAGCGACGGCCGTATAATACCTGGCGATCCTTCTACTCACCATGACGTCACATTTGATATATTGGCATTCAAGCTTGAGGTAGAGGAGGTAGTAGTGGGAGAGGTCTCCGAACTTGCAGACTTTGGATGCTTCATAAGGATAGGGCCTATAGATGGCCTTGTACACATGTCGCAGATAACCAGCGACTTCATAAGCTATGACAGGAAGGCAGGCGTTTTCGTTTCAAGGAACACAGGCAGGAGCCTGAAGAAAGGGGATGTTGTCTTCGGCAAGGTCTCATCGATAAGCCTGAAGAACAGCATAGGAGATGCAAAAATAGCGCTTACAATGCGCCCTGATGGACTTGGAAAGTATGAATGGATAAAGGAACCCAAGAAGGAGCGCAAGCCTATGGGAAGCAGGCCAAGAGGGGGCAAAAGGCCGCCTAAGAAATGAAGCATAAGGGATTTTTATGGAATTAGCGTGCAGAAAGTGCAATCTGATAATATCGCAGGGGAATACCTGTCCGGTATGCAATGCCTCTGAGCTGACTTCGAAGTGGAGCGGCTATATAGCTATGCTCAATGTAGAGAAATCAGACGTGGCTAAGAAGATGGAGATAAAGGTAAACGGCTCTTATGCTATAAGCATAAATGGCTGATTATTTCTCCTTCTTTTCCTCTCTTGCATATCTCTCTTCCACTGATACGTTCTTCACATCATCCATCAGTCTGAATATCGCACTTACCATGGCTGACTTGTTTATGAAGTAGTCTGCGTCCTTGTTTACCTTGTCTCCGAACACTACCTTTACTGCTGCTCTCTCGCTCTGTGCCTCATCTGGCTTGAGCGCGTACATTTCAGCTATCGAGTCTACCTTCTCTTTCTCAGAATCCAGCTTCTTCACTACAGTAATATCGTATACCAGCTTCTCTCCTGCAAGCGGATGGTTTGCATCTACTACCACTCTCGCTGAGTTGACGCTCTTTACAGTTACTGCAGTACCGTCTATGTTCACGCGCATGCCAGGAACCGGGTTTATATCACGCTCCCTGAAGTCGGATAGCTTCATGACTCTGACAAGATCCTCGCTCCGCTCTCCGAAGGCATCCTTAGGCTCTATCTCTACGGTCTTCTGCTGGCTTACCGCCATACCCTTTACCGCATCCTCTACGCCCTTGATTGCGTTGTTCTTGCCTATCACTATCAGCTGAGGGCCGTATCTGCCCTCTTCCTCGAATACACCCTCTTCCTTTGCTCTCTTCTCCATTGTAGTATAGACTATGCTCTTGTCTGACGCTCTGCGTGCAGTATAGTCTATAGTTACAAAATCTCCGTTTGTAAACGGCATAAAATCACACTACTATTATATGGCTCATATTTAAAAGGTATTGGCATAATATGCAATAGATTACATGGACAGGAAAAAGATGATTGAATTAGTAGGAGCGCTGTTCGTAGCGGCCATATTTTTGACATCGTATGCAGCTTTCTCTGGCAACAGCTCTAGAAATACGACAAGCACCTCCAGCACGGTTGCCACCTATTACGCAGTAGGCAGTACGAACGCAGCCATAACAGGATACAACAATACCTTATTTGTTAATGTAAGCTGCAAGGGAACCCTTCAGAATCAGACAGTTGATAAGATAAATGCAGTTGCTACGCAGCTGGAGAACAACGGCTCCGTACTGACTTATTCATCTTCTGGAAACAGCTTCCAGATAGGCCCGCAGAATATGAATTCCAAGAAGATATATGATTACATTTATACAAAGCTTGACTCCAACAGCACGAACTGCACAGTATTCAGCACAACTGCTACCGTGGAGCTTCCAGGCCTCATACAGATGGATGTCCAGGGGCAGAGCATAACGGCAAATGTGCCTTACAGCGTTGCTTTGCAGCAGATTAGCCTTACGCTGAACCAGTCGATGCCTTCTTCGCTTCCGCTAAGGGTAGCTGCACTTGTGACTGCGAATGGAATTGTATACGGCAGTCCTTCAATCACCAGGGAGTAAGATGGAGAACTTATCGCATGTCATAAGGAAGTATGCTGTAAAGAATGCAATGGAGCACGGAGGTGCACGTGAGTCAACAGTGCTTGCCAAGGTTATCTCACTGGATCCTTCGCTGAAGAATGATATGAAGTCACTTGCGATGCAGATAGCTTCTGTAGTGAAGGAGATAAACGCAATGGACAAAGGCTCATTGCAGAAAGCTTATTCCGAATACGAGGAAGAATTTGAGAAGGAGCACACGGAGAAAGCTGCAAAGAGCGCATCACACAACTTTTATGTAGAGGGAGTGGTAGAAGGAAATTTCAAGACAAGGTTTGCGCCTGAACCCAGCGGTTATATGCACATAGGCCATGCAAAAGCCGCCTTCATAGAGATGGAACTTGCAAGGATATACAAGGGTAGCGTAAGCCTTTATTTTGATGATACAAACCCTGCAAAGGAGAGGCAGGAGTTTGTTGATGCTTTGAAGAAGGATTCAAAATGGCTTGGGCTCTCCTTTTCAGACGAGTATTACGCAAGCGACAACATAGAATATGAATACAAATGTGCAGAGAAGCTGATAAAGAAAGGCCATGCGTATGTCTGCTTCTGCAATGCTGACACTATTGGGGAGAAAAGAAGCGAGGGCAAAGGATGCGGCCATAGGAACCAGACTGAAGATGCAAACCTCAGTTTCTGGAAGAATATGATAAAGGGAGAGTATGATGAGAATCAGGTCTCACTAAGGTTCAAGGGAGACATGCAGGCGCTTAACACTGTTATGAGAGACCCGGTACTGTTCAGGATAAAGAAGGATATTCACTACAGGCAGGGAGACAAGTATGTAGCGTGGCCTTCTTACGATTTCAATACTCCGATAGTCGATTCCATTAAGGGAGTAACGCATGCTGCAAGGAGCAAGGAGTATGAGTTGAGGGATGAGCTCTACTATAAGCTGCTGGAGCTTCTTGAGATGAGGAAACCGAGGATAATAGAGTTCTCAAGGTTCAAGATAATCAACAATATGACAAGCAAGAGGGATACCAACAAGCTCATTGAAGATGGATTTGTCTCAGGATATGATGATCCCAGGCTCGTAACCATATCTGCTCTTCGCAAGAGAGGGATAAGGCCTGAGGCGGTACGTGATTTTGTCCTTAGGTCAGGAATGAGCAGGTCTGAGAGCAGGTCAAGCATGGAGGAGCTCCTTGCATTAAACAGAAGGATTATTGACGATAGTTCAAAGAGGCTTTTCTTTGTAAGAGAACCGGTTAGGCTTGAGGTTGCAGGCATGGATAATATTGATATTAAACTTCCCCTGCATCCCAATATTGATATGGGTTACAGGGAGTATAGATGCGGCAGTGCTTATTACATAGATAGTAATGATGCTGATGCGCTTAAAGCCGGAGATATGGCTAGACTGAAAGGAGCCTTCAACATAAAGATAACAGAGGTAAATGATGATCTGATAAAGGGAGAGTACAAAGGGACGGATAAGATTGATGCGCTTATAATTCAGTGGGTTTCCGATGGCAATTTCATGCAGTCAGAACTAACTTTGATAGGGGATCTGCTCAAGAATGATGAATTCAATAGGAAGAGCATGATAAAGGTGAACGGGTATGCGGAGGGCTATGCATCTGGGCTTAAGGACAATGATACGGTGCAGTTCGAGAGGATAGGCTTCTTCAAGTTTGATGCTGCGGAAAAGACCTTCTTTTCCTTATAATTCAGTAAAGGTTTTTAGTCTTGAGTGAAAAGGTAACAGTATGGAATTTGATAATATAATATGGCTAGGTCATGCCTCTTTTGCCATAAGGGCAGGTAGCAGGTTAGTGTATGTAGATCCTTTCAGGCTCGGCTCTTTCACTGAGCATGCTGATACAATACTGGTCACGCATCCGCATTTCGACCACTTCAGTGTAGAGGAGATAAATAAGATAGCAAATGAGGATACGGAGATATTTGTGCCTAAAGATTCGACGCAGGAAGTTAAAGTAGGCAAAGTCTCAGGTGTTGAGCCATTAAAGAGCTACTCTTCAAATGGGATACGATTCTCGACCCTTCCTGCTTACAATAACCAGAAGGAACGCATGCAGTTCCATCCGAGGTCAAACGGATGGGTAAGCTACATAATAGAGGCCAATGGGATTAAGATCTTCCATCCCGGGGATACTGACCATGTAAAGGAGATGGATACTCTTGATGTTGATGTTGCCATGCTGCCGATAGGAGGTACGTATACGATGGACGTAGATCAGGCGATAGAAGCCGCTAAGAGGATAAAGGCAGAGACGTTCATACCTATGCACTATAAAGCCGTCCTTGGAAAGGAAAAAGCGGCTGAAGCCGAGCAGAAATTCCTTAAGAACGTGAAGAACAGCGTGCTGCTGAAAGAAGCTACTGAACCTTACTACTCTTTTGGCTGACAAGAGGCAGTATCTCCCTTGCAGTTGATAATATTTCTTCAGGACTCATTGCAAAGAGCCTCGATTCGTTATTCCTGAGCTTTTCGGACATGCTTAATGCATCATCTTTGGTAATTCCCAGGGAATGCCTTGAGTCTATGAATGCATTTCGCAATCTTTTCTTCTTGTGCTGCATCAGCAGGTTTATGATATGTGATTCTTCCCTGGTTATCTCGCTCTTTAATGGCTTTATATATATTACTGCAGAATCGACTCTTGGTATGGGAGTGAAGTTACCCTTCTTTACGTCCAGTATTTTTGTAACCCGAACGCACAGGTGTGACATTACACTAAGCCGCGAGTAATCCTTTGTGCCAGGCTCTGCAAGCATATGCTCTACGAACTCTTTCTGCAGGCATAGAACTGCCTGCAGCCTGTTATCTATAAGGAACTCTATGACCTTGCTGGACAGATTGTATGGAACGTTTGCAACCATGATATCTATCTTGTATCTTTCAAGCATCTCGTTTCCGAGCTTGAAGAAATCGGCGTTGATCAGCTCCAGGTTTTTATCCCTCATTGTTGCGGCGAGTATCTTGTATAGGGTTTCGTCTTTTTCCACTGCCAGTACGAACTTTGCCTTTTCACAAAGCTTCTTTGTCAGTATTCCCCTTCCCGGCCCCAGCTCTATTACATTCTTCCCCTCAGCATGAACTGCTTCTATCTCGGCTATGTGTTCATTCACAAGGAATACCTGTCCCAATTTCTTTTTTGGCCTTGGACCCAGCATTTGAAAACCGATTAAAGCAGTAATATAAACTGTTATTATTAATTAATAAGTGTGCGGTAATGAAATGAAGGGTCAATCTGCTATAGAATTCATAACAGTATATGGGTTTATGCTGATAATTGCTGCGCTTTTCATAGCTCTGATAGTGCTGTTCGCCTTCTCAGCCCAGGATTCGATACAGACTTCGCAATGCAGCGGCTACTCTGGGCTCTACTGCACTAGCGCGCAGGTAGCGTATAATGCCGTTGCCAGAAATTCCTTAGTATACTTAGCGCTTGACAGCGAACAGAGCGCTCCGGTAAATATCATTGGCATAAATGTTATAATTAATAATGAGACTTATGCAGGAACCTGCGAGCCGTCTGTCGCTGCTCCCGCAGAGCGTGTAAACTGCACAATAGGGGTTAACTCCATAACTAGGAATGGGCAGCAGATAGTAGGTTCTTATACTATAAATGGGCAGTATTGCGACTCTCCTGTGTACAACGTCTCGGTAGAAGCATGCGCATACCAGAATGTGACATATACGGGATTCTTTTCCACATATGTTACCAACCACCTTAGCTTAGGTTATACGAATTATATCGTCCCTGCAAATGTGGTTGGGGTGGTAAGCGGAAGCTTCTGTTGCGTTGAAGGAATAGCATTTTCACCTTCAGGAAGCTACGCATATGCTACCGAATTTAACACAAATAAACTGGCAATAATAAACACGGCAACGAACTCGTTAAAAAATACCATAGATCCTGGCTTAAACGTCCCGTATGGTGTTGCCTTTGTTCCTTCCGGAGCTTATGCGTATGTAGCTAACTTGAATTTTGGAGGTTTTCCTTATATAAGCGTTGTAGATACTGCGACAGAGTCCCAGACAGGGAGGATTAATATCGAGGGAGTTAACCTGCTGCTGCTTGAAGGGGTGGCCGTTTCGCCTAACGGAGCTGATGCATGGTTAAGTGGATATGGAAATGTTATAGAACTCAATACTGCAACCAATACGATGACTCAGACTAGCACTGACATATCTAGTAGTGGATTAGTGATTAGCCCTAATGGGCAGTATGTCTACGTAATAGACCTGGGCACGGAGGATATACTGAAGATAAACACCACGACTGGAGATGTCGTAAGTTCTATCGGTTCTAGTATGATAGACAATCCCAGTGGTATTGCAATAACCCCTGATGGAAAGTATTTGTATCTGGCAAATACTAACTCAAATCAAGTATTAATAATAAGTACAGCGACAGGCAATGTTATCAGTACGATTAACAATGGTTTCAGTCAACCTTCAGGGATAGCTATTGCGCCAGGAGGCTCCTATGGATATGTAGGTAATCCCGGATCTAGCAATGTGGTTATAATAAATACAGGAGGCTATAATTAGTACTTAAAGGTACTTGGCTGCAATATTTAGATTGCCTTATCTTGACATGCTTGAAATTATGCTGCGGTATGTGGATCTTTTCTTTTCTATAGCCTTTATCCTGTTTGTCCTACGGCTTGCAATCCTCTTCAGCTTTACCGCCTTCTTTTTCCTGAAGAACTTGAATAATCCTGATTCTGTCACCTTTATCTCGTAATTCACCCTGCTCATGAAATCGGAATGCTTCTGGAGCAGATTGTCATAATAGACCGCCTTCCTGTTTATGTCTGATGAGAAATTGTCATAGTATTTTGCTATTGAGCTTACGCTTCGTGATTTGCAGGTTAGACCTATCAGGAGTAGAGTTGCAAGATCATTGCCGAATACAGAGGAATAACCTACTGCAAGAGCCTCTATATGCTTCAGGTAATCTTTTGTATCGTTTCTGGACATTGTCTTTGTATTCGCTATCACATTCGGCATGCAGAATATCTCGTAATCGTAGTTGTTCAATATGCCTTTAACATTTGAGATGTGGGTGTCGAGCTGGTCCTTTACCTCCTTGCTTTGCTGCCTTCCTGTTCCCAGTTCGGTCTCCCATCTTCTCCGTATTATATCCTTGAGAGCCGCTTTTTCCAAGCTCACCTTCTCCTGAGGCAGATTAACGCTAGTTCCTTCTCTGATCGCCAAACAACCACTTGCCCGCATACCCTTAAAACGAAACAAACTCTCAAGTTAATATTTTAAATATATGTGTAACGGTTCAGAACAGGTATATTGCGAACTGCCTGATAAATCTCTTGATTCCCTGATAAAATGGATTGGAATTCCTCTTCACGTCCTTGACCAACGGGCTGTATTTGCGCTTCTCTTCTGCAGAGAGTTGGCCTTCTTTTACTATCTCCTGTTTCTTGCCATCGACTATCTGCGTCTCGGTCTTTGATATTATCTCTTTCTTCATCATCGCATACCATTCATCAAGAGAATTTCCCTTCCGCTTAATCATGCTGATGAAATCCGACATCTGTATCTTTCTCCTCTTGCCTGTTCTATCCTCTTCTGCAGCGGGAATCAGCGCTGCCTTGTCGCATATCTCCTCTATATCTGCCTGCGAGAAACCCATAGTAGCCCTTGCCAGCCTGTCATAGGACATGTGGCCCAGAGGCATGTTCCTTGTATTATAGATGAACGCGCTCTTCCTTGTCTTGTAATCTGGAGGGGGTATGTATATGGATTCGCCGAATCTCTTGCTCCTCTTGAGCGCAGGGTCTATGTCCCAGGGCTGGTTTGTTGCGCCTATGACGAATATCCCTTCGGGATTCTTCTCCACTCCGTCCATCTCCTGGAGGAACTGGTTGACCGCCATGCGCATGAAGCTCTGGTTCTCACCGCCACCTCCGCCCGATCTCTTCGTCCCAAGGGCATCAAGCTCGTCAAAGAATATTACTACAGGAGTGTTTGCCCTCGCCTGTTCGAATATCGCATGCATGTTCTTCTCCGTGTTTCCTGCATACATGTCCACTATCTCGTTAATCGCTGCGATTATGACCTTTGATTTCGTCTCTCCGCCTATCGCATTCACGAAATATGTGTTATGCACAAAGAATTCGTTTGCTACAAAGTTATGCGTGTCTTCAACTGTTAAGTCATATACATATTCAGGAGCAGGCAATTTTTCTATTTTCACTATCTCTTCGTAGACTACCCTGTTTCCCCCTTTCTTCTTAACCTTTCCCCAATGATTCTTGCGTTTAGTCAAAACTCCTGCTTTACTGCCAAACATCCCTATCTCATCTATGAATATGTCGACGTCTCTGCTTCTTGATACGATGAGTGACCAGTTTGATTCGGTTTTGTGATATAGGTTCGATAATATACCGAAACGCAAAAGCAGGTGCTGCACATCTCTTACGAGCCGTTCCGAATTGCTCGAATATCCCACAATTCTTGTTCTCTTGATGCCGTAGATTCCTGTCTGGGGTTTTTTCTCTTCGAACCATCCGTCTCCGGTAAACAGCCTATTCAGGAAGAGCGCAAGAAGATGCTTTGGAAGCGTATATATTATGTCAGGAACTTTCTTCTCATACGAACTAGTGTAGGATAGGCCGGCATTGTCAAGGAACTGCTGCATTTTGTTTCTTTCCTGACCGCCAGTATGGTTTCCGTTTACATACATAGTCATTATCCTTCCGTCCTTAGACTGGATGTTTACATGCAGTACAGAATCAAACTGCCTTACCGAGGATTGAAAGTCTTCAAGAACCTCTATGTCACCATTTGTGAATGCAGCTTTCCCCTGCGTAAGTCCACCTTCGGTTATGAAGTATGCAAGAAGCTTTACCTCGCACTCTCTCATCGTTGTGGATCCGAAGATAGGCATATCGCGCGGCACTCCTATAAATTCCCCTTCATCAAGCTTGCTGGCCTCCATCCATTCTCCCTTCTTGGTGAGCAGAGGGTGTTCAGGAGTGCATTCGAGCACCCTGTTCCTGTTCGTAGTTATCTTCAGCAAAGGCTTGCCTTCAAGCTTCCACCATCCTGAGACCTTCCTCACAGCGAGTTTGTGCTGCGGGGTAAGAGTAAGTATTTCAGGTTCCCTGTTTTCAACGACCTCCTTTATTGTAAGGTACCTGCCGTCAGGAAGAAGTACGCGGCTATCTGCGCTTATGCACTTCCCGCAACCTGGCGGACCATAGAATATAACGCCGAGACCCAGCTTCTTCCCGTATGCCTTTAGCAGCTCCGGCTTCTTTATTGCAAGCACTATGTTCTCGTATATCAGCTTCTTCTCCTTCTTCATCCCAACTACGTCGTCGAAATTTATCTTCGACTCGTGCCATTTCACCTTCTTTATCTGCCCTTCCTCCACCACAGTGGATTTTGAACCGGTTGAGTTGTCTTCCTGGCTAGGGCTGTCATTGACAAGGACCTTGTCCTTCTTATCTTCAAGGGCTTCAAGCCTTGTCTTTGCCTGCTCATAGTCAGGATTCTTCGACAGTGCCTTTTCATACCACTCTTTGGCTCCCTGATAATCCTTCTGGTACTCCGCTATTATGCCCATTATGTAAGGTGCATCGTGGCTGTCCGGCTCAAGCTCCAATACCTTCTCGGCATCGCGCAGCGCATTTTCATACTTGTTCAGTATGGCATATGCCAGCGCCCTGTTGAAGTATGCGCTTGCATACTCCGGATCCTGCTTTATCGCCTTTGAATACTGTTCTATCGCCTCTTCAAATTCATTGTTCTCGAAGAGGGTTCCTGCCTTTTTGTAAGTCTCCTTGGCAGCAGGGCTGGGAACATGCTTGCTTGTAGTAGAAGTATCTGTTGAGTCGCCGGCTGCCATAAATATCACTTTAAAGTATAGGAGTATCCAGATTTATATTTGTTGGTTATAGCACGCAGTTATATCCTGTCAAGGAATATGTTTAATTCCTTGTCAACCGCGACTATGCCAGGATTCTCCCTTGGCACATTCTTCAATGAATAGCTCTTGAATTTGCCCAGGAGCACCATCGCCTCTGAATTAAGCTCCTTCAGCTTGCTCTCCTTGACCTTGTAATTGCCGTTCAACTGGTTCACTATTAGTTTGCTGTCTGAGAACAGCTCTATGTCATTTTCTTCTCCCATTCTGTCTATAACCTTACGCAACGCATTAATCACGGCGTTATACTCAGCCACATTGTTAGTCGCTATCCCGTTGTATTCCGTATTCTTGTATATCAGCTTTCCATGTGCATCTGAGATCGAGTATCCGGAAGCGCTCTTTCCCGGATTTCCTCTCGCTGCCCCATCCGTATATATTCTTAAAAACATGAAAACACGTATTGATACTTCACGGCATAATATTAAATATTTATTTTGCTATCTAATCACAGGTGTTTAAATGGGATTATTTGACCGGTTTGGAAAGAGAAACGTCGCAGATGATTTGGAAAAGCAGCTTCCTTATGCCATGAAAACGGAGTTTGTGCCGTATAAACTTAGGGCTAATGGCAGGAGTTCGTCATCGCTTTTTGTAAGCGTAAAGAACCTTACCAAGGAGCCGGTAATGAGCTCGGTTATTATAGAGGTGCCGCAGAAGCTGAATCTTGACGAGATAGGGATGGCAAAGCAGAAAGAGGTAAGGATAGGCATGCTTGCCCCTAACGAGGAAAAACGCGCCACGATAGATATATACTCCGGACCTGCAACTGACAAGGGGGATTACACGCTTTCAGTCACTGCATTCGTTCATTACAGAGATTATGGCCATGTGCTCAATTCCATGAAGAAGCGCGTCATGATATCAGCGATCTGATCCGTTCTGCTGTTCCTGCTTCTGTACAGGATTTGAAGCCGATTCCAGCTTTTGCTTAATCACAATTATGGCTTTGGCGACCTCCATCCCTTTCTCGGTAAGGAAGATCCTCTTTATCCTTCCGTGCTTCTCGCTCGCCATTATGCCCATGCGCTCGCATCTGTTTACAAAATTAGAGGTGTGTATATATGTTACGCCTGTTGCCTTTGCAAGATCCGTTATATGCCATTCCTTCTCTTCGATAAGTACGGTTAGCAGCTTTACCTGCTTCTCTTTGAATAGGAGCATTCCCAACGAATCTTTCATATCCTCAGCTTTTCAAGAACTGGTCACTTTGGCCGCTATTTTTCCGTATATGAGGTTCTGGAAGCCTGTACGCGTGTCCGTGTAATTGAGCGCTATTGAACCTGTAAATAAGCTGCTGAGCTGGCCGCTGAAAGGAGTATTTCCTTGATAGCATGTAGTCTTGAATGTACTGTTCTCACCTGCATTCATCGGCACAGGCGGAGAGTATTTCTGTATGTGTGCGGTAGTCTGGTTTGAGTTGCACCCTACCTGGGTTATATTTATCGGGTTTATGTTTGTGTACTCGATATTAAGCACTATGAGACCGTTGCTGTAGAAGTAATCGCTCGTGCATGTGAAACCTGCCGGGAGGGTGCATAATGGAGAGACATAATTTGAAGGGGTAAAGACATTAAGTTCGTAAAGAGCAACTAGCACTACCCCTATGATCAGAATTGCCCATCCGTAGGTCATCAGGTATTCCATAGCGCTCTGGAGCTTATGCGTTCCTGTTTTAAGCATACTTTTATTGCTACTTAAAGGATTATAAAGAAGTTACTACATACATGTGAATCGTATTACGGTAGTTTAACATGGAGATACTGGGTTATGCGCTTACCGCTGTCTATATGGTTTTGTTTGTAGGTCTCTTGTCAGCGGTAGGAATTTATAGAAAGGATATTTACAAGGCACTTAAAGGCAAGGTTACAAAACGTTCACTTATAGCGCTTTTATTCATACTTATCTTCTTCGTGTCATTCCTTCTTATGCTTGTACATCCTGCAGAGCAGCTGTACTTTGACGAGAACATATACCAGGGCATAGCCTTAAACATACTGAAGCACGGCAACGCGCTATGGTGCCAGTACGGAAGCGCGTATCTTAACCAGTGCGGAGCGAGTGCGGTGTATCATGACCCTGTAGAGTGGTCATTCTACATAGCAATGGCTTTCGGCATATTCGGCATAGGTACTGCAACTGCTTATGGTATGCAGCTGCTAATAGGTGCATTGCTTATCGTTTTCACCTTCCTGCTGGGCTCGGTAATGAAGGGAGAAAAGACTGGCATACTGTCTGCGCTTGCCATGTCGGTGATGCCAGAGTTGATAATATGGTCAAGAGCACAGGCAGTTCCTGACCTGGCACTTGCATCTTTTGCAACTCTTGCGTTTTTCCTCTTCATAGTGTTTATGGAGAATAAGAAGAGTGCTACTTTGCTACCGTTCCTGCTCTCACTGGGCATAGCTGTTTATGCCAGGACGGAGGGTTCCCTTCTGATACCCCTGTTCATTTTGTTATACTTCATATATGGAGATTCTTCGATAAAAGAGAACTTCAAAAACAATATGAGATGGCTCAGGAACCTGATAAACAATGATGAAGTGTCCCTTCTTTATATCCTGTTACTTGCAATACTGCTCGTTCCCCAGGCGTATTACATATCGGGTCAGCTTTCCAATCCCCAGTTCGGGCAGGGTAAGAGCGGCCTTTTCTCACTGACAAGCTTTGAGACAAACGCACCGATAAATGTGAATTATCTGTTTGGAGCTTTTGATACAAAAGGCTACTATCCTGCGGCTTTCCCTGTAGAGATAACGCTTCTTGCTGCGATAGGTACAGCTGTTGCTATTGCGACGTCTATAAATGATAGGAAGAACATGTCAATTGTGCTTGCGTTGGGGTTATGGTTCCTTGCATACTTTTTCTTCTACTCGTTTTTCTATGCAGGAGCAGCAACCTATGGGGTCGATTCGAGAATGATGCTTCAGCTGCATCCACAGCTCGTCATACTCTCTGCAATAGGGATAGTTGAGATATCCGGTTTGTTGGCAATGGCAGGAAGTAGAGTGGCTAAGAGAAGACGCAACCGTTCGCTTTTGAATAAGCGCAATTTATTGATTGCGATTCCGTATGCAGCATTCTTCATAGTGATATTTTTCATATTCGCCCAGTTCTTCCCGATTGTCACCATGCCTCCTTCAAGCGCACCGCAGCAGAGTGTCATACTGCCTGCAAGCAATTTCATAAACAGCAATTACAGTGCAGTTCCGAGCAACTGCCTTGTCTTCAGCTTCACTCCTGACATGTGGTATGAGAATGGAAGATCCTCAGCCCAGATAGGCTATCTGCAGTCTGACAGCAGCAACTTCACCAATTTCACAAAGAGCTACAGGTGTTTTGTACTGGATTATGGTTACTGGTGCATCGTTCCGCCTTATGACAATACCACATGCCCTGCTTATCTGAAATCGTATAATACAAGCGTCCTTGCAACGAGGAGCATAAGCGGAGCTGCAAATAATGTAAGCTTCTATCTTCTGAGAAATTATTCCTGAACAGCTCTCCTTTTCCTCATAATCCGTTGCCTTAGTATCAGCAGGGCTATTATGATGATTATTGCGATTATCGCTGCCTGCACCAAATAGCCTTTCAACTGATTCTGGCCTGCAGAGTATGGAGTAATCTTTATGATGTATACTGAAGAATAGGTCGTACCGTTTGATGAGTATTCCAAAGCTACCGCACCTGAATAGGTATTGTTCTGGCTTGGAAGGTTTGAATAGAGCGTAAAGTTGTGATACTGGTATGGAGTGATGGCAAAACTGGATATCCTGCTTCCATTCCTTTCAAGCTCAGGAGGGAGTATGAGGGTGATATTGCCGCTTATCGATTTTGAAGAGAAGCTGTATATGCTCCCGTTAACCTTTGCGGTTGTCGAGTTTATATCCTGTACCGTTACATTGCTTATGCCCAGGAGCGAGAGATGCGCACCGTGGTTCTGCACCACGCATGGGAATACCACCGTAAATAACTGGGTGCCTTGCTGATACGTTACAAGGAAGTAGTAAGCAAAAGAACCAGTGTTGTTTCCTATGCTGGAGTTTATATCGAAAAGAGCAGCTTTATCAGGGCTTATCTGCGATGTAGAGTACGTACCGGTAAGCTTATCCGAAAACGCATAGTATGATTGTAGGACAACTGATGATGCGCTCTCTGTTCCGCTGTTGGCTATAGAGAAGTTTATGCTGCCGTTTTGGTTAAGATTTGACCGGCATGTTCCGGTAAGTGTGACTGTTCCAGCAGCGTATGCCGTATATACAAGCATGCTGATAAGAAGAATTGGCAGAAATCTGTTCATCTTTTCGCCTTGCTGCATTACTGCAAAACTCCCATGTTGCCAAGACCTATCTTTTGCATCGCTTTGCCCGGATTGTCATAGTACTCTTTGCAGAATTCATTTATGCCGCGGAGATCCCTTATTCCAAGCTTGTTGAGAGTTTCCAGTATCTTTGCCCTCCTGTTCTCTTCTGCTATTATCTCATTGGGAGTAAATCCTGACAGTCTGGCAAGTGTATCCCTGTAGGTTATGCTTGGCAGAATCGCAGAGCCCTTGTGTGTCCTATAGTCATATAGATAGAGATCCGATAGCAGAACCTTTGTTTCTATTCCCGACACCTCTGATATCTGGGTTATCCTTCTTTCGAAGCCCTTGTCTCCTGCAATCTGGGATATGACCATCAGCGCGTCTATCAGAGTTATTGCACTGCTGCTTATGCTCATCGGAGGCTGCTCCAATCTGTTGACTATATCCCTCGTAGTGCTCGCGTGTATAGTGCCAAAGACTATCTTTCCTATCGTCATTGCGGATATGAGGTCCTTGGCTTCGGCACCTCTCACCTCTCCTATGATGATCATGTCGGGCCTCATCCTGAGAACGTTCTTCAGAAGATCCTCAAGGGTCAGGTCGAGGTTTGTCTCCAGCCTTACGCAGTTCTCCTGCGTCTCCGTATTGAGTTCATACGTATCTTCTATCACTACCACCCTTTCCTCAGGCCTGAAGAAACTGAACATTGCGTTAAGCAGAGTGGTCTTTCCGCTTCCAGGAGTCCCGCCAAGGAGCAGGTTTGCAGGCCTTACCTTCAATCCCTCCGAGTACAGCCATATCCTTGCCGCCATGTTATAGTTAAGCTCGCCGAAGTTTATCAGGTCTATCACGCTGAATGCATGCTTCTTGAAATTTCTTATCGTGACGCTGGCTCCCCTTGGTGATTTTACCACGTTTGCCCTTGAACCGTTCGGCAGGTGAATGTCGTATATGTGCTTGTTTGCATCATTTGCTGTTGCGTACATGTTTAGCTTCTTTACGAACCTGACGAGCTCCTGCGGTGTCTTTACCTTCTCTTGCACCTTCATCTCTCCTTCCGAGCCTTTGTTTATGAATATGTTATCTGTGCTGTTAATCATTATGTCTTCTACCTGTTCATCATGGAGGTAGTTGTTTATAGGATAAAAATCATGCGTGTCCTTTGCTATCCTTGTTATTATCTCCTGGTCTGAAGACGGGTTGAAGGTCTTGGCTATTTTCTCTATGGCACTGTAAAGCGATGCTTCCCCATATATGTCCGACATCTTGCCTTCAAGCTCCTCGAATATCTTCTCTTCAAAATCGTAGAATTCTTCGTCGTCCATGCCAACCAGCAGATGATGTTTACTGGTAATAATTCAAAGAGTAAGTTTAATAATCTGCATTCGTCCTGGATGCAGATTGGCGTATAATGCGGTAAGTCAATCTTTTTATTGTTTTAGAGCTAACGATTATTGTAATTGGATGGAGATACTAAGATATGACATTGCAATCCTTGGAAGCGGGATAGGCGGATTTACATCTGCAATACATGCCAGCCATCACTCCAAAGGCAGGTTGAAAATAGCAGTCATATCCAAGATGCATGCGATGAGGAGCCATTCTGTATCGGCAGAAGGTGGAATTTCTGGGGTGCTCTATCATGGCAAGGGAGATTCCGAGAGCCTTCATGCATATGACACAATAAAAGGATCTGATTATCTGGCAGACCAGGATGCTGTTGAGCTCCTTGTAAGGAATGCGCCAAAGGAGATAAAATTCTTCGAACATATAGGCGTGCCCTGGAACAGGGGGGATGACGCTATAATACAGCAGCGTGCCTTCGGCGGGATGAGCATACCAAGGACAGTATTTGCTGCCGATAAGACCGGCTTCTTCATGATGCGCGCACTTTACGATTACACTCTGCAGCTGAAGAATGTGGACATATTCCATGAGAACTTCGCTACTGCTATACTGATGAATAAAGGGAGAGCAGCAGGCATATTCATGATAGACCTCGCTACCCGGGAGATGAAACTCATTGAGGCAAAGTCCATAATAATAGCTACCGGCGGTTTCTCAAAGATATACGGCTTTACAACTACCTCACACTCGACTACAGGAGACGGGATAGCCCTTGCGTACAGGGCAGGCATTTCATTAAAGGACATGGAGTTCGTGCAGTTCCATCCTACAGGACTTATACCAAGCGGCATACTGATAACAGAAGCAGCACGCGGAGAGGGAGGATATCTTAGGAACTCTGACGGAAGAAGGTTCATGGAGGATTATGCAAAGAGCCACATGGAACTTGCACCAAGAGACATAATATCAAGGGCGATAATGACAGAGATAGGAAAGGGGAAAGGAGTGCTGCATGCAGAGTCAGGGCTTGAGCATGTCTGGCTTGATCTCAGGCATCTTGACAAGGCAAAGATAGACGAAAGATTGCCGATGATAAAGGACATAACGATAAAGATGCTGGGAATAGACCCTTCAAAGGAGCAGATACCCGTAAGGCCTGTTGCACACTTCACGATGGGCGGCATAAATACGGATATTGATGGACATACGATGCTTAATGCAAAGAAGCATGCGGATGGCATATGGGCCGTAGGGGAGTGCGGATGCGTCAGCGTGCATGGAGCGAACAGACTGGGAAGCAACTCGTTGAGCCAGTGTTCTGTATGGGGCAGGATCGTAGGGATTGAAGCTGCAAAGAACGCGATGTCCGCGCGCAGTAATGATGCAAAGGCTCTGCATATGCAGGCTGAGGAAGAGGAGATGAGGATAACAGAGCTTCTTGACAGGAAGAGTGGAAGCGACCCTTATGAGATAAGGAAGGAGCTCAATCACCTGATGGATTCACTTGTTTATGTTTACAGGAAGACCAATGAACTTACGAAGGCCAGGAAGGGCATAGAAAGACTTAGGAAGGAATGCGATAGCATAGTAGTGAATGACAAGTCAAGCGTCTTCAACACAAACCTGCGCGATGCGCTTGAGACAAGCAACCTCGTAGAGCTTGCAGCTGTGGTAGTCGAGGGAGCATTGAAAAGAAAGGAGAGCAGAGGGGCGCATGCCATGGTAGAGTATCCGAAGAGAGATGATAAAAGATGGCTGAAACACACAATAGCTGTGAAAAAAGGCAGCAGAGGGATAAGCATAAGCTATTCTCCTGTTAAGATTACAAGATGGCAGCCTGAAGAGAGGAAGTATTGATGGAGATCAAATCCACGTATGATACAAGAGGAAGGCAGAGGAATGTGCTTAGGCTTGCCCATTTTGACAGAGAGGGCCTCGCTCACATACTCTCTTACAGGGTACTTGCATTTTTGACGATAATAACAGGGATTGTTGTGCTTTATGCAATACTGTCTGGAAATAGTGCCTGGATGACAGCTGCGAAGATATTGATAGGCATAGTGTGGTTGCTTTTTGGCATCGAGCTCTACTCCGTTTACAAGGCATTCGGCATAATAGCTACAAAGGGCATAGTATTCGGAAGGCTGAACGAGTCCTTCCTTAACTCTGAAGTAAGGATGAAGCGCTGGTATGGATTAATCAGGGCTGCAGGGCCCGTATTGATAATAGTGTGGTATGCACTCTTTGCAGTGTTTGCATTGGTGGTGATTATATGAGCAGGGATTCAAGATTCATGGTCTTCCTTTATGCAGGTATGCTGCTAGTGCCGCTCTTCCTCTTCTTATACTTAATAACTGTTATTGCGCATCTGCCTTACGAGACATTGATGCTTGGATTGGCAGCAGTATGGATGATAATCTTCGGCATAGTAGGCGCTGTAGAGATATACGCTCACGGGAGGGAGCCTGAAGAGAGGATGCCGTTGGTTGAAGGGCAGAGAGTGGATAAAGGGCTTGATTCCGAGAGAGGAAACAGGCCGAGGGGAGCGGAGCAGGTTAATGTAAAGATAAAACGTTTCAATCCTGAAACGAAGAAATTTGATGAATACCGTTACAAGGTTTATGAGGACAAGCTCGCCACGGTTCTTGATACGTTGCTGAAGATAAAGAGCAGGCATGATAACACGCTTTCGATGAGATACAGCTGCAGGATGGGCATATGCGGCTCATGCGGAATGGTTGCAAACGGCAAACCGATACTTGCATGCGAGACCAACCTGCTCTCGCAGCTTGATGAGGATAAGAGCATAACCGTAGAGCCTATGCGCGGACACCCTATCCTCAAGGATCTTGTAACGGACTTTGACCAGTTCTTTGAGAAGCATGCGAGCGTTGAACCGCACTTATACAGGAATGACAAAGAGGAGCAGTACGCTGCACAGAATGCTTACAAACAGACTAAGAAGCAGGTAAACGAATTCCTTCCTTACTCATACTGCATAATGTGCGGTTTGTGCATGGATGCATGCCCTGTTGTCAATTCAAATACGGAATTCGTAGGACCGCAGGCTCTCTCCCAGGTATACAGGTATTACAAGGATTCCAGGGATCAGAACGGCAAACGCAGGCTCCTCGATGCCGACAATCTGCACGGGGCATGGGGCTGTGAATTTTCAGGATCCTGTTCCAAAGCGTGTCCGAAGGGAGTTGATCCTGCATCAGCGATACAACTGCTCAAGGCTTCTATCATATCGGATTTTGGTGAAAAGCAATGAAGTATAGGAATGAGAAGGATGTTCTCGGAAGCGTAAGGCTGCCCGCAGATGCATATTACGGATCAGAGACTATGCGCGCTTACAACAACTTCCAGATATCAGGAATAAAGGTCGGAAAAGAGCTTATCTACGCGTATGTAATTGTAAAGAGAGCGGCAGCTTCGGCCAACATGGATATAGGCAAACTTGACAGCAGGAAGGGGAACGCGATAATCAGGGCGTGCGATTCTGTGCTTTCAGGCAAGCTCGATGAGAGCTTCGTTCTTGATGTTTTCCAGGCAGGTGCAGGTACAAGCACAAACATGAATGTAAATGAAGTAATAGCAAACAAGGCAATAGAGATACTTGGAGGAAAGAAGGGAGATTACAGGATTGTGCATCCGAATGACGACGTAAATATGTCGCAGTCTACAAATGACACTATGCCCACTGCCATGAGAATTGCAATACATAAAGCGATAAACGATTCTCTCCTTGTTGAGATTGATGAACTCATAGCAACTATAGATAAGAAGAGTAAGGAGTTCAAATCGATAGTGAAGCTTGGCAGGACGCATCTTCAGGATGCTGTGCCCATACTGCTTGGCGAGGAATTCTCCTCTTATTCTTACGCGGCAGGAAGCGCAAGATCATACATCAAGGAAGCGGATGAAAAACTGCTTATGCTCCCAATAGGTGGCACAGCAGTAGGCACCGGGATGAATGCAGGCAACAGGTACAGGAAGGCTGTCATCAAGGAGATAAGGAAGCTTACAAAAGAGAATTTCTCCCTTATAGAAAGTCCTTTCGGACCTATGTCCAACAAGATTGATGAACTTGCGGTAAGTGCATCATTAAGGGATTGTGCCGTTGCTTTGAATAAGTTTGCAAACGATCTTAGGCTCCTGAATTCCGGACCGAGAGGAGGAATAGATGAGATTAAGCTTCCTGCAGTTCAGCCAGGGTCTTCCATCATGCCAGGAAAGATTAATCCAAGCATGGCCGAGATGATGAATATGGTCTGCTTCCAGGTGATAGGAAACGACCTTGTAGTTAATGAAGCGGCTAATGCAGGGCAGCTTGAACTCAATGTCTATATGCCGATAATAGCATTCGACATACTCTTTTCCATAAGAATACTCTCGAACGGAATGAAAGCGTTCAGGGAGAGATGCGTTGAAGGCATAACCGCAAATGAGAAGAGGATAAAACAGAACCTTGAGAATGACCTCTCTATAGCAACAGCTCTGACCCCTTATATAGGCTATGCAAAGGCAGCGGACATTGCAAGAAAGGCGTTTCTTCAGAACAAGAGCGTAATGCAGGTATGCCTGGAAATGAAGATAATGGATAGGAAGAAACTACAGAAGATACTGGACCCTAAGAATGCAGTCAGATAAACGCAGTGCTGAATCCGCATCCTAATCGCACATCCGCATCATGCTACTCTTAGCGCTTCTGCCATTGCTGCTTTAGTTTCTGTGAATATCTCCTGTTGCTGCTTTGCTTCCCTCTTGACTCCGACTATGATAGAGGTTATGTAGGAAGGCGACTGGTTTGCATATATTATGAAATTTGCGCCTATATGCTCGACAGCGTGCTCCATTGGGACATAGAATACCAATGGATGCCTTCCCGTATATACATGTACATTCTTACGCAGATCTCCACTTCCATTCTTCAGCTCTCCCTTATCGTTAAAGGTATAGCGATCAGGCACATGGACGCTTCCGTTCCCATCAAACATCCCGTAGCCTCCGATTGATCCTGAACCTTCTATGTGGAAGAGTTTGCCCTCTAGTTTTTTTCTTAGATATGGGCATTTCAAGAAGCTGGCAAGAAGCTCGTCATGCTTTATAGGCCTAAGATTATCCTCTTCAAGAAGTTCAAATGCATGCTTGCGCTTTGCATCGATGCTTGTTATGTATATGCCGCTATCCAATATCTGTCTGAAATCGTTGTTGGACCACTCTTCCTCCTTTGCAGGAGCTGCCTTTGTTTCACTCTGCCTCGCTCTGAATAGAGTAAATGCCATTTTGTCGCCAAAGACTCTATTGCGCAGGATTATGTATTAAAAAGCTTTCCCGCTCCTGCAAATTGTGGAATAAACAGAGTCCCGTTTATAAGATTGGGATATTTTGTGTGGACTCAGTTGTTTGGAAGTATGTTGTCGATGATAAAATCAGGATCGTAAGGCATCAGGTCGTCGTATTTCTCTCCTATGCCGAAGAAGAGTATAGGTATTGAGAGTTCGCTAAGGAGAGATATTGTATTGCCGCCTTTTGCGTCACAGTCTAGCTTTGTAAGGATTATGCCGTCTATCGATACCGCTTCATTCAGCGCTTTTACCTGGTCGAGCAGAGAGTTGCCTGCGATAGACTCGCCTATGAATATCTTCATGTCAGGTTTTGTGACTCTTGCTATCTTCTTCAGCTCTTCGACAAGGCTCTTGTTGGTCTCTTGCCTGCCGGCACTGTCCATCAATACAACGTCCACATTATGCGCCTTGGCATGTGCTATTGCATCGAAGGCTATGCTTGCAGGATCCGAGCCGTATGCACCCTTCACCACCCTTATTCCCAGTTTATCCGCATGGAATGTGGTCTGCTCTATCGCTGCTGCCCTGAAGGTGTCGCTTGCCGACATTACGCAGGTGAAGCCGTTTGTTATGAACATGTTCGCTATCTTTGCCATTGTCGTCGTCTTTCCTGCGCCGTTTGGACCTATGAAAAGGATCTTGAGAGGCAGCTCATGAGCGGCTTTCTTCTCCTTTGCAACTTCAAGAAGGTCTGAACCACTTCTCTTTGCAAGGATCTTCTGTATCGACTCACGTATTATCTGGCGTATCTCGTTGTCAAGCCTCCTGGAGCTTATGCTTCTGGAGAGCATGTCCTTCCTTATCTCATCCGTAAGCTTTTCCACTACGTCATAATTTACATCGGATTCAAGAAGTCCTATCTTAAGTGCGCTTATGAACGGGTCTATGTCACCCTCTTTCAGGTGCACATTTCCCATGAATATCCCTTTTATCTTTGTTGCCGTCCCTACCGTTGGCTTTTTCTCATGATGCTTTTCTTGTACCTTAATCTCATCGTGCTTAGGAGCTGCAGGATGCGCTTTAGAAGAAGCAGCATGTTCCTCTTTCTTTTCTTCTTTTGGGCTTTGCGGCGTTTTGATCTCTTCAGCATGTGCCTTGTCTGCATTATGGCTGGGTTTATGGTGTTCTTCGTTCTTGGATGTTTCACCGACGGTTTCCAGTTCGATGTTTCTAGCTTCATTTACATGAGTGTGGCTCTTTTGTTTTGTAGTGGTTTCTTCTGCAATATGGACTTTATTGCGCTCCCCGATATCAGCTTTTTGCTCTTTTGTAATCGCTTCAGGATGCTGCTCCTGTTCTTCCTCTTTTTTAATCTCGGCCTTCTCCTTGCTTACTACCGAATCCATGAAATTAGACAAGCGCTTCTTCAGCCCTTCGAACATCTACACCACTGACCGTATTTTTCTACAGCAATCCCTGTGCCTGCAGCGCACCTAACCTGTAGTTTATGTCAGCAAGCTCCTCCCGGATCTTCTGCCTCTGTGTTATCAGCTTGGACATAAGCTCATCCGCCTTCTTTATCCTATCATCAAAGAACTGCTTTGCATCGTCAAGATTCTGCTCCACAAGATATCCCGCGCCTATATATGTTATTACACTGTTGATCTTCTTTGTTTCGGCATTCAGATACATGCCCCCTTCCGTGTTTACCAGTATCTCCTTCCCTTCCATCCTCTTGCTGCCTTCCAGTATCTCTATGTTGCCTCTCAGCACAGTCTGCATTGCCGTATAATTGTCTATGCTCTGGTTAAGCACCTCGTATTGCTGCGAGTATGCCTGCTGAAGGTACTGAAGCTGCATGTAGAGCTCATTCGCATCCGGTGTCCTCTCGTTATTCTCTGAAGCCATGAATACCACTATTTATTCTATTATTATAATAATAAATTCTTGCATCATTCGCTGAGCCCTTCCTCCATCCTTGCAAGCTCGAATCCTGTCGTGTCCTCTCCCACTATAATGCCCTTTGTGTTCGCAACAGAAGCAAGGCCTACGAATACTGAGCCAAGGTTTGCCGTTGACTGTGAAACGTTCTTTACAATGCTCTTTGCCTCTTCAAGCTCACGTTCAGAGGCAAAATTATTCAGGACCATGCCCTTATTTGTAAGTATATTGTTTGCACCTACCGTCTCGTATCCGCCTATCGCCATCCTTATTATCTCTACGTCAAGCACATCGGCTATAACATCAGATTCCGCCCTTTGGAAATTCGGGTTTATTATTGCTACCTTGTCGTTAGCCAGGATGTTGTTGCCAAGCGCATTCATGTCGCTCTTCAGCGTGCCTATCCTGAGCTTGTCCTTCAGATGATTGAGCTCCTTCAGCTCTTCGGTGTAGGTCATCTCCGGAAAAAGAATGCCGTTTGAATTGAGTACCGTATATATACCGACAAGGTTTGAACCGCTGACAGATATCCTGAATATGTCCGTGCCCAGCGTCTCGCGTATTATGGATTCGTCCTTTGTGGATACTCCCCTGCTTATCAGGGTGATGTCTTCAGAGGAAGACGAGAAAGCGCCGACATAGCTATTCCCGTTTATGTTCCTCTTTAATAGGTTCATTCCTTTTTACCTTCTTTGGACTCTTTTTCGACCTTCTTTTCCTGCTTTTTGTCAGCATCTGGCTTTGGCTTTGCAGCAGGAGTGTTGCCCTGTGCCGCAGGCTTTGCGCTTTCCGATGCTGCCTTTGCAGGTGAAGCTGCCTTTGCAGGTTTTGCATCGTCCTTCTTCGGTGCCGCACTTACGGCCTTTGCAGAAGGCTTCTGCTTATCTGCCTGTGCCTGCTTCTGTACAGGTTTTGCGCCGTGCAGAGCTACCTTGACCGCATTTCCAGACCTGCTCACGTTAAGCTTTATCTTTGACCTGTTCTTTATAGCAGTGGAGAGAAGATAGTTGTTTACCTCAGGATCTATGCTTACGAAGCCCACATCTACCTTTGCGCTTCTTGCTACAAGGAACCTTATCCTTGAAGCTGCGTTCCTTATGCCTCTCGGCTTTCGCATCTCTCCGAGTTTCTTGCTGAGACTTATTGTCATTACGCTTTCCATAAAATAACCCTTATAGAGTATAAGACCTTGATATTATTGCACTGAATAAGTTTATTACTTTTGCTTTTTTGTAAGAACCGCGTTTTCAAGCGCTGATCCGCAGCTGCAGCTCCTTTTTTCGGGTAATTCCTTTATTATTCCGGTGACAAGTTCCTTGACAGAGGCCGTTGACTTTGCAAAACTCTCCTCTATGTCCTTCGTTGTGACCTTATCCACATCCTCTCTGCCCTCTATGCCTGCATCATAATCCGTGACTATGCCTATGCCAAGGTAGCAGATCTGCTTCTCCCTTGCAAGGATGACTTCAGGGTACTGTGTCATGTTTATGACGTCAAAGCCGTTTGCCTTGTAGTATTTTGATTCTGCCTTAGTAGAGAACCGCGGTCCGTTTACTACCACTACCGTACCTGAGTCATGATATCGTATGCCCATTCGCTTTGCAACTGATGAACCTATCCTTCTCAGCTGTTCGCAGTACGGGTCTGCGGAGCTCACATGGACAACGCAGTCTTCGTCGAAAAAGGTGTCGTTCCTGCCATTTGTCATGTTTACGAACTGGTCGAATAAGAGTATGTCCCCTGGCACGTAGTCTTCCCTTAGGGAGCCTACTGCATTGGTTGCTATTATGCGCTTCACTCCAAGGCTGGAGAGCGCTTCTATGTTAGCCCTGTAATTGACCTTGTGCGGCGGTATCGTATGATTCTTGGAATGCCTTGCAAGGAAGGCAGTCTTTCTGTTCCCAAGGCTGCCTATGGCTATGCCCTCGCTCGGTTCGCCGTAGCTGTTGTTGTCATGCATGATGACAGGCTTCTTTATCATAGAGTAGAAACCTGAGCCTCCTATCACTCCTATCTCCGCATCCATGCTCTTACCCTTTGACATCTACTCATTCCTTTTGCTTTTATCTCTTTATTTCTTTGCCTTAGCCCTGGACTTTCCAGACCTTCTCCTTAATACCATTGCGACTATTATTATCACTACTATCAGCACTATCACATAGGTCTCATAGGCACTTGCTGCAGAGTTACTTTCTCCAACTGCAATGAAGTAGTTGTTTGAGCCGGTGAACTGCTGGTTTACAGAGCCGCTTGGCTGCTTCCACTGCTCATATAGGGTTACAGGATAGTTGCCAGGCACTCCTGCGGTATCTATACTTACAAGGAAGGTCACATTCGTAGATGCGCCAGGCTGCAGCTCATTCACGTATGCGGAGCTCGCTATGGGAGTTATCGGGTATGGTGTCTCGAGATTCAGCTGAACCTGGTCTGCAGGACTTGTCCCAGTGTTGGTTATCCTGAAGTTTACAGGCACGTCTGTCGCGCCTATTCCCGGGCTCTGGCCCTCCGAGATTATTGCAAACTGTGCTGAAGGCGCAACCGAGACATTTATGCGCTGCGTGCTGGTGAAGCGCTTGTTCAGTCTTGCTGAGTAATAGGTGGTGTTTACAATAAGGTATGGATTACCTGTTCCATTCGCAGATATCAGTATAGGCTCGACCTGTTCGGAACCTCTTGTAAGGTTTGATATGAAGAATGATTTTACGGAGCTCAGTATGTTAAGCCCTCTTGAGCCGCTGATAGTTACACTGACATTCCTTGCTGTACCATAACCAGTATTCTGGATGGATAGGCTCAGCGTCTGGTTGTATCCGGTATAAAGCGTTGATGGCTGCGGATTTGTTGCCTGGACTGTTATTGCAGGCTTACCCTGCACATAGAAGCTTACAGGCATTGAAGATGAAGCTATTTCCGTTGCCTGTGTTGAATATAGCATATACGTTGCAGTAAAGGTAAGCGTGTATGTACCAGAAGGCGTTGTGTTAGGTATTTCTATAGTGTAATTGTAATACTTTGCATTCAGTCCGGGATCCAGCACGCCTATCGGATGGCTGTTAAGCGGAGATACATTGAGCAGCGGATAACTGCCTGTCGGCTGCAGGGTCGTTCCGTAGAGCCAGTAGTTGTAAGTGTTGTACAACTGGAACTTTATAGTAGCATTACCTCCTGCTATTACAGGATTTGGCGAGACAGATACGTTTGTCAGTGATACCGAGTTGGCATACTGCGCACTGGCTACGCCGCTCATTACCGCCATAATGGCAAGAGCCAGAAAGATTGTTTGCATTTTCATTTTTACACCTATTAAGAATCATATTTGCTTGCT
>JAJZKU010000023.1 GCA_021850705.1 Microcaldota archaeon
CCGGTCTTCTCCTTGGCAGCGTCAAGCTTTGCAAGGTCAAGACCATCTTCCGAGTATATCCCTCCCTTGGAATCGCTTATTGCTATTACATTGGCGCCTATATTATGGGCAAGTTCGAAGGCGAATTTGCCTGCATTTCCGAATCCCTGTATTATCACTTTTGCTCCTTTCAGATTTATCTTAAGCTTGTTTGCCGCTTCCCTCATGATGTACATGCCGCCCATTGCGGTTGAGTCAAACCTGCCTTCAGATCCCCATACCTCTACAGGCTTGCCTGTCAGTACGCCGAATGAGTTGTATCCCTTTAAAGCGCTGTACTCGTCCATCATCCATGCCATTATCTGCGGGTTCGTGTACACATCAGGCGCAAGTATGTCCGTCTCAGGCCCTATCTCCCTCTGTACAGAACGTATGTAACCTCTTGACATACGCTCCACCTCTGAATCGCTCATCTTCTTTGTATCGCATATTATTCCGCCTTTGCCTCCTCCGAAAGGAAGGTTTGCCAGGGAGCACTTCCATGTCATCCATGCTGAGAGCGCCTTTACAGTATCTATATTCTCCTGAGGATGATACCTTACTCCGCCCTTTGCAGGACCTCGCGCAGTATTGTATCTTACTCTGAACCCAGTGAATACCTCGACAGAGCCATCATCCATCCGTACAGGTATGGTCGTCTCCAGAGTATTCATAGGTTCTCTCAGTATCGCATGAGCGGTCTTGTCAAGTTGCATCTTCTCAGCAGCCTGATCCAGCTGTAGCTGTGAAATCTTGAAAGGGTTTAGTTCTTCAGCCATATTATCACTTAAATATCACATATAACAGAAATAAACATTTAAGATTGATTAATTGTCTTGTCTTGATCAGGAGTTATAGTATTCTGCAAGTCTCTCGCAAAGTGAGTTTATCTCATTTTCAACCGCAGCGCTTCCCTTCTTCTTTACTATGCTTTCTATAACGCCATTATACAGCATTCCTTCTTCTATGTGTCTCTTTACTTCACCTACATCTCCGGAATACCTGCCGTTCATGTACTTGCTTACAGCTGCCTGAGCTATTCCCAGTTCCGCAGCTATGGACTCCTGACCGTATCCCATATCCGAAAGCTTCTCTGCGACAGATGCCCTTACCGCAGGAAGCATGAGATTGGTTATTTGCATGCAGTACATCTGCCCGTGCTTCTTCTGATCCAATATACTTGATTTGTCCTTTTCTTGCATCTTCGATTACCTATTCTTCTATACCTAAAGAGTGCTTCAGCTTCTTTAGCATACCTTTGCCTTCATAAGCCTGTGTGGTTCTGGACTCCTGTCTTGCTTCCTGCTTGGCTTCCTGCTTTTGCTGCTGCTTTTGATTATTATCCGTCTTCTGCGGAGCACTCTCCTCTTGTACAGAGATTGTATCTGGTCTTGGGTTTTGCTGTGCAGAAGCTGCAAATAATTCTCCAAGTGCATCTGAAGCAGTTGCGCTGTTGCCTTTAGGTATTATGATTATGTTTGCGCCGTTCTCTTTTGCAAGTCTCATGTCTTCTTTTGATAAGCATGTAGCTGCACGTATCATTTTATCCCTGTTAAGGTTTATTGAGGCCCATATATGGTCTGCAGGCACAACTATGCATGTGGAGTAATTTTTATCCAGGGCTGCCTTCCTTACATAATCGACAAGTTTGGCAGTGTCTGTCTCTGTTTCCTTTGCGATTATCCCTGATGCATCAGGAATGCCGGATAGGAGTTCGTCAACAGCTCCTGCCACATTGGAAGCAATAAGAATCTTTATTTAAACACCTGTTTGATTATATCCGGTTAATATTTATATTACAGCGTATCTATAATATAGGTACAGGATAATGAGATTATATTGAAAAAGGTGATTTTCTGAGAGGCAAAGAACAACTAGTAAACTGCTCCAACTGCGGCAGAATGGTTCCTAGGAACAAGGCCGTAGCTGATGAAAAAGTCATACGATTCAGCACAGACGTCAGAGCAGACAGCGTGAATTACATGACGAGGAGAAAGGTTTACTATTGCATAAGCTGTGCTAAACACAAAGGAATCTTCGAAAGGAAGAAGGAACAGGCACAGCGCGCTGCAAGCAGATATGATAGATAGGTGTAGGGTTTGGGTGATGAAGAGTCTTCTGACCTGTTGATATTCAAGTTAAGGGAAGGGAAGGAACTTGATGAGAGTACAGAGGAAGCTGAGCCCGTTTCTGCAGGGTCTGCGGTAGAGGGAGTGTCTGAAGAAGTAGAGGAAAACGCCCCTAACCCGAATGTGGTAGCTTCAGCCAAAGGATTGAAATGTTCGATACATCCTTGGAGAGAGGCATATGCAGTATGCAGCAAGTGCGGTATGCCATACTGCTACGTAGACATCATTAAGAAGAATGGCAAATACTATTGCCTTGATGATATATCAACTGTAGAGGCTGAAGAGGTACATAAGAATGTCTCCAAGAACAACTTCTTCACAGGAGTTGGTGGAGTCTTCCTGTTGTTCAACGGCATTTATCTGATATACATATTCTATCCGCAGGCACTTGTTCTCTATCATAGCGCAATGGTTTCCCTTACCGTAAAAGGAATGATGAACTTGGTTACCTATTATTACTATCCATCGATAGCCAACCTTATCGCAATTATAGCGTCGTTTGCTGCTGGACTTGCAGCCGCTGTCTGGGGCAGAAGACGCTCGGGCATAGTGATAGGTTTCCTCATATTCATGCTTATCAGCTATGAATTCATGAACAGCAGCGGAGTAAACTTCCTGATACTGCCAATGATAGTTTCGTTCCTTTCTATGATACTCATGGTGCTTGGAAACATGAGTGCTGTCAGAGCTGTAAATGAACTGGTAGATGAAGAGTATAGGCATGTTGACTGGCCGAGACCCGAGGTATTCTGATCTTTGCTTTCCTGTCTTAGTCGGTAACATTATCTGATTGGCTTGCTGTTATATCTTAGGAATTGCCATGAGATATGATGCTGCCCCATTTGCAAATGCTATGAGAGGCTGAGGATATATCCCAAAAGCAAGAGTAACTGCAACGCATATCAGGACAACTGCCATGGTGTATCTGTCCATGGTTGTCTTCTTAGGGACTGCTTTTGATGTGTATGCTGCTATTATCACCTTCGCGTAATAGAAGACAGATATTACGCTGTTTATTATTCCTATTATGGCAAGCCATGCGAGCCCTGCATTGACTGCGCTCAGGAAGATCAGGAATTTACCTACAAAGCCTGTTGTGAAAGGAAGGCCTATCATTGAGAGGAGCATAAGGCTCAGGGCAAACGCTGCGAATTTATTGTCCTCATGGAGCCCTATAAT
>JAJZKU010000012.1 GCA_021850705.1 Microcaldota archaeon
TTGGGGAAGCTCTTTGCCTTGACAAAAGCCTCTAATCTCTCGACTATGGCCTTCTGGCCTATTATATCGTTTAGCTTGGAAGGCCTGTACTTCTCCGTCCATGCATTGTCAAGTATCTCTGCCAATAAATTCCCCTCTGAAACAGCAGCATATGCTGCATTGATAAGCAACAATACAATACTATTTAATTTAATAAATGCTTACCAAAAATCCGCTTATTCCGTGCCAAGAAACATATGATGGCACTAAAAGCTTTAAATATGAGAAATTGTCCATCTAAAGATGTTGGGTTATCTTATGCAGAGGACAAATCAATTTGTCGTCGAAAGCAGCGGTTCTTTGGACCAGAAGATATCTATAGCTTATACCAAGGTTGCAGGATTGCATATAAGGTATGCAGAAGTGGGAAGGGACAACGATAAAAAGGTACTGATGATACATGGTGGAGGAGTGTCATCTGGTGCAGTATCATGGTCCAAGATAATGCCTGTAATAGGTGCAGAGCATCATGTCATAGCTCCTGATCTGCCTGGCTACGGGAAGAGCCAGAAGAGCAGGGAGAAGGCCACTCTTGCTTATTATGCGGATTTCACAGAGAGCTTCATGAAGCATATGCACATAAAGAGGGCAGACATAATAGCGGAATCATTCGGGGGCGGAATAGCATTGGGTTTCACGCTTGAGCATAAAGAGAGAGTAAACAGTCTTGCGCTTATAGATGCATATGGCTTCTTCGACAAAAAGTTCCCGCTTGCGGCATACCTTCTTACGAGAATTCCTGCTGACATACAGCAGTCGCTTATCAAGAATCTTGCAAAGAGCGATGCTGCATTCTCAGCAGTACTTAAGATTCTGCTGAAAGGACATAATGAAAGCGGCCCTAGCAACGGAGAAGCCAAGATTGTGCAGGAATATGTGCAGCGCCGCAATCTAACAGAAGCCTGCCTGGAATTCGTCCAGAGCGAGGTAACAGTGCATGGTATAAAGAGCAACTTCACAAACAGGATACCAGAACTGAACAGCACTGGCATACCTGTCCTGTTCCTGCATGGAACAAGGGACGGCCTCTTCCCAATAGAGAATCAGAAGAAGATATCGGAGAAGATAAACAACTCAAGATTCGTATCGATAGATGCAGCGCACCAGCCTGAAGAGACAAATCCTGAAGAGGTATGCAGGGAGATTCTCGCTCTTCTGAAAAGAGCAAGCTGATTCTGTTTTAATCCAGCTCCACCAGAATACTAACATATGAGTTAAGAATAAAATATACTGGTATATTTATTCTGATATTTCAAAGTGAAAACATGGTAGTTTACAATAGCCCTAAAAAGACAAGGAATGTAAAAGTAAAATGGAATAAGATATATAATAAACAGAGGAACAGAAACTTAGTTCTGGTTATGAGAATACCTGATGACCCAATAGTTAGCACAGCATTGTCAATAAAGAAACACCATACAAAACAATTGACATATTTAGATATTGGCTGTGGAGATGGATTTTATGCAGTGCAGTTAACAAAGAAAGGGTTTAATTCAACAGGAATTGATATTTCGGAAGCTGCCATAAGAAGAGCAAGACAATTTGCCAAAAAGAATAACGTCCACGTAAATTTTATTGCAGGAAACTCTTTAAGGAAAAAGATTAAAGGACAGTTTGATTTAGTAGCATCAAATTTTGTCTTACAGTTTGTTAAAGAATCATATAAGCGTAAGTTTATAGAAAACATGATGAGCCATACTGCACCACATGGCTACAATGTCATAGTATTTCATACCAAGCATCGTCCAAGAGTAAACTCCAAGACAGGAATGGGAGAAGACATAGAAGGTTTCCAAAAGAAGTTGGTAGATTTCTATGTAAAGAAAGGCTGGTCTGTAAAAAAGCACAAGACAGGCTTCTCAGGGAAAAATTATGTTGGATTCCCAGTTTACTGGGAGTATATAGTGGCTCAAAACCGATAGATGTGGAAAAATAATCCTTGCAGGGGGAGAGATTTGAACTCTCGCATCCACAAAGGAAACGGGTCCTAAGCCCGTCGCATTTGGCCAAACTCTGCCACCCCTGCAGGCACATAATAAATAAATATGCGAGTATATATTAGTTGCCTATTCTTAGTTTATAGAAATGAAGAATAAGCAAGAATAAAGAGTTGCATATTATGTTGACAAGCAAGTATCTTAGGGACAACATCGAAGCGATAAAGGAGTCGATGGCGAGGCGCAAGTCTGATTATCCTGTAGATGAGATGCTGAAGCTGGATGAAAAGCTGAGAAAGGCAAACATGGAGGTTCAGCAGCTGAGGGCAGAGAGGAACAGGCTTAGTCTTGAGATAGCTGACAAAAAGAAGAAGGAGAATGTGGTAGACAAGGATATCACTGCCAAGGTTTCTGATATAAAGGAAAGACTGGATACTTTGGAAAAGGAGCTGCCTGAAGATGAGAAAAGGCTAAACACATTACTTTGGAACATGCCAAACATACTTGACAAGAGCGTTCCATACGGTGTGGATGATTCGCAGAATGTAGAGATAAAAGTTCAAGGAAAAGCTGTTGCAAAGAACCTGCCTGGACACGAGGAGATACTTACCAAACTAGGAACACTTGATTTAGAAGCCGCTGCAAAGGTATCTGGTGCAAGATTCTACTACCTTAAGGGTGATCTCGCCCTTCTTGAACAGGCACTTATAAGATTTGCAATAGATGAGCTTATTGCAAAAGGCTATACTCTAATCTCTCCACCGTTGATGATGCGCAAGGAGTATTACAGAGGCGCAACTGCGCTAGGGGATTTTGAGGAGCTGCTTTACATGGTTACAGATCCAAAGGAAGCGCAGAACAAAAAGGATTTCGAGAAGACGGACGAAGACCTGTACATGATAGGGACATCAGAGCACATTATAGCTGCCATGTATTCTGATCATGTATTCTCTGCGAAGGAGCTCCCTCTCAGGTTCATAGGCATAAGCCCCTGCTTCAGAAGAGAGGCAGGTTCCCACGGCAAGGATACAAAGGGTATATTCCGCGTGCACCAGTTCTACAAGGTCGAACAGTTCATATTCGCAGAACAGGAAAATTCCTATACGCTATTCGATGAATTGATTGCAAACAGTGAGGAGCTCTTCAAGAAACTAGGCATACCTTATCATATAGTCAATATCTGTACTGGAGACATAGGCACGACTGCTGCAAAGAAATACGACCTGGAAGCATTCATGCCTGTCCAGAACAAATATCGAGAGATGGTCTCATGCTCCAACTGCACAGATTGGCAGTCAATAAGGCTTGACATAAAGTACGACAAGGCGGGAGAGAGGAAGTACGTGCATACTCTTAATTCTACTGCTCTTGCAATAGAGAGGGCGATAGTTGCGATAGTTGAGAACTATGCTGATGAGGATGGCACCGTAAGAATTCCAGATGCACTGGTCAAGTACATGGGCAAGGAGAGGATAAGGAAGCAGTAAAAACAAAACGGTCTTTGAAATGAAGAATGAGTACAGTATAAACAAGGAGATAAGGAAGCTGAAGGGCGTAAGGGGCTATGGTACAGAACTTATCAGCGTATACATACCTGCAGGCTTCCAGCTTTCAGAAGAGACGGCAAAGCTCCGGGAAGAGTACAGCCAGTCATCTAACATAAAGTCAAAATCAGTAAGGATAAACGTGCAGAGCGCTCTTGACAAGATAATACAATACCTAAAGCTATTCAAGGGAACACCTGAGAACGGGATAGCCATATTCGCAGGAAACGTATCTGATAATCCAGGAAGGAGCGAGATAGAGTTATTTTCTATGGAACCTCCATCTCCGCTAAAGGTTAACATATACCGATGCGATTCGACATTCCTGCTTGAACCGCTTGAAGCGATGATGTCAAACAAAGATGTCTATGTGCTTGTAGTGATGGATGGACGCGAAGCTACAATAGCCAGTCTGAAGGGTCACCACATACAGGTTATAAAGAAGCTAAACTCGATGGTCCATGCCAAAGTGAGAAAGGGAGGACAGTCTGCAGGCAGGTATGCACGCGGAATAGAAGAGAGCATAGGCGAGTATCACACAAGAGTTGCGGAGGTAATAAACAGCTACTGCGAGCAGAACGGATTCGCCCCGAAAGGGGTGATTCTTGGCGGCCCAGGACCAACAAAGGAAGGTTTTGCGAAGGCAAACAAGCTCAACTACCAGGTAAAACTGCTCGGAGTCTATGATACGGGGTACACTGACGAGTTCGGGCTTCATGAACTGGTTGAGAAAGCCTCAGATCTGCTGAAGGAGCAGGAAGCCGCACAGGAACGCACAATCATAGAACGTTTCATAAAGGAAACTGCAGTGAACGGTCTGGCAGTGCACGGTTATGCTAATACCAAGGCTGCGGTTGAATCGGACCAGGCATCGAAGCTGATAATAAGCGAGGCTCTTGAGATAACAAGGGTAACATACAAGTGCACGAATGACGGCACGATGATAGAAGCCATGGAGATCGGAAAGGAGCGCCAGCAGAAGCATAATTGCGGAGGCAAGTTGGAGATAGTCAAGGAAGAGGATGCCATAGAGGAGCTTATAGAAGAAGCGGACCATAATGGCACAGAAACAATATTCGTATCTGAAGAGAGCTCTTACGGCAAGCAATTCATGATGGGATTCGGGGGAATAGGCGCACTTTTAAGGTACAAATAAGCCGTGTTATGCCACTATTCATGCCCTATTATAACCCTTTTAAAGCTTGCTACAAACTATATACCACTTTACTTTTGGTGAGTGATTGGGAAAGGCGGGAAATAGAAAATTCAGTCTATATGATGTGGAGCAGTTCATAAGAGAAGCTGGTGCGGAACGGATTTCAGAGGATGCGGTTCTTGATCTTGAGATGGAGCTGGAGAACTTTGCAGACTCAATAGCCCAGGAAGCTATAAAGTATGCCGAGCATGCTGGAAGGAAGCTGATAAAGAGCGAGGATATACTGCTTGCATTATTTGATGATAAGGAGCTGGATGACAGCATATCGGAGAACATGGCACTGCTTAAGGGAAGCCTGCCTGACAAAAGCACCTCTGCTTATTAATAAGGATCCAGAATCACAGCAGGCCTGAAAGCTTCATCGCAAATGCCAATACTACGAACACTACTTCAAGTGCCGTTAAATAGTATGCAACATCGGTCTCAGTAGCCTTTTTCTTCAGATTCATTACAACATGAGTAAGGCTGTATATCTTCCTGCCATAAGGAGCTTTGAAACTCCCATCCTTCTGCCTTATTCCAAGATCAGTAACCTTGAACTTCTTCCTCGCATGCAGCAGGAACTCTATTATCCAAGGTATGAATATTATTATTCCAAAGGCCTCTGAATTGCCCATAACCATTATTGCAACAAGCGTTGCCCCTACTGCATAAGTGAAGCTGTCCCCAGGAACCACCTTTGCCTTGTAAAGATTGAAAGGGAGCATTGCAAGGAGCGCTGCACTCAGAAGCGCTGAGAGGAATGCGCCCATATATGTGCCGAACATTATGTTATATGCAAGAAGCCCTAGCGCAGCAGCAAGAGCCATCAAAGGCTGCAATCCGTCAAAGCCGCCTAGAAGATTAACTGAATTAGATACGAATATTACTGCAAGAGGAAGCAGTATGAGCGGATATATCAGACCAAGGCTTACCACTCCTACAAAAGGAAGTTCTATAGTATGTACTCCTGCGTCTATAGCCATCAGCGGAAGTGCCCCTAATACGGTCAATATAGGTTTCTGCCACTGTTTAAGTCCCTCCCTTATGTCCATCATTCCTGTGCTCTTAACGCGCTCCTGTTTTACGTTTATGTCGTCAAGGAATCCAACCAGCGTTATCAATATTATGGATAGCGCAACAGAAAGGAGTATAGAAAGATTTATTACAGGCTTGAAGATGAATGATCCGCCAAACGTATATGCAAGTATGCCTATTACTATGCCTAAGGCGAAACCTAGTCCTGCACTGCTCGGCAACTTCACCACTTTTGCCTTGTTCCGGTCTTCTGCAACTATCCCTGCGGAATAGAGGTACCTCATGAGGAAACTTATCCCTAAATATGCGGCAACAAATGCCAGTATTCCAGGTATTATTATCGTCTGGAAAGTGTTGTACATACAAACAGCTTAAAATAGTATAATAAATTATCTTAATTAAGGTATCTCCATGCCAGATCTATTCTTTGAAGTATTGGGATTGCTTGCAGTTCTTGCTGCCATCATGCTATTATCCATAGATTCTGCAAGATTATTCAGGAAGAAGGAGTCTTATAAGAAAAAGTATGCCCCTAAAACCCTGGTAATAGTTCCGTGCAAAGGTATGGACATAAGCCTTTATCAGAATCTACTTGCGTTGAAAAACCAGAGTTACAAAAAGTATAAGGTAATTGCAGTTGTTGACTCAGAGAATGACGAGGCCACGCATCTGATAAAAAAGGCAGACATATCATACATCATATCAGAAATTAGAAGCAGAAGAGCTAGTGGCAAGGTAAAAGCAATAGCATCTGCCCTGAAGCATTTTAGGAACTACGAGGCTTACGTAATTGCTGATTCTGACATAACGGTAAACAGGTATTGGCTCAGCAGTATAATCGCACCGTTATCTGATAAGAGCATCGGCATATCAACAACGTATCCACGCTTCCAGCCAATGGAAGGGTTCTGGCCGAAGGTCAAGATGGTATGGAATTTCGTAGGAGAGAATCTTCTTGAAAATCCGTCAAGCAGATTTGCATGGGGAGGCACAATGGCTTTCAGGAAGGATATGATGGGACAGAAGGAGCAGTTCTATCTCATCAATTCCAAGTACTCGGTTTCAGATGATATTACTCTTACGAAGATATGCAAAAGGAAGGGAATGGGAATCGCGTATGTTAAGGAAGCGCAGCCTGTTGTAAAGACAAATGACAGCTTTGAACAATTCACAGAGTGGTCTAACAGACAGACAGCTCTGACTCTTCTGGGCTACAGCAACAATTTCAAGAGAGGCATGTTCTTCTACTGCTCAGAGATATTCGTCATGGTATCCGCCTCGTTGCTCTCCATATACCTCTCTCCTATATTCCTGCTGCTCTTTGCGCATCTTGCCGTAAGCTGGAAAAGGTCTTATGCAAGGGCAAAGAGTTCAGATCCTGCAATAGCATTGATAGTAATGTTGATTCCGTTCATATATGCCTATAATTTGATCTCTGCACGAATGATGAAGAGGATAACCTGGAGGGGTTCAACATACCTGTTGCATCAATGAGTGCTATCTGCCTTCACAACATTCGATATAAAGTGCTCTCCTGCTCTGTAAGAGCTCCTTACAAACGGACCTGAGGCAACATATCTGAAGCCAAGTTCCATGCCCTTCTTTCTGTACTCCTCAAAAATCTCCGGTTTTATGAACTCCTTAACCTCAAGATGATGGCCTTTTGGCTTTAGGTACTGCCCTATCGCAACAAAATCAACTTTGGCGGTTCTTAAGTCACGCATGCTCTGCACTACCTCATCATGCATTTCCCCTATCCCAAGCATCATTGCAGATTTTGTGTATATCCTCTTGTCAAGTAATTTTACTCTTTTCAAAAGTTCTATGCTCTGCCAGTAATCTGCTCTCCTGTCCCTTACCTCTCTACTCAGCCTCTCAACTGTCTCTATATTGTTTCCTATTACGTCGGGCCTCGCATCAACAACATTCTTCAGAAATTCTTCATTTCCTTGGAAATCAGGTATCAGCACTTCTACAATCGTCTCCGGACATCTCTCCTTTATCGCATTTATGCAAGCTGCAAAATGCAGCGATCCCTGGTCTTCAAGATCATCTCTAGCCACTGATGTTATTACTACGTAGCTCAATCCCCACTCCTTGATGACTGCGGCAAGTTTGTCTGGCTCTTCCATGTCAATGGCGTTGCCGATTGCACTCTTGCTAACCGCGCAGAACCTGCAGCCGCGTGTGCATCTGCTTCCCAGTACCATAAACGTGGCCGTGCCTCCTGACCAGCACTCTGTTATGTTAGGACACTGCGCCTCGACGCAAACCGTATGCAAAGAGAGCTCTCTAACCCTATCCTTAATATGTGCATATCTTTCCGTCGTTGCGGGCTTTACGCTCAACCATTCGGGCAGCATCCAACCTATATATAATCGGTACAAAGGATAAAAAGAGCTTCTTATCAGCTAAGGCCGACAAGTGCAGTACCTATCGCTATTATCAGAACGCCTATCCATCTTGTTATGCCTACAGGTTCAAGAAGTACAAAGTATGCAAGCAGTTCAGCTACAATATAACTTATGCCTCCAAAACCATAAGCCCAGCTGAGGTGTGTTCTTGCCAGAGTATAGAAGTATATGGCCGTAGATATTACATAGACGAGTACGCCTATGGCTATTACCAATACCTCAAGATAAATGGCAGGCTGTAGCAAACCTTCCTTAAAGAGGAACTGGCCGATGCCTCCCAATGATGTGCTGAATACGAGAAGAACAATGTAAAACAGCTTGCTATCCTTTTTCATAATATCATCTAAGTGAGTGCTATAACAATTATGCCTATTATTATCAGCGCTAAGCCCAAGATCCTCTTAAGTCCAAGCTTCTCCTTGAACTTCACCATGCCTATCAGTGCAACGAAGACAAATATTATCGAGAAGACCGGATAGACGAACGAGAGCTCTCCAGACTTGAGCGCATAGAGGTAGAAGCCCAATCCTATCAGATAAACTATTATGCCTGTAATAACCCCTTTATTCCTGAAAAGCCCGAGCATCTCCTTAAGATTGAAACCAAACTTTGGCAGAGCTCCCTTGAAGAAGTACTGTGCAAGAGCTGCAAAGAAAGCGGCTATGAAGGTTATTAATACTATTAAAAGAGTGTCCATTCCAATACCTGCCGAATATCTTCATAGCATAAACTATTATAACTTTTAACAGTATCTTGAAATTGATAAGTATATGAAATTTTACATAAACAGTGAGCAGCAGCTTATGGCAGTATCGTTAATAGTAGTGGCACTGGGAATAGTGGCTATAATCTCATCACCATTCATACTGAATTCTCCGGTAGTTTTCTATATATGCGTAATCCTTACAATAATAGCAGGTCTTTATCTTTCAAGGAATATAACTTATAAAGAAAGCGCTCCTCAAAGACAAAAGAGACGTACAAAGCAAAAAAAGCCTAAAAGAAGATAGAAGGTAGGTAGAATTAACAAACTGATAATAGCAGAAAAACCAAGTGTAGCGATAAGGATAGCTTACTCATTGGCAGATGATGGCAAGCCGCTCTCATATGTTACTAACGGTGTGAGATACTATGAAATAAAGAAAGGCGACGACACTCTCTACATAGTGGCGGCTGCAGGTCATCTCTTCACCATAAAGCAGCGCAGCGATTCAGACGTTCCCGTCTTTGATGTGGAATGGGTAGAGTCGTACAAGGTTAACAAATCAGCATACTTCACTAAGAAATACATAGATACGATATACGCGGTAGGCAAAAAGTGCTCGTTCTACATAAATGCGTGCGACTACGATATAGAGGGTACGGTAATAGGCAGCAACCTGATAAAGTATGTGGTAAACTCAAATGTCAACTCAGAGCTGCCAAAGGCAAACGTAAAGAGAATGAAATTCTCGACTACTACAAAGCCCGACCTTGTCAAATCCTACGAGAGCATATCTGATTTCGATTTCGAGAACTTCTATGCAGGTGAGGCACGCCACAAGCTTGACTGGATGTGGGGGATAAACCTCTCAAGGTCATTGATGAGGGCGATATCCACTCAAGGAGTAAAGAAGATACTGAGCATAGGCAGAGTGCAAGGGCCTGCGTTAGGTCTTCTTGCTGAGAGAGAACTTGCAATAAAGAACTTCTCTCCCAAGGATTACTGGAAGATATTCGCATTTGTAAACGGCACTGAATTTGAATCCATCAGAGGCTCTATTTTCGATGCGAAGGAAGCAGAATCGATAATAAATAACGCAGGGAAGGAAGCCAAGGTCGAATCGGTAGAGAAAAATATAAAGGAGCATTGGCCATTCCCCCCATTTGATCTTACCTCTTTGCAGCTTGAAGCGAGCAGGGTATTCAAGATGGACCCTTCCAGAACACTTGCTGTTGCACAGTCGCTTTACGAACGTTCATACATCTCATATCCAAGAACAAGTTCGCAGAAGCTTCCGTTCACGCTGAACTTCAGGAGCATACTCAACATGCTCTCAAAGATTGAGGGATACAAGGAAGACGCACTGATGCTGATAAATGGCAACAGGTTCAAGCCTATAGAGGGAAAGAAGGCAGACGAAGCCCATCCTGCAATATATCCTACTGGCGAAGAGCCGAAGAAGCTGACTGCAGAGGAGCAAAAGCTTTACGACCTTATAACAAGAAGGTTCCTCGCATGCTTTGCGGAGAGCGCATCTACGGAGAATAACGAGGTGGTAATAGACATAAGCGACGAGAAGTACAGGGCTTCGGGATCAAGGCTTCTCAAGAAAGGATGGATAGAGATATACAGATATTATAATCCAAAGACAAGAGAGCTTCCTGAATTTGGCAAAGGAGACCTTCATCCTGTTGAAAAGATAGAATCAAGAGCGCTTAAGACCGAACCTCCAAGGAGATACAACAAGGCAAGCCTCATATCCACTCTAGAGGAAAAGGAGCTGGGAACAAAGGCAACAAGGGCAGAGATTATAGACACGCTGTTCAGGAGGGAGTACATAAGGAACTCTCAGATAGAGGTTACGGGATTCGGAATGAGCATATACGATGCACTTCACTCATACTGCCCTGATATACTCGACGAACAGCTGACAAGGAAGCTGGAAGAGGACATGGACAGCATATCAAAAGGAACTCTCGAAAGCGAGACGGTGATAAAGGAAGGGAAGGACATAATAACAAAAATAACGAACATATTCAAGGAGAAGCAGGCCGAGATAGGGAAGAGGCTGTCAATGGGCCTTGAAAAGAGCGAGATGGAAGCAAGTATAGGCAAGTGCAAGTGCGGCGGAGATCTGATAGTGAGAAGGTCTACTGCGGGCAAGTCATTCGTGCAGTGCAACAACTGCCAGCTCTCTTACCCGCTGCCACAGTATTCGTTTGTAAAGCCTACGGGAAAGACATGCGAATCTTGCGGTACGCCTATAGTAAAGGTATTCAGGAGAGGGAAGCGCGTCTTCCAGATGTGCCTTGATCCAAACTGTGAGACTAAGAAGGACTGGGGCAAGCCGAAGACAGCAGCGCAGATAAAGAGCGAACAGGAAGGAGCAGCGCAAAAAGCAGACACGCCTATTGTTAAGAAAACAGCGAAGAAAGCTCCTGCACGCAAGGCCCCGAAAAAAGCAGATTCAAAAAAGAGAAAGGTGAAGAAGGCTGCAAAAACCAGTGAATAAAATGTTTATATACCCGAAGATGTATCGAAAACTTAAGCGAGGTCCGCAGGTGATGCTGCCAAAGGACATAGGCATAATCATCGCATATTCCGGAATAAGCAAAGAAAGCACATGCATGGACGCAGGCACAGGTAGTGGCTGGCTTGCAGTCTCGCTTGCAAGAATCTGCGACAAGGTCTACAGCTACGATCTAAGAAAGGAATTCATTGCCATAGCAGAAAAGAACGCAAACATGCTCGGACTGACAAACATAGAGTTCAGGAATGAAGACGTATTCAAAAAGATATACGAAAAGAATCTTGACCTTATAGTATTGGATCTGCCTTCTTCCGAAAAAGCGCTGGCAAATGCAAAAAAGGCACTCGCAGAAGGGGGTACGGTTGTCGGCTATCTGCCGCATATGGAACAGGTGCAGAGATTCGCTTCCAAGCTTGAGAAGCTGAAGTTCTCAGATGTTCATACAGTAGAAGTAATAGTAAGAGATATGCTGGTAAGGAAAGAAGGCATGCGCCCCTCTACAAAAGGGCTATGGCATACTGCATACCTTGTCTTTGCAAGAAAGCCAGAGACAAAGCAGCTGCATAAACCTATTTAATGTTTGCACATCATAAAATTTCTGTAATTTTAATTACTTTTCCAAAGACTTAAAGGAGTAAGACATGGGATTAAAAGAGGTTTTAGAATCAAGGAGAGTGCAATTTCTCATCTTCCTTGTAATAACGATAGCAATCATATACCTGACGATAATATACAGAACGACTATGCTGGGAGATGCGGGCTTCTATGAGCCCGATGGCTTCTACCACTTCTCTGTAATAAGGGCAGCTGTAAACAACAATTTCATAGTGCCCCATGTGCTTCACATATCGGGCTATCCATCCCCTACAGTGGTCCTTGAGCCGGAAGGTCTTTACTGGGTAACCCTATTCCCATACTTCTTCCTGCAGTTCTTTGGGATAAGCTACTATGATGTAATGCGCCTAGTTCCGGTATTATTCGGAATATTCGATGTTATAGGTGCATACCTTCTTTCAAGGATGATAACGAAAGACAAACTCTTCGGCATACTATCAATGCTCTTTGTTGCGCTTAGCATGGGAGATGCCGCAAGAACGAGTGCGCTTATATACAGGGGAGATGGCTTTGTTACAATCTTTCTGATAATAGCATTGATATTCGCAGCCCTTATCATGAAAGAGCCTTCAGAGGAAAAGCACAGGCATAAGATATCAAAAATACAATTTGACAAAAAGAAAATGGCATACGCAATACTCTCTGCAGTCTTCCTGAGCCTGTCCAATTATGTCTGGAACGGGGCGCCATTTGCAACAGCCGTCTTCATGATAATGATGATGCTTGTGATATTCGCCTCATTCATATTCGACAAGAAGGAGCTTCTTGAGGATTCCAAATATCTTATAGCTGCATTTATAATATGGTACATACTTGTAAACATATACATCTCATTCGGATTCTTTACCCGTCAGACCTTTACAGGAGTTAATAACCTGTCTATAATAGCGATTGTGGTAATCGGATGGTTTATAGCAAAGTATCTCTCTGAAAATGCCCACAAGTACAAATCCGTTGTCGGATCTCCTCTGTCAAGGTTCATACTTGCAGCACTGATCTTTGCTGCAGCGTTCGCAATAATATATGTAGTTGATAATTCATTCATATATGCGATATTCGTAGGAAACGGATTCATAATAACCAGCAATTTCGCCGCTACAATACAGGAGTTGCAGCCACCTACTCAAGCCTTCCTTTATGCAAGCTTTGGCAATGTCCTCTTCATAACGCCGATGACAATTGTAATGTATCTCGGTACCGCGGCAACAACAATCTCAAGAGCAGTAATATGGATAATAATGATGTTCCTGATGCTTCCCTATCTCTTCATGCAGGTCTTCGACTCAGGAGGATATATGAAAGGAAAGGCCAAGGCAGTATTCGGTATAAATCCTGGCATGCTTATACTAATGGCATACTTTGCCGCTACTGCGTATCTACAAATAAATGCAATAAGGTTCAATTCACTGATATCCGTGCCTCTTGCAATATTCGGGGCATATACAGTATACTGGCTTCTATCGTTTGTGAGAAGCTCATCAAAAACACAATTTAAGTATACTATGGTGCTGCTAGAGATACTTCTCATAATAGGCTTAGTTTTCTCTGCTGCAAACTCAATTGACATGTTCTCTTATATCTCCACATTCGGACTCGTGCCTACTATTGCATTATTCCTGGTACTTGCACTTGCATACCCTGCATACCTTTATTACGAAGCAAATCATCACGACAAGCATGAGATACATGCCAAATACGCTACGCTGGCTGTCGGAGCGGTATTACTAATATCATTCATAATCGTACTCATGTACGTAGGCGGAATATATGCAAATAATCTTTCACAGGCAGACAACATAAACCCGCAGTTCCTGAGTGCAATGACATGGTTTAAGGCAAATTCTCCTGCAAATGCTACTGTTCTTACCCTATGGCCTGACGGGAGCGTAGTCGAGGGTTGGGCAAACAGGACAAGCGTTACAGACAGCGTAGGTTCGCAGAACGGAAGCAAGGCAGACCCATTCGCAGTATGGCTCTTCAATTCAAGTTCAGATCCACAGTTCCTCTCCAGCAAGATAAACGGGAAACCGGGCTATTTTATTGCAAGATACACGTGGATGGTAGAAACACAGGGCATATACATAGAATCAAACCTCACTACAAATGCTTCATTATACGGTTCTGTTCTCCTCGACCAATTTGCAGAGAACTTCAATTCTACAACCGAACTCTTCCAGCTTTCAAACTCCCAAGGGGTAGACGTAGTAACATCGATACCAAGGAATAATTCCATAACAGACTTCAAGTCATATATAATATACAAGACACTGCAAACAGGACAAGAAGAGATATCACCATTCTCAACCGTAGTCCTATACAATCAGGATAATGCAAATTTCAGCGTTATAAAACCCACATACTTCAACCAAACAAGCGGAAATATGCTTGTCATAATGTATTCGAACGTTCCAAGACAGGGCTATCCTGTAAACATAACTGGCGCATACATACTCAGCAGCTATCTTGCAAATACAAACCTGGCAAAGTTCCTGTTCTTATGCTCAAGCTCTGCATGTGAATGGAACAATAGGAA
>JAJZKU010000024.1 GCA_021850705.1 Microcaldota archaeon
GTGCGGCCATAGTACATGGCCTTGATAGGGCGGGCGTGTAAGCAGGGAGCTAACGCGACCTGTGAGCGCACCGCAACTAACGCATTACACAAAACAAGCCTCCTTCTCCTTACCTATTTTTTATTTTCCAGAAGAACAGCGTCAGCCATGCAGGATTCAGTTAATCATAATCCAGTCACTTTCAGATTATGCTCTCTCCTAGCTTCTTTGCAGCTTCAGTGTCAAGGTAATGGTTCTTCCTTCTCTTCTTATAACCAGAAATGTCTGCAATACCGCTTCTCTTTATCTTGATAAGTATTCTGCGCTCATTTGCTACCTCTCCCTTCACCGAGAGTATCTCAGCAGCGTTCATCGCATGATCATAAAAGCATCTCTTAAGGCTGACATCACGTTCGTAATCCCCTGCCTTCTCCCATCCCTCTGATATATCCCTGAGAAGCTTCAACCCAAGCCCCTTCTTTATTATCTGCCTGCGTTTGGACGGGTCAAGTAACCTGCTCTCATCTCCAAGTGCAAATAACCTGTAGGTCTTCGAGCTTTTATCTTCGTCCCTGAGCAGCCTGTCTATATCGCTGTTGTAAAGCTTTCTGTGGTACAAATGCACTATCTGAGCGTCAGCCATGCATATCCCTATGGCACTACTTATGCTCTTCTATGCTCCTGAATCTTGGGCGGTTCAGGACTCTTCTCCCCCTTACTCTTCCTATAAACGTTAATATCGGTAACAGTATCGCTCTTCTCAATCTTCGGCATTGTGCTACTACTCTTCCTTAACTTGAGGCCTATGCGCAGCTCCTTTGCCTTTCTGTCCTCATCAGGCAGGTCACTGGCAAAGCGCAGCGCCCTCTTGTAGTAAAATGCCCTTTTTGTGCTGTCATCAGCGTAATCTCCTGCCTTCTCCCATCCGCTGGATGCGCTATTGATAAACTCATTGGAATTGCTGCTGTTCATGGAGAGGAACTTCTTATACAACGGGTCCTCGAGCCTCTCTTCATATCCGCGTGCAAGAAGTATGTAGGTAGCTGCCTTTTCATCCTCATTGCTGCCTAAGGCTACCTTCTCGTTGTATAACTTTCTGTTATACAACCTGACTACATTGCCATCCTTCATCCTATTCTCCTTGTTTCCAATTGCCATTATCCCACCTTACTCCTAATGCCTGTTTTCCTATACTGACCGTATGTCCTTCCTTAAATATTTAATATGCAATAAATTATTTATAGCTTTGTATCAAAGCTAGAGTGTAGATGCTTGAATGGGAAAAATGGCAGATGTTCTTACAAGGCTTGCATACGTGATAGACGGTTGGCAGGTTCTTGAACAGAAGGGAAGTGTACTTGTCCTTAGGAAGAAAGGGGTCACTATGATGTGCCATGGGATAGGCACAATATACTCAATCTCAAACGATGACAATTATTACACGAACAACTATTGGGATCTATTCATGCCTCTGCCTGGTCTGTACTCAAAGCCACGGATACTCCTGATAGGGTTGGGAGGAGGAACCATTTCCAGGCAGATAACCGCATTCTATAAGGATGCAAGCATAGACGCTGTGGAGATAGACGCTGGCATAGCTGAACTGGCAGCAAAGCATTTTGACATGGGCAACGCCAAGATCATAGTTGCAGACGGGGCAGAATTCGTAAAGAAAGCTGATTCGCATTATGACTTAATCATACTGGACGCTTTCAAGGGCAGCAAGGTGCCAGAAGCATTCATGAGCAATGAATTCTACGAAGACGCCTACAATATACTTTCAAAGGAAGGCCTGCTTGCCATAAACTCTATGGAGAGCATCGATACGACTGCAATGTCGGCATCAGGATTCAACGTTTACAGCCTTAGATCCTCCATCGCATCAGGCAATAATATAACTGTCTGCTCAAAGGCTATGGATTCAGGCCAGATAAAGGCAGGGATAGCTGGCATGGAGATAAGCGATAGCGTAAAGAGGCCATATGCCCTGCTAGGACAAGTTCAGGATATGCGTCTAAACAAGAACGTGCATTAGCTCCATTTTCTAGCATTATCATTTGGCATAAACGGTTATCGATAATGGGCCTGTGAAATTGTACCCAGGAGCTTTTGCAAAGATGCCCTCCTGTATCTGTGATCCCACAGGCATGGTGTATGGCAACGGAGGCTGTTCGTATATCAGTTTGAATCCCTTGTTGTTTATGCCTATATTTGTTATGGTGTAATTGCAGTAGGATGTGGATATATAGAAGGAGAATGTGAAATTTGCAAATGCATTCATGCGACCTCCCTGACTCAACGTGTATGCCCTTGATATTCCTATACACGTAACCCCGTTTACTTCTGCAGGACCTGTATACTGGATCTTTATGTCTACACCTGTTATATTAGTGAAGTTATTGCTTGCCAATGCGTTATAAGTGGTTATATACGGGGGAATAGTCATGCTCGTGGTGCCGTTTATCTCTCCTCCAGTAACCGTCGTGGTGCTCTTCGAACCGCTTCCATGGCTGGAAATCAGCACATATGCCACTATTATTACCACAACAACTATTGCAATTATTATCAACGTGCGGGGTTCCATAAAACACACTATTACTGAAAACAGATATACGTGCAGGTATTAAAAACTTGCCATATCTGGTAAATAAGTAAAAAGGATAAGAAAAAGAAAAAAAGAAAAGAAAAACAATCTGAAGAGTTTATCTTCTTTTCTTTCTTGCAACTCTTCCCTTCCTATTCATCTTTGTCCTTGCTACGTATCCGCTCTTGTCTATAAAGTAGAGATAGCCTTCCTGCCTCTTTACCTTCTCTTCGCTCACTCGGGCCTTTCTACCTCGCGGATTATTCTTCATAGGGGTCTTCCAGACTGCGCCATCCTTTCCGAGGAAATATAGATAGCCGTCTTCCCTTCGGATCTTTTCTG
>JAJZKU010000006.1 GCA_021850705.1 Microcaldota archaeon
GGGGATTACAGGCACTGCGCTAAAAAAATAGATAAGGTTTTAAATGATACTAAACCTTATATTAAAAATGCCCTTAGTACAGGGCGCAATTTCTCTTCGGAGAAGATGACAGACAAACTGATAGATGTTTACAAGCTACTTTTGTCAAAGCAGGCGATAGACTGAGCGAAAAAGAGAACGGAAACAACAAGGCGGCTGCAGAAGCGGCGCCTACACCTCATAAGAGCGAGAAGCAGGATAAGGTAGAGGAGATCAGGAAGCAGATAGATGAGGAGAGGAAGAAGGGAGCTTCAATAGCCAATATGATAAGGGCTACGAAGCGCAGGCTCCTCTACAAGCTTGACGAGAAGGCAGCTGTATCGAAGCTTGCCCAGATCAGCCATGAGAAGACAAAGGACATAAGGTATCTGAGGAAGAGGAAGAATGAGATTGATTTCAGGATATCCACAGAGGCATTTACCCTGGATGCTGAAAGGGATCTTGTAAGGAAGAGAAATGCGATTGAGCAGGAGCTAAACGAAGCAACAAAGAGCTACAGATTGAAGAAGAAGGTAGAGTTCATAGACAAGAGAATAGAAGAGATGAACAAACAGATAGAGACGATGGTCGAACAGCTTAAGGAATCCAACAAAAAACTCGATGATTATTACAACGAGATGAGAAGGATAAGCGGCAGCGAAAGAAGAAGGAGGGAGCCTCAGCATGGGGAGGGAAGGCACCAGCAGAAGCCGCAGGAGATAAGCATTGCAGACATCGCCATAATAAACAAGGAAGAAAGCAAGAAAGAAGAAGATAATTCGGTGATGAATTGAAGATTACATTCCTAGGCGCTGCCGGAGAAGTCGGCAGAAGCTGTATAATGATAGAAGAAGACGGTACGAGAGTTCTTCTTGACGCTGGCATAAAGCTCGGCAAGAAGATAGAATATCCAGAATTGGATAAGGAGACATTGAAGGGTGTTGATGGAATAGTGGTGAGCCACGCCCATCTTGACCACAGCGGATACCTTCCGCACATATACTCCATAGGTTATGACAAGTATGCATATGCTACGAAGCCGACGTTTGAGCTTACGAACGTCCTTATTAGCGACTATATGCGCATATCAAACCCTGAGGAGATAACCAAGCAGGGCCTGTCTGCAATGCAGAAGAAGCACAAGATAGTCGAGTATGGGGAAGAATTCAGGATAAAGAACCTCAGGTTCAGACTGCTCACTGCAGGGCACATACTCGGAAGCGGGATGGTAGAGGTATCATCTAGCAAGGAGAAGCTGCTTTATACTGGGGATTTCAACCTTGCTACAAGCAAGCTGCTTGAGCCTGCATCGAACCAGGGCCTTAAGATAGACAATCTAGTTACAGAGAGCACTTATAGCGGCAAGGACGATGTCTTCAAACCTGAGAAGGTGACCATGGACCTCATGGTAAACAGCCTGAACGACACTATAACAAGAGGGGGCAAGGCAATAGTACCAAGCTTTGCAGTAGGGCGCGCGGAAGAGATACTTCTTCTGCTTGACGATTATATGAAATCCGGAAGGCTGCAGAAGGTTCCCATACACATAGACGGTATGATAGGGAAGGCCATGCGCATCCACAGGCACAATGTCATATACTGCAGGGATGAACTGCAGAAAAGAATACTGATGAATGACGATGACCCTTTCAAGAGTGCAAACTTCAACGTCATAAAGACGAGAGGGGAGCGCAAGAACATAATAAACAGCAGCGAATCAAGCATAATAGTAACGACAAGCGGCATGCTCACAGGAGGGCCTGTGATAAACTATCTGCAGTCACTCGCAAAAGATTCAAAGAATAAGCTTATTCTTGTAGGTTACCAGGCTGTCGGGACTCCGGGAAGGGAGTTATTTGACGGTAAGAAGGAGATACAGATAGAGGATAAGACGATAAAGGTAGGCTTGGAGGTAAATACCTTCCATATCTCTGCGCATGCAGACAGGCCGCATCTTGTAAACTTCATAAAGTCCCTTAAGGGCTTGAAGAATGTCTATGCCGTTCATGGAGAAAAGGCCAAGGCGGAGGAATTTGTGGACTACATAAACCAGGACCACAAGCACAATGCAGTTGCGCCTGAACTCGGTTCGTCATACAATACCTGATACTATCCGTATTTGCTTTTCAGGTGCCTCCTGTAGAGTATGAATCCTATTATCAGTATTATCAGTACCACTACCAGAATAACGATGTTGAATGACTGAGGCAGAGGAGACTGAATTCCCTGCGGCACGGTTATTGTAGGTGCTATTGGAATTGAGCTTCCTGATGAATTAGGGTTTACAGACCCGGCAGTTCCAAGCACGTAAATGAAGTCCATATACAGTATATTTTAATTGATTACCATTAAATATGTTACATTGATATGAAACTCCAAAGCGCATTCGAGTATCTTATGGCATGGGGCTGGGCAATCCTGATAATAGCAGTAGTGCTTGCCATGCTCTTTGAGAGTGGATTGCTGAATCCTTTGAACTTTTACCCCACGGTATCCGGAGGCGCCTGTCACGTCATAAGGCCTGAAGGTCCACTTACGATCCAGTTCATAAGCCTTGCAGGCGCTTGCAACAGCGCCCTGCCGCAAGGCGTCGCGTATATGTCATGCGCATGGCCCGACCTCAGTGTATGCAATCCTAATTTCATGGTTGCAAATCTGAATAATTCCGTAAATCCATTGACTATCTCGGCTTGGTTTTGGGAACCGCCAAATATAGTTTACGATGGTCAGGTAGTTAGTTATGGGGGAGTGATAGCAGGCTTTAATGGTGACTATCCGCAGCTTGCAGTAGGTTATAAGTTAGGGAGCAACCTTGGAGGTTATCTCTGCGGTGGCATTCCAAGCGACATATACTGCAGTTCACAGAACGCAACTCCAGGAGCGTGGAACTACGGGGTTGTCACTATAAGCAATTCTGTAATAGACGTTTATATGAATGGGAAATTGGTGGCTTCCGGTCCTGGCGTAACGTTGACCGGAGACAATACCGCATATGTAGGAGTAAATGCTTCTGGGTGCCGCTGCTGGGTGAACTCTGCAGGCCAGTATGAAGCCTATTACAATAGCGGATATACTGCAGATGTGCAGATATACAATACAACTCTTTCCTACGGGGACGTAAATGCGCTTTTTGCAGAGGGAATCAATGGTGCCCCGATAAACCTGAATAATCTTGTTGCATGGTGGCAACTCAACGGCGATTACAACGATTATAGCGGAAACGGATACAACGGAAATGCCATAGACATATCCTCTACCTCGTCATGGAAGAGCACATACGTCGGTAAGAACTGAGCATGTGCTTAGAAGATACTCGCTTTTGTCAGATTTGACAATAAGATATAAATACCATGAATTTTCTTCTGATACTGTTTATATGGTAGTTAACAGTAAGCGCTTGGAAAGAGAGCTTGAAAGCAGGCCAAAAGCAGTATTCTTTGATTTCGACGGAACGTTAGCTTCAGGAAGTGCATCGCTTCAACTCATGAACTATCTTGCTCAGATAAGAGTATTTCCAGAGAAGCAGCATGCGATTATTTTACAGACGATGGATAATTACCAAAATGGGAAGGTGAGTTATAATGATTTATGCATCAATCTTGGAAAGGCATGGGGAGATGGACTTAACGGTAAGGAGGAGAGATGGATAAGATACCATGCAGAACAGGTATTCGATAGGTTTATTCCGAAGATATATGATTCCTCTTTTGAGTTGGTGGAGTTATTTGCTGCCAACTCCTACACTACAATAGTAGTCTCTTCCGGAGTTCATGAGATTAACTCGTTGGCTGCCAAAGCCTTGGGAGTAAAGGAGTTGTATTGTACCGAATTGGAAGTTATAAACGGGATATATACAGGAAGGATGAAGGCAGATAGATACATAGCTGAAAGAAAGGCAGAGGTGATTATGTCCATGCGGAAGAGATTTGATCTTGGCAGAAGCTTTGCTTTCGGAGACTCCGTTACTGATGAAAAGGTATTGGGCAAGGTAGGCACGCCTGTAGCTCTGAATCCGTCAAAGGAGCTTGAAGCGCTTGCCAGAGAGAATAAATGGGCGATATGCACTCATGAGAATGTAGTTGCAGAGATAGGCACCGTGATAAAACTGATTACTAGGGAAGCGTAAGGTTAATTTTCCCAGCATGGCTTATACTTTTATTTTAGGACCTTGGAGATAAGATATAAATACCATAATATTCATTTTATTTTCTTGATAACATGAGAACAAAGGCAAACAAGGCGACTAGACCTTATGAAAATGAACTCGGAGTAGGGGCTCCTGCGTTTATCGGCAGGGATATGGAATTCAGCAACTCGGTTAGAGGAGCATACAGAGGACCCGATGTTGCTTCAAACAACATATCAGACAGAAGGAAGGATAGCAGATTCTTAGAAGATTATGGCGGAGAGCCGTTGTTTATCTGATCATCTCTCTATGACGAACTTTTCATAATCAGGGCACTTTGGGAAGTTTCCGGAGTGCTCTTCGTATTTTTCTATGTGCATCACTGAAGGCCCGTTTTTCATATCAACACGAATCTCCTTCTCGAATTTGTCCATCGATTCCTTTTCTGCTATGGCGATTATTCTTACACTCCCGTCTTCCATGTTCCTCACGCTGCCCCTTATGTTATTCCTAAATGCAACTTTCTTTACCAACCATCTGTAACCTACTCCCTGCACATTGCCATGGACTATGAATAAAACTTTCATATGCTCAGTATGCTTTTTGATCAGTATTATATAATCTTTATCTTTTTCAAATAAAAGTTGGAAGATTACAAATATATATTAGAAAAAAGCAAACATTTATATATTACATGCTAGTAATACATTCATGAGCTCTGGAGATAAGATTATTATAAGGACAGTGAGCAGGCCTTCCGGAAAGGATGCTGAGGAACTTGTGGACTGGTTCTGCAGGGTCTTCGGCCTGTCCGGAGAGAAAGGAGATATAGAGCCTGTGCTGCTGAAAGAGATAATCAGGACAAGCGTAAAAGGAGAGGGAACGACAAGCAAGGTTTTGAATGAGAAGCTTGAACTTCCAAGAAGCACTGTGATATACCATCTAAACAGGTTCATATATTCAGGGCTTGTGGTGCGCAGAGGCAGAAAGTACTATCTGCGCTCAGAAGATATGGAGAGCACGCTTGAGGAACTGCAGAGCGAGATAGACAGGGAGTTTGGCCGCATGATGGAGTTCGCACAGAAGATGGATAGTTTATTTGAGGGTAATTTAGATGCAGGAAACAGAGGATGGAAAGAAAGAAGAAAGGGCAGAACCTGAGAAGAATGAAAAGGCAGAGGAAGGTTCGCCTGAGAAAGAGATAGCCGACCTTAAGGACAGGATGCTCAGGCTTGCAGCTGAATTCGACAACTACAAGAAACGTGTTGCAAAGGATCTGAATTCCTCTTCTGACAAGGGAAAGGCCGAGATAATTGCAAAACTGCTCCCTGTCATAGACGAGTTCGAGCTCGCTATAGGAAACATGGACATTAAGCAGGAGCATGCGAAGGGCATAAGCCTCATATACTCAAACTTCATAAGTACGCTTAAATCCGCAGGGCTTAGAGTGCTTGATGTATCAGGAAAGTACGATCCTTACAAGCAGGAGATAATCCTTGCAGAGGAGAGCGATGAGGAAGAGGGCACTATACTTGAGGTAGTACGGAAGGGTTACGCATTCAATGAAATAATGCTAAGGCCTGCATCTGTCATAGTGGCAAGAAAGAAGCATGTTGAACAAACAAAAACCGAAGAAGAAAATAAAGAGGAAAAGAAGAAAGATGGTGAATGATATGAAAGTTATTGGAATAGATCTTGGAACGAGCAATAGCGCTGCAGCAGTACTTGAAGGAGGAAGACCCGTACTTATACCAAGCGCGGAAGGAACCTCGCTTTATGGAAAGTCCTTCCCAAGCTATGTCGCATTTACAAAGGATGGGCAGAGGCTTGTCGGAGAGCCGGCAAGGAGGCAGGCAGTAGCAAACATTGAAGGAACCGTAGCCGCATTCAAGAGGAAGATGGGTACGGATTTCAAATACGAGATATTCGGGAAGAAGTATTCGCCGCAGGAGTTATCTGCTGCAATATTGCAGAAGATAAAGAAGGATGCTGAAGCCTTCCTTGGAGAGGAGGTTACAAAGGCAGTGATAACAGTACCAGCATACTTTGACGATAACCAGAGGCAGGCCACGAAGGATGCGGGAGAGATTGCAGGTCTTGAAGTGATAAGGCTTGTGAATGAACCGACCGCAGCTTCTCTTGCATACGGAATAGACAAGGGAGCAAAAGATGCAAAGATACTTGTATACGATTTTGGAGGAGGAACTCTTGACGTAACCATAATGGAATTCGGCGGAGGTGTCTTTGAGGTAAAGGCTACAAGCGGGGATACCCATCTTGGAGGAACGGATATGGATAACGCGATAGTGGAATTCCTTCTTGCTGAGATAAAGAAGAATACTGGAGTGGATGTTTCCAAGGACAAGCAGGCAGTGCAGAGGGTGAGAGAGGCAGGGGAGCGTGCAAAGATAGAGCTCTCTACCACAGTCTCTACAGACATAAACCTGCCTTTTCTTGCAATGGGAGCGAACAACTCTCCTGTTAACTTCTCATACCAGATGAGCAGGGCTAAGCTGGAAGAGATTGTCATACAGATAGTCGAGAGGACGACAAAGCCGGTGATGCAGGCCATGAAGGATGCGAAGCTCGAGCCGAAGGACATAGACAAGGTAATACTTGTCGGCGGCCCTACAAGGATGCCAATAGTTCAGAGGTATATAGAGCAGCTGCTTGGGAAGAAGATAGAGCGTGGAGTCGATCCCATGGAAGCGGTAGCTTTCGGTGCAGCCATACAGGCAGGAGTGCTTACCGGAGAGGTGAAGGATGTTGTGCTTCTGGATGTTACTCCATTATCCCTAGGGCTTGAGACGATGGGAGGGGTGATGACCAAGATCATAGAAAGGAATACAACAATACCGGTAAAGAGAACACAGATATTCACAACGGCAGAGGACAACCAGCCTACTGTAGACATACACATACTGCAGGGAGAGAGAAGCCTTGCCAGGGACAATATAGAGCTTGGCAGATTCGAGCTCACAGGCCTTCCGCCTGCAAAAAGGGGAACGCCGCAGGTAGAGGTTACCTTCGATATAGACGCGAACGGAATATTGCATGTGCATGCGAAGGACAAGGCAACAGGCAAGGAGCAGTCCATGCAGGTAATGGCACCCAACAAGATGAACAGGGAGGATATCGAGAAGAAGATAACGGAGGCTGAGCAGAACGCGGAGCAGGACAAGGAGCTACTGGAAAAGATACAGCTGAAGAATGATGCCGAATCCATCATATATACGACTGACAGGGCACTGAAGGATTACAAGGACAAGATACCTTCCGATGTGTCAGACAGCATAAACAGCATCAAGACTGAGCTTGAGGATGCTGTGAAGAAGGAGGATTACCAGGGAATAAAGGATGGACTTGACAAGCTCAGGGAGGAGCTCCAGAAAATAGGAGGAAGCATGTACGGGCAGGGAGGAACTGGAGAACCTGGACCGGGAGCAGGTCCTGAACCAGGCCCAGATACAGGGCAGGGAGGAGATGGAAGCGTTGACGCGGATTTCAAAGTGCAGAAATAGGGTTGAACGATGGCAAAGGATTACTATAACATTCTTGGAGTGCCAAAGAACGCTAGCCAGACCCAGATAAAAGAAGCTTACAGAAAGCTTGTGCTAAAGAACCATCCTGACATAAACAAGAGCGATGAAGCTAAGACCAGGATGCAAGATATAAACGAGGCTTATGCAGTTCTTGGAAACGAGGAGAAGCGCAAGCAGTATGATACGTATGGTCCGGAGATGTTCAACAGGCAGTTCTCCCAGGAGGATATATTCAGGGGCGTAAACTTTGAGGACATAATAAGGGACATGGGCCTTAACATAAACTTCGGCGGCTTTGGATCCGAGGACCTTTTTGGCAGTTTCTTTGGAGGAGCAAGGCAGAACAAAGATATTGGCCAGAGCATACTCTACAGGATGGACCTTACGCTTGAGGAGATAGCAAGAGGCACAAAGAAGAAGATAATCATAAAACACCTTAAGGAGTGCTCCCGCTGTTCTGGCACTGGAGGAGAGCCCGGTTCGAAGCCCGTTAAGTGCCCGAGATGCAAGGGCACGGGTTACATAAGCAGGCAGCAGCGCTCCATGTTTGGCAGCATAAACACCGTTACTCCTTGTGAAGATTGCAGAGGCGTGGGAAAGTATTACGATAAAGTGTGCAAAACATGCTCAGGAAAAGGAGGGGTTCTTGCATCTGAGAATGTAGAGGTTGCAGTGCCTGCAGGGGTTACGAATGGCATGAGGCTGCGCCTTGAAGGTATGGGAGACTTTGGAAAGGATGGGAATGGCGATCTCTATATAGAGATAAGAGAGCTTGAACACCGCACCTTCAAGCGGAACGGTGACAGCGTCATGGTTGACATAAAGGTGCCGTTTTACATAGCTGCACTTGGGGGGACGGTTCCCATACCTACTCTGCTCCATGGGGATAAGCAGATAGAGATAGAAAAGGGTACGCAGCAGGGAAAGAGAATATTCCTCAGGGAAGAAGGAATAAAGAGGTTCAATGGAAGTGCTATAGGAGAGGAAATAGCCGTAGTCAATATAGAAGTGCCAAAGGATCTCTCAAAGGAAGAGAGAGAGCTTATGGAGAGGTTGAAGGAGATTGGAGAGCAGCGTAAAGACGGATCTAAGAAAAGATTTGGCTTGTTCTGAACGATACGATACCTATTTAAAATTGGGATTTCAGATATACCTGGTATTATGCGCTTTTCAGTGTATCAGGCAATTCTTCTTGTATGCATCTTTACAGTTACGGCGTATGGTGCTGGGACTAATTCGACTAATCAGACAACAGGCTACTCCACTATACTGGTAAACACATCCTTCGTTATGCCCAATTATCAGACTAAATACGTTAACTTCGTTGTTTATCCCCTTTCAAATGTAAGCAGCTATACAACTCTGGAATTGCTGAACCAGAGTTCGTTCACGAAATATAACATGAGCGTAAAACTTTTGAACAACAGCGGTTATCCGCCTTTTGTAGGGCAGATAGTTATTGCACCGACAAAATATACTCCTAATAATTTTTATCCGATACAGTTAAGGGCTGTTGGTGGAAACCCGTCAAACTTTACAGAGGTCGTTAACGTAACCATACTTAACAGCACCGCGTATGCTGATTATCTGAGCTTACAGAATTCCGTAAACAGCATAATAAATGGAAATACGACTTCAGTCAGCACTGTTAGCACAGTGCCTGTAACGCAGCCTACAACAGCTATTTACAATAACACAAGTTCATTACAGACAACCGCTTATGTTAATACTACAATAGCTACTACGATTGCAAGTACTGCGCCGCAGAGTGGCAACCTGCTTTTGTACGCAATTATTGTGATAATAATTGTGATTGCTGTTGGCGCATATCTGTTTTTCAGGAATAAGAAGAGGTGATAATCCTTGAAGGGAAATAAGGTACAGATGGAGGTTGCTGAATTTCGGATAAAGAGGCTTTTCTTGCTTGCCAAAGAATCGATGGATCCTGATTCACCAATGCATGGACTTGGAAAGAGATATGTGCATATAGCAGAGGAGATAAGCTCACATTACAGGATAAGGATACCTAATGAGATAAGAGTGCAGATATGCAGATCTTGCCATAATCTTCTTGTCCCTGGAATAAACGCAAAGGTAAGGGTGGTCTCTGGCAAAGGTTACGTTGCGTATGCATGCGAATGCGGAGCAGAGCGCCATATTTTTTACAAGTAATAGGGAATCGGGCGTAGGGAGTATATGGAAGGAGATGTTGTTCCGGAATCAGACGAGGAGATAGCCGAGGAGATCGATGCAGAATATCCTTCTGACGACCCTATAACGAATAAGGCTTCAATTAGTCTGGAAACTTTTGTTCTTTTGATAGTGGTAGGGTCATTGATAGCAGTGACAATAGGCTCGCTTCTTACATATCAGCAACCTGCTCCGCGGCAGATAAACAATAACTCTCCCATATTCGTTTATGTAAATGGGAATCTGACTGAACTTACTCCCGGAACTGCTGCGTACAATCAGGCAGCATATTCCATAAATTATTCTAATACTTCAGGCACTCAAGGGGATATCGCATTAAATACCATAGCTACTTTATTGGCATTGTTTATGTTTATAGGGTTTTTTGTCTCTAGAAGGAGCGTGATTAGATCTGATGAAAAGACATGGCTGGTATATGTATTCATAATAACAAGTGTATTTGGCTGGGGGGCATTAGGAACAGCAATGTCATTAATAATAGGAGGAGGTTTTTATGGAAGCGTGGGCGGCCTTGGAGGAGCATACTATGCGTTTTGGAAGCTCCAGGATAAAGGATTTATGTGATTAATTTATATCTAGGAAATAGGATTCATCTTGCGCCTAATCTTTTCAAAAGAAGATCTGATAGATCATCTACTCTTTCCGGATCGCTTAGCGTTATTATGTTTTTCTGGTCTTCCAGGTAGTTTTCAGAAGCTTTGCCATGATACAGCCTGATGATATCGCGGGTTGAAGGGTCCTTAGGTGCTGCTACTTTTATCTCCGATATTACATTCGATCTTGCGATTATCTTTATTGCATTGTTTATTCCTGCTATTATCTTGCCCCTGTTTGCGAATGAAGAGACAACTTCCAGAAGAGGCCTGAAGTCGTATAGCTTGTAAGAGTCCACTCCCTGTCCGTCTATCAGAATTATGGCATCGAAATCGTTGCCTTTTATATGCCCTGCATTAGTGAATCTGCTGTATACGGCACCGTGAGAACCGACGCACTCTTTTTTAGAGTAGCTTGCAAGAACCACTTCAACTCCCCACTTTTCAAGCATGTTCTTTATGCTTGATACCGATTCGTCCCTGAAGTCCTTTGGAGGTATGAGCATTACGACCCGCATTTTATCACAAATCATATAGCTACAAAGATTATAACCTTTTACATACCCTTATGAAGCCTTGATCTGGATATGAAGTATATGATGAACGCTATTGCGACTATTGCCATGAGAACTTCAATATCATATACAGATACGAATATCTGCCTTATCTGAGTGCCGCCGGATGCCGATGCATACTCGGTTATGCCATCATAGGTCGTACTTAGGTTTACCATCCCGTATGGCAGATCCGTGAAGGATACTCTTCCGTCAGTAGCTTGTAAGTTTTCTGAACTTCCGTTGGCAAAAGCAGCATGAACAGTTGCGTTTATAGGATTGTCGAAGATATCGGTGAATGTTGCATTTACATTGTACAGAGGCAGGTTTACAAATACCGTACTGTTACTTGTTATGCTTATAGGCTGGTCCATAGCTATCTTCATGTTGTCATAATAGACTCCGGTGATGTTATACGTCTGGTCAGGGAATATGAAGGCTGAGTCTCCATAAGCTTTGCCGTTTATGTATATGGTGGAAGGGAAAACCTTGTTCCCGTACTCGTCTGCTGTCTGAAAAGAGGCAAGGTATTGCTTCCTGAATATCGCATTGATGCTTACTGGATTGGTCACAATGAAATTAAGGTATGGCGTTGAGGAGCCGTTGCTCCATGCGTAGAATGATGTTTGTGAAAAGTTTGATCTTTTTACTGTGTAATTGCTAAGAGATACTGTTGCGTTAGCACCGTATGCATACCAACCGCTTCCGCTTATGCTGCCGTACTTTGAGCTTGCGTTTACATAGTATTCCTTGATGAAAGTGGCACTGATGTTGAATGGGGAATTGGCATATGTGCTTCCGAAAGGATTCTTGTTCCCGTTCGACCAATTTTGGAAGGCATACCTTGTTGTTTTGTTGTAATAATAGGTAGCATTATCAACTGCATAATTCACCAGGCTTCCGGCATTGTACCATCCTGTGCCTTTTACCGCTCCGAATGAAGAAGTTACATTTACCAGGTATTGAAGCTGCCAGTTGGCATTCTCGGTTATATTGCTTGATATTGTGATTACTGTTGAATTGTCTGGTCCTGAATAGCTGCCTGCTCCGGTACCTGACCAGCCTTCGAACACCGCCCTTGTCATGTTTCCCATATATACATACTTTGGCTCGGATATCTGCTGGCTTGAGTAAGCCTGAAATTCCGCGGTTGAATTACTGGCACCATATGCGGAGATAATCTTAAGGTAGTAGCCGAAGTTCCATAGCTGGTATCCGTTGTTTGGCTGCGGCAACCCGGAGCCTGCCTCGAAATAATTTATCCTTGAGCCTATCTCTGATACACCATACGGATTCTGCAACGCCTTGTCGCTGCCTACGCCGTAACCTATGTAAGAGTAGCCGTGCGGCACCGGATAGATATCACCTGCAGAATTGTAGAAAGAGAAGTTCGAGAATATCACCGGCATTATGCGAGTGTTTGCATCTGTCGAGTTTGCCATCTCCCCGAAGGCAACAGGTGCATTGCTTCCTGAAGATCCTGTTCCCAAATCAACCGTACCTATCTGGTTTCCGTTTAATAGGAAGTGCCATACCCCGTTTGAATAATAGAATGAGTATCGGTTGAATTTGCCGTTCGTGCCAGCTGAACCATCAGGACCCAGGGCACCCATGAAGGTGCTTGAATTGGAATTAGGAAGGAAGTATTCGTAGAACCATTCTGCATCGCCTTTGTTCAGGTATTCTGTACTTGTGCAGTTGTACTGATTGCAATATGAAGGATAGTTACCTGACTGGTTTTCTATCACATAACCTACTTGTATGAATGCGCCATTTGCCAGGTTTTCGCCTGTCCAGAATCCTATGGAACCGTTTTGCAGATAGGGTTGGGTCACGGTCTGTATCGTCACTGCTGCACCTGTATTGTGGTATGTTACCTGATCCCCTGTCGCGCCGAACTGGAACCAATACTGAGCGTTGGCACTGTAAATAAGCACAGAGGCAAGTATGACAATAGCAAATGCATCACGCCCTTTCATAGTCGATACCAAGCTCTTCAAGTTTATCTATAATCGCTGACCTAAGCTCTGATCCCAGGCTCTTCCAGTCTATAACTGCAAATTCAATTTCCTGGTCGTTCCTTTTTACCGCAGCCTCAATCATATCAGTATTCCATGTGTTGCCATCTTTTATAAAAGCGTGGCTGGGCATTATGTGACCGAATGCATAGTCCTTTTCAAGTGCCAGCCTTGTGAATTTTGATGGATAATGGTTTCCTCCTACGCCTATTACGGCATGCGAGTAGCCCTGGGCGTTGTCCGCTATCGCATGTGCAGCGCTTATTGAAGCCTGCCCGAGAATTTCTGCCGATTCATGATTGCTAACCATGGCTTCGCTTCCTCCGAATTCTATGAAAGTACAGGGAGTATCAAGGAACGGGCCGTGATGCGTGGCTTCGTATACCTTGTTTGTTCCTTCAGGTGCCTTTTCCGACAGATTTCTCATGCATGCAAGCATAAGTGCAGGTGAAGATGTTGAGAGTTTCTTCGGCATGCCGCCAAAAGAAGCCTCATTTGTCCAGTTCCCTAAGGAGTGCGATGTGAAAGAGGTTATGCCTGCAGAGCTGTGATGCCGGCTCATGAATAGCACTGCGCTGAAACCCGTTTTGTCCACATAGTCCGCAGTTATGAGAGATCCTTCAATCCTGAGCAGTTCTATCCTGTCCTGGATGAACCTGCCACGTTTGTCCTCGAAATCATACCTTTTTTTTATGAACTCGGCAGCATTCTTTGATACAGGATCGCTGTCCGAATACGCTATGCATATCATGCTAACGCATCAGATAAGAATTTTTAAGATATAAAGGTTGAGGTTAGTTGTCTTCAGAGAACTTCGGATTAAGATAAGCTATATATTATTATCGTGACTAGTAGTTGTATAGCTTTTTGCTGATGCTCTGGCATAGGTGATATGTTGGAATTAAAGATAGATAATGCGAAGTATTGGAAGGAATGCATAGATACGATAGTGAACCTTGTTGATGAAGGTGTCTTCAATGTTACGAAGGAGGGAGTCACCCTTAAGGCCATGGATCCTTCAAGCATAAGCATGATCTCTTTCTTCATGCCTACAAAGGCCTTCTCGAAATATGATGTTGACAAGAATGTCGCTCTGGGGCTCAACATAGACAATCTCAGTAAGATAATGTCAAGGGCAAGGGATGGAGAATCGCTCATAATGAAGGAGCATGACAACAAGCTCACGCTTGAGTTCTCAGGCCAGTCAAAAAGGAGGTTCAAGACCCAGCTGATAGACGTAAGGAAGAGCGTTGACAAGGAGCCTAGCGTGCAGTTCGATGCCGATGTTGAGATAAACGGCGAGACGCTTAAGGAGCTGGTAAAGGACGCCACGATAGTCTCGGAGTATATATCTCTGAAGGCGACAAAGGACCAGTTCACCATAGACTGCAGAGGAGACTCGGGAGAGCTGAACGAGGAGCACCTGAGTGACGGCAATTCGATAAAGAAGATAAAGACCGAGAAGAATGCCGAGGCAACTTTCAACCTGCAATTCCTTGAGAACATGGTTAAGTCGTGCCCTGCTGGAAACTACATAAGCATAGGCTTGAAGTCCAATGAGCCGCTTAAGCTCACCTACAAGGTAGGAGAGGCACAGATAACATATTATCTTGCGCCTTACATGGAGAGCTGAATGGTAATTGGTTGGAGGTAGAAGCCCGTATAAGGAAGGACATACTGCTTTTTTCAGAGAGTATGAAGAAAGTTAGCAAGGTAAGCCTCAGCGATGAGGAGAGGAAGGTGGTTGAGCTTGCCGAGATGTATGCGAAGGACTCGGAATCGTGGCTCGGGAAGAACGATGTGTACACCGCTTTCGCAAGCATTGCATATGCGCATGGATTGCTTGATGCAGTTCTCAAGATAAAGGGAATTTATGATGAAGGTAAATGAGCTCTCCGCGGAGATAAGTGTCAGTAAAGGAGTATTTTACAATCCAAAAATGCAGTCTTTGCGTTCAATATCTGTTGCTTTCGTTAAGGCAAATGCCCAGAAGGGCGCAAGACTTCTGGATGCGACCTCTGCAACAGGGGTACGTGGCATAAGATATGCGCTTGAAGCAGGAATAAGGGAGCCTGTACTGATAGACATGAATGCCGATGCTTATGCGAACTCCGTTGAGAATGTGAAGGCCAATGGAATTGAAGCTGATGTAAAGGAGAAGAGCTTCCAGGAGTTTGCAAATACCAGCAATGAGAGATTTGACATAATAGACATAGATCCTTTTGGCAGCCCTGCCCCTTTGATATACGATGCTTTCAAGATCTCAAAGGACGGAACGCTTCTCATGGTTACGGCTACCGATACAGCGGTGCTTCACGGGGCTCATGCAAACGCATGCATAAAGATATACGGATCCGTACCGATGCACACCGAGCTGTGCAAGGAGGCAGGAGCAAGGATACTTTTGGCATTTATTGCAAGAAATGCGGCACAATTCAATTTCGGCATAGAACCTCTGATGTGCATATCTGATATGCACTATATCAGATTGTTCCTGCGCGTATCGCATGGTGCATCCGATGCCCTTACCGCTGTCAAGGACCTTGGTGTTCTTAGGCAGTGCGTCTCCTGCAGATATTTCGAATATAGCAAAGGTATATGCGCATCGGATAGCGAATGCGCAAAGTGTGGCTCTAGGATGCTTGTTGCAGGGCAGATGTGGCTTAAGGGGCTTTCCGATAGGAAATACGTGGATAACACATTAAGGACAATTAAGAAGATGGGCGATGCTGCTGCTGAAAAACAGATGTCCATGATAGCGGATGAGCTTGATATCCCGTTCTTCTATGCTGTTCCAAAGATTACAAAGGCATTTTCCATCGGTTCGGTTTCGCACAGGAAGGTCATGGAGAGGCTGCAGAATAAAGGATACAGAGTCTCAGAAACACAGTTCTGGAAGGATTCTGTAAAGACCGATGCGGATTATGATGCTGTTGTCGATTCTGTTAAAACCTAGTTGCTATTTTCTCCTTTCGACTGAAAAGGTCAGCCTGAATGCGTCCCCCTTTTTATAATTCAGCGAATAATATTTGCTGTTTATACTCTCGTCAGGGCATCTTGGCACGCATGGAGTAAGCATTTTCGGAAGCGTTCGCCTTCTGAGCTCTCTTGTTAAAGAATACGAAGATATATTTCCTTGATTTATGAAGTATTGCATTGCTCTAGACACCCCTCTTTCCACATTCGGGTTCTGGGTAGTGACGGTAAAAATACTGAATCCTTCGTCCAATCCGTCCGATATGCGCAATTTGTTGAATATATAGTATATTCCATTGCTCTGCTCCGATCGTGCAATGAAGGCAGTGACAAAGTGGCATTCGTCAGTCTGGTATTCGGATGCTGCAAAACCTACTTTTATGTTAAGGTCCTTTCTGCATGCTGACAGCAGCAGGTTGTTTGCAGTGAGGAGTCCCGTTATCCATCTCTCTGATGCTGTAGGGGTGAACGCATTTTTGGCCACTCTTATGGCATCCTTAAATTCGGATTTGTCTAAGTCAATGCTCCGGCCCCATGCGGCTTTATGTTTCGTTATCGAGTATTTTTCAGTGCTCTCTTTTGAAATCATTGATTTACCCTAGAAAAATATCCTCTTTTTTCTGACCGAAAATGATATGTAGAATGCATCCCCTCTCCCGTAATTAAGGCAAGAGAAAGGCCTGTTTATGCGTTCGTCAGAGGATCTGGGAACTTCTGTCGTTAGCATCCGGCCGTAATATCCGCGTATGGGATCCCTTTGCACAGAGTATCCAGCTATGACCCCTTCTTCCAGAAATGAATTCATTGCGCTTGCTATTCCCTTCTCCACTTTTGGATTCTGAGTAGTAACAGTGAAGGTGTTGAATCCGTTGGACATCCCTTCCTTTATCCGCATTCTGTTGAATATATGGTATAGCCCATTGCCCTGCTCTGTTTTCATTATTGCCGAGGAGGAAAAATAGCAGGCGTTTTTTTCATAATACGATGCGGCAAATCCTACCCTTTGCATGTTATACGCGTTGTATGCGACAAGCAGGAGGCTGTTGCCTATTATCAGATTTTTTACCTCTTCATCAGATATTACCGGAGCAAATGAGTCTCTGGATATCCTTACTGCGTCCTTGAATAGCTCCTCGCTTATGCCAACTTCTCCAGTATAGTTTGCCCTGCGTTTGGTTATCGTGTAGGCGTTTCTTGTTTCTGTAACATAGTCTATTTTTAGAGCCATCATGTCGCCTCTTGCTTGTCGGATTTTGCATACGTGAACGTCTTGGATTCTGTTGCTTTGCAGTCGCCGTGTGAAACCAGCGTGTCTTGGAATTTGATTGAAAAATTGATGTAACGTTTTCGCTTAATCTGATATTTAAATCAGCATGTTTCACTTCCACTATTTCGGAATGTTTAAATATGACCAAAAGGAGAGATGTCTTGTGGGGATAAATTGGATGGGATAGCTCTAGAAAGGCAAGTGGAAAGGGAAGATTCACTGGTCCAGTTCCTGAATAACAGCTGCATGAGCTGCAGGAAGGAATTTGGCAGGGACGAGATAAGAGTTCTGCCGTCTTCGTACATACAGGAGAGGGACTTCTACGTTAGGAGTGGCATAGTAAGGAAGAGACTGCTCTGCGTAGACTGCTACAACGGCACAAGAATGGCTACGAAGACAAAGAGCAATAGGAACAGGAACACGCGCAGAACGGGATTGCGCAGGCTCTTTTCTTCGAGAGGCTTCCTTTCGGAGACCCTGGTCTGAGGATTATTTCCTCTTTCTCAGGTCTGCCGTTATTATATGGAAGTTTTTCTCTGCGTTGTCATAACCTAGCGCAGACTTGAAGACCTCTGCATCAAGAGTCATGGTGCTGTCCGAATAGGGATCGTTTATGTAGAATGCGTCCTTATCATAGCCTGTTACGACCACCCAGTGCGGTGATGACTCCATATAAGGGTTTATCACATTTGCATCTATCAGCACTATGGGCAGCTGGTGCGCAGAGAGTGCCTTCTTTATAGAATTTATCGTTATGTTGTTTGAGTGCTCCTCTTCAACCTTCATGGAGAGAGCCTTGCCCTTTATCTCATTGAATGAAGCGGTAAGTGTATCGAGATTGACATTTTCATAGACTGCAAGCTTCCTGTCGTATCCTTCATCCTTTGTATTGCTCACTATTCTTACCTTTGCGCCTCTCTTTGCAAGTGCGTATGCTATGCCATACTTTGAACCGTGCCAGACGCTCCCGTTTACTGCCTCCTGCCATATGCCATACTCCTGATCCTTTGAGAGCTTGAAGTTCTTGTTGATATATTTTAGTACCATCATGGTGCAGGCTGCGGAGCTTGTAAATTCCTCTGTCTGTGGATAATGAGGCACCTCAAGGGCGACCTGTGGCTTGAGTTTTGCCCTCTTAGAATGAGACTGTACTTTTGAGGGTTTCCTGACTGGTTTCGCCTTTTTCGTGGATTTCTTCTTGGTTATCGCCATTGAATCACTTTTATGGTGCAGGGAGAGAGATTTGTTCAGTGTTATTGAACTCTCGTAGGCCTAAGCCAACAGATCTTGAGTCTGTCGCGTTTGACCAGGCTCCGCCATCCCTGCACGGCTATTTAATTATATGTTTCATTATATAATATTATCTAGTATTTATACGTTTGCATTGCAAAAAAATGCGTAATTTCCTCAGTTTCACTGATATTTAAAGGTTAGGTTATGAGAGTCAAAAAGATTGATGATTATAGGTTCAATATAGAGAAGGACACTTCAAGCGGCATGAATACAGGAGTGGTCATGTACTCCTCTGAGAAACTTATGGCCAACCTTAAGAATGATAGGACGATGCAACAGGCTGCAAATGCCGCAACGCTGCCTGGAATACGCGGGAATGTCATGGTTATGCCAGACGGCCATGAGGGCTATGGTTTTCCCGTAGGAGGAGTGGCTGGCTTTGATTCTGACGAGGGGATAATCTCCCCAGGTGCGATAGGATTTGACATAAACTGCGGCATACGCGTAATAAGGACAAATCTGGAAGAGTCCGATATAAGGAAGAATATGAAGAGACTCTCTGATGAGATATTCTCCAGTGTGCCTAGCGGGCTTGACAGCAGGCTTAAAGCTGGTTTTGAGCTCTCAGACCTTGAAAAGGTAGCTCATGAAGGCGCGGCATACCTTGTAAGCAAGGGCTTCGGAGTCCATGAGGATATAGAGCATATGGAGGAGAATGGGTGCATGGAGGGTGCGGACTTCTCCAAAGTGAGCCAGCGCGCAAAGTCAAGAGGGAAGAATCAGCTTGGCACTCTCGGAGCCGGCAACCACTTCCTTGAGATACAGAAAATAGATAAGATATTTGACAAGAGGCTTGCAAAGGCATACGGAGTATATGAAGGGCAGATAGTAATCATGGTGCATACCGGATCAAGAGGCTTCGGCCACCAGATATGCAGCGATTATCTCCGTACGCTTGCGGAATACCAGGCCAGGAAGGGCATAAAGATAGTTGATCCGGAGCTTAGCTACGCGCATGTTAAGAGCAAGGAAGCGGATGATTATCTTAAGGCTATGAAGTGCGGAGTGAACTTCGCATTTGCCAACAGGGAGATGATAACGCACATAATAAGGGAGAGCTTTGAGAAGGTGATGGGAAGGAGTGCTGAAGAACTGGGAATGAGCCTGCTGTACGACCTTTCTCACAATATAGCAAAGCTCGAGGAACATAAAGTGGATGGTAAAAGAGAGGCAGTGTACGTGCACAGGAAGGGAGCTACAAGGGCATTTGCAAAAGGAAGGAAGGAGATACCAGAGGTTTACAGGGATTATGGGCAGCCGGTACTCATACCAGGAAGCATGGGAACAGCCAGCTACATACTTGCAGGTGGTGAAGGGGCGATGGAAGAGACCTTCGGCTCTGCATGCCACGGCGCTGGCAGAGTCATGTCTAGGCACCAGGCGCTTCGTGAGATAGGAGCGGAAAAGACCATGGCCTCTATGAAGAGCAAGGATATAGAGCTCAGAGTGCATGATAGAAGGCTGGTAAGCGAGGAATCCGAATGGGTCTACAAGGATATAGACGAGGTAATCAGGGTGGTTGAAGGGGCGGGGCTTGCAGCGCCCGTATCGAGGAATGTGCCAATAGCCGTGATAAAGGGCTGATATGCGCATATCTGCAGGCTATCTCTGTTTATATCCCGGCTGCACCGGCCACATTTTTGATGCGCTTCCCGTATATCTTGTACTTTGGAATGTCTATTAATGATGAAATTATGTCAATGAGCTTTTCAGCACTGACGAACTCTTTCCTCATTGCAAGATATTTTGCAGCATAGAATATCGCACTTGTTTCCCTTGCGTGAAGCATCTCGTTTATTTTTTTCTCCGCATCCTTATCATTGGATTCTGTTGCAAGTACCATTTTCGCGTATTTGAATGCGAGAGTAGTACCAGGCTTATTTTCCAGTATTATTGATGCGTGCGCATATCTCTTCAGCTTGATCTCCGCCATAGCCTTGATGAAGAGTGAATTCTCATCTTCTGCCTTTGAGAGCTCCAGTGTCTCTATGCTTTTGTGGAGGCACTCCCTGTTCCTTGACTCGAGATGCATAGCGTTATACTTGTTCCTTTTTATCTCGTCGTTCCTGTTGTCCGCGTTCCTCTCCATGAACGCCTTCATCGTATAGTCAACATCCATATAAGTTATGTCTGAAAGTGATCTGTAAAGGGACGCTAGCGCGTATAGCACCTTTGGATCGGCATTTGTGCAGAGCTGCTCTGCACTCTCAATGGCTTCGAGATATGCGCCCTTTGCTATTGATCTGCTTATGCTCCCCAGTTTCGATGCGACTGCAGGATCAGTAGAGCTCTTTTCTCCTGGTATTACCATCGATTCGCATAACGGGCATATTGAATAGGGGCCTTCCGCGCACATGTACTCCGTTGAGCAGTAGGTGCACTTTGCCTTGGATTCAGGAAGCTTGAATGCCTTTGCATTATGATACAGGCTCATGATTAATTTGTATCATAAAGCATTTTATATATGTCAGCGTTTTTTGAGTACAGCAAATAGGTGCATTCTGTCGAAAGGCATGAGGTCCATTGTCTCTACGACCTCGAAGGTGCCGGATACCGCCTTGAGGAATTCTTTATATACCACTTTAGGATTCTTGGATACGCTTATGCTCTGCGACTTTATGGCGACATATGCATAGCTGCCTTTTGCTATGAACCTGCTGTTCTCGATAAGCATCTGTGCCTGATCCCTTGCCGCTATATCCTGGTACATAACGTCTGCGTTCCCAACTTCTTCGGCATACTTCTCAACATTCCTTGCATTTTCCAGGATAGGCAGCATGTTCTCCCTTTTTTCGCATACCTTTATCAGGTCGCGCACGCTCCTCTCCGATATCTCTACGCAGTACAGCTCGCCTTCCGTTGATATTATGTCGCTTATATGGCTGCATGTCGTACCTGTCGCTGCGCCTAGGTAAAGAACTTTGCTGCCTTTCTTTATCTGCATGTGCTTCATTCCTTTCAGAATGGCAGCGGCAAGCTTTGACCTGTAGGGATTCCATAGCCTGTACTCTTTGCCGTCAGCTTTCACAAGCTCCTCTCCGTAGACCTTCTCTCCCTGAACAAGATTGACTGTTGCGAGCTTGCCATTGACTCGGAACACTCCGTCGAATACTTCCTTTGCAATCATTAGAACACTAGCATGATTTGGCGGTGCATATTTATAATCCTTTTAATGGACAATACGTTCATGGACGGCGACCGGTATGACAATCTGCTCTCCGTAGTAACGGGTCTTTACAAAGAAGCGGGCACCCCTACGGAGCTTATGAAAAGGTTCTCGGCGAAGATGCAGAGCGTCAGCGGGGTCGACAGCGCCATTGTGAAGGAGCTGAGTGTAGAGAGTAAGAGAGGCAATTTTGAAGAATTCATATTCAACACACGGAAACCTTATGTTGACAATAGCCTGAGCGACTATTCGGCTTTTCCTGAACTGATAGAATATTACAACAAGGGTTACAAGAGCTGCATGGTGCTCCCCATAAGCGCTTATGATAAGAAGTTCGGACTGCTCATACTATTGTCAAAGCAGGAGGAGGCCTTTGGCGGAAACGCCATCTCCGATGCGGTAGTCATGGTAGAAGCTGTGGGAAACGCAGCACTCTTCCTTTCCGAGAAAGAAAAGAGCGTAAACCTTGCGAAGTATTTTGACGCATCTTTTAATGCGGCCGTACCGCAGGTGCTTATCGACAAAAACGGAAGTGTCATAAAGGCTAACAAAGACTATGCCAATCTTTTTGATTATTCGGTTAAGGAAGCGATGGGCAGGAGCTTTGTCAATAACTTCAAGCTGGAAGAGCATGATATGAAGGAACTTTTAGCAGGCGTACCTCTGAATACAAAGACTGTTGACGGGAGGATTTTTGCAATCCGGGGAAGCTCTGTGAATGAGAGGCTAACGCATCTTCTGATACAGGACATTACTGAGCATGAGAATCTGGAGAGAAGGTTAGGCGCTGCACAGAAAAGCAGGAACGAGGTATTTATCACAATGGATAATGGTTTTAAGATAACATGGATGAGCAGTAATGCCGAAGGAGTTCTTGGAATCGTGCCTGATGAGGCGATAGGAGTAAAGTTCACCGATATGGTTAAGGACGGTTCTAGCTTAATCGCTGCACTGTCAGGGAGTGCAGACAGAGAGTATTCTGCAAACATAAGACTAAGTATAGGCAACGGAGTGAATGCAGATATGAAAGCGTACTTGTACAGGATTGGCAATTCCGTATACGGCATACTTTCCAAGGAGCACGAAAGGTACTTCAGGGAACTTAACTCCACTTTTGAACAGGTAATAGGCGTATCGAATGATGCGGTTATAAAGATAGATGAGAATGGGATGATAACCCAGGTGAACAAAAGCTTTGAGAAGATCCTCAAATACACCCAGGAGGAGGTTTATGGGAAGCCGATTACAAACATGTATGACACCGCAGATGGACAGAAGCTGAGTTCGTATATATCTATGGCAAAGAAAAATGGAATCGTAACGGACATGTTCGCAAACATGCATGCAAAAAATAATGATGAGCTTGTGCCTTTCAAGTTTAGCATAAAGAGGATAAATGAGGGTTATAGCAGTAATATGGGCTTCCTGATAATAGGCGCTGAGCTTGCCACAAAGATGCGTGTGGAGGACTTGGAAGATGAAATTGAGAGAAAGGTCAGGGAGGCGCAGAAGTATAAGGCTGAGAGCGACCTTAAGACGCAGTTTATAAACAATATATCCCATGATCTGAAGACCCCGATAACCAACATAAAGGGCTTCTCGAAGCTGCTCTATAAAGGGGAGTTCGGGGAGCTTAACGAGGATCAGAAGGGGTATCTGAAGATAATAATGGATGAGCTTGACAGGCTGATGAATCTGATAGGGCAGATGCTTGACGTTGCAAAGCTCTCTTCTGGCAAGGTAGTGCTTGACCTGCAGCAGGTAAACTTCAATGAGCTTCTGAACAATCCGAGCATAAAGTCCTTTGAGGAGGTATGCAAAGCAAAGGGATTGTACTTCAAGGTACATGTGGATTATGATGTGCCCACTATAATTGCAGATCCAAACAGGCTGATACAGGTTCTGGTAAATCTTGTAGGCAATGCGGTAAAGTTCACCGAAAAGGGAGGGATAGAGGTTATTGTAAAGCGCGTGTCAAAGAACAGCAAATATGTAAGAGTGATTGTCAAGGATACAGGCATAGGAATTCCAAAGGAGGAGAAGAAAAAGGTCTTTGGTAAATTCTTCCAGGTGCCTCATAGGGATAATCTGAAGATGCAGGAGGGAGCTGGCACGGGCCTTGGTCTGTCGATAACTAAGGAGATAGTGCATCTTCATGGAGGCGAGGTAGGTGTTGAATCCGAACCTGGAAAAGGCAGCGAGTTCTGGTTCAGGATACCTTTCAGTGCTAAGACCAAGAAGGAATCGAAGAAACAAGCGCCTAAAGATAAGGTCAAGGGATGAGTGCGGCGCATGCGTTGCCAATTGAATCCTGAGAGTTATAGTTCGACTCTACCTGAGAGTAGGTAAGCCCACTGAATAATCCCGTAAACGTATAGGTTACAGTGACATTGGAGGGATATGTGAACTGGGCATTCAGGACAGCTTTTGATCCTAGAGTCTTTGATACTGTTGTGTAAGTTATATTATAGGTTCCAGAAGAGACCTCTACTGCAGAAGAGATAATCTCGTAAGGAGTTACCTTGCTCGTATTGTAATAGGTATTCTGCCCTGAAGGAGCTGAGTGCTGCGTCGAGATGAAGGTTGAATTGTATAATGAAGGGGTGCATGACTGGGTTGCCTGATAAAGTGCTGCGTAGTTGCTCATCAGCGTGCCTACAGAGGTTTTGTTGAATGCGGATATTGCAAGAGCGCCGGTATTGACGGTTGTTGTGGGCTGTGTGGTAGATGTTGACGTACTGCCTGCCGTAGTGGTGACTGTTGTGGCTGAGGTGGTTGCCGAGCCTGAAACGCCCGTTGAGATCTTGATGTCCGTTGGTATCTGAACCACGGAGAGAACCGCCCCGGTGTTATTTGATGAGATAAGCTTGAGTTCTATGTCGGCGTACTGTGAGCCGCTAAGACTTACGTTTGCCGTCTGGCCTTTGTTTATGCGCATGGTTGTTGTCTGGCCCTGGAAGATAGGTATGCTGCTGAGATACAGATTGGCCATTGATGGTGTGGAATAGTTAAGATAAACTGAGAATTGCTGGCCGTTGTTCAGCATGAGATTCTGCGCAGATCCTTTCTGCAGAACGAACGTGTAGTTCTGCCCTATCTGCCTTGTTCCGTTTCCTGAAGAGAGAACGGCATAGGCTGCTATCACCACTAGAATAACAATTACCGCTACAATTACCGCTTTGCCGTTGCCTTTCCTGGCAACTTGACTATGCATATGACGGTTACGTTTGCCGAATCTCATGCTTTAGATTTATACACACGCATTTTAATAGTTTACTTGCAGCAAGGTGCAGGGAAATGATAAGAAATATTATATACTTTATACGAATCCTACTATAGGCGATCAGAATGGACAACGTTGAATCTGTAAAATCCGACATAATATCAATAATAAACGACAGACAGCAGGTAACATATAATGAGCTGCAGGGGCTTACATCCTCTCTTAAGATAAGCGAGAGTGTACTGAAAAAGGGTCTCGAGGAACTTGAAGAAGCAAATGCGATAGCTTCAAGGAACAGCGGGGGAATACTTACATATTATATGCTTCAGGACGAGCAGGTCCTGAACAGGGTCATGATAGTAGAAGATGATAAGAACATAAACAAATTGATGGCTCTCTCTGTAGGCAAGGGCTTCAACATTATCCAGATATATGACGGTAAGGAGGCCATGGAAAGGATAAAAAGGGAGAAACCCGACCTTGTCATACTGGACCTTATGCTTCCTGGTGCGGATGGTCTTGAGATATGCCAGTCGATAAAGACAAATCCTGCCCTTAACGACACTACAGTAATAATAGTAAGCGCGATGGATGCCACATCCAACAGATTCAAGGGCATAAAGTACGGAGCTGATTACTATGTGAAGAAACCGTTTGACCCTACGGAACTGCGGAATCTTGTTACAATATTTCTGAAGAAGAAGGGCAAGAGATTCGATCCGCTCATAGATTTGCCAAACGAGGAGAAGATATCCGCCGCTGTGGAGAAGAGTGTAAAGGCTGCAAGCGACTATGAGATAGGCAGGCTCAAGGTAGATGGTCTTGCGGATTTCGCAGACAGATTTGGATCCGACTCTGGAATAACAATACTCAGACTGGTCTCACAGTTGATACAGGACAATGTGAAGGAATCAGGAGGGGCGGTCTTCGTCGGATTTCTTGATGCTGACGACTTTGTACTCGCAGGAGATAGGACAAAGGTCTCCAAGATAGCTGCCAACATGACCTCGGAGTTCACTTCCGTGCTGCCTTTCATATACCAGAATGAAGGTTACAAACCTATAGAGTTAGGAATAGAGGATACGTATGGTACGGAGATGCCAAAGCTTCAGCTGATGTATTCGCCCATAGAGAAGAGCGACATTAAAGAGAGGAGATCCGAGATACTTAAGAGCAAGAAGAATGAGAATACAATAGGTTCATACACCTATGAAGAACTGAGACGCATGCTCGGAAGCGATGATCTTGATGTTATAATAACAAGGGATCAGAACGGGGTAAGATTATCAATAGGGAAGGGCAAACGAGATAAGGATGCTGAGTAATTACTTTCTATTCGCTCTTTTCTTCGGGCTTTTAGGCTTTTTGGCTTTTGCTTTCTTCTGAGTCTTGGGCCCTGCAGTCTTCCTTTTGACTGAAATCGGCTTGACAACCGCAGAAGGTCTTGATCCGGACTCTGGAGAGCCCAGAAGCTTTGCTATGTGGTCCTCCTGTTCTGGCCTGTCAGTTGCACTGCTGCTGAGTGCTTCGCTCTCGATAATTCCCTTTTCCAAAAGCTTATATATTTGCTGAGACCTATTAAAAGTCTCAAAGCCTGTTGCCCTTTTGCTTTTATTCTTCTTAGCTGTCATTTTAACTCCCAATAACCAACCTTTTACAATAGGCTCACGTCACACTTATAAATTTATTCTATAGACAGGTGCATTTCATGATACGTGTATTGGAGAAGCAGTTTAGCGTAGAGGAGAGCCTCGATAGCCTGAATCTGTTCATAAGGAAGTGGTTCGTTGCGAGATATAAAGAGCCTAGCCCTCCGCAGAGGTACTCCTTCAAGCTGATAAAGGAGAAGAAGAATATACTTGTAACTGCACCCACGGGCAGCGGCAAGACCTTCTCTGCCTTCATGGCCGTTCTTAGCGACCTTATGAATATGTCGCTTGCAAACCAGCTTGAAGAGAAGGTATACTGCATCTATGTCTCTCCTTTGAGGGCCCTGAATAATGATATATACAGGAACCTGAACGAGCCTCTTTCCGAGATATACGCTGATCTGAGCATAGACGTGAAGAAGATAACCGTCGGAATAAGGACAGGGGATACTCCCACATCTGAGAGGCAGAAGCACCTTGCCCATCCTCCGAATATACTCGTTACAACTCCTGAAAGCCTTGCCATACTGCTTAATTCGCCCAGATTCATGGAGAACCTAAAGGATCTGAAGTACTTCGTAGTAGACGAACTGCATGAACTTGCAAACAACAAGCGCGGTGTCCATCTCTCATTATCAGTTGAAAGGCTTGCCGAAGCAATAGGGCATGATTTCGTCAGGATAGGCATGGGTGCAACTTTGCACCCGATAGACGATGCCGCGCGCTTCCTTGTAGGATATGACAGGAATGGTAAGGAGAGGGACTGCGAGGTGGTTGACGCGACATGGAACAAGAAACTGCAGTTCATTGCAATGTCTCCCGTAAAGGATATAATGAATGCAAAGGATGAGGAGATAGAGAACTCCCTTTATTCAACAATGAATTCCATAATAAAAAAGAACAGCACAACCCTGATATTTACCAATACAAGAAGCGGTACAGAAAGGGTCGTCTACAACCTTGCCAAGAGATATAAATATGGAACTGAGCATATAGCGGCCCATCATGGCTCTCTTTCCAGGGATACCAGGCTTGGAGTCGAAGAGATGCTCAAGAAGGGGAAGCTGAAGTGCGTAGTCTCATCTACCAGCCTTGAGCTAGGCATAGACATAGGATCGATAGACAATGTAATACAGCTCGGATCGCCAAAGAGCGTTGCACGTGTAGTGCAGAGGATTGGAAGGAGCGGGCACGGGTTTGGAAATCCTGCCATTGGAGAGGTCATTGTCACAAACAGGGATGATCTTGTGGAGTGCTCAGTGATGCTAGATTCTGCTGTAAAGAGACACCTTGATTCATTCAATACTCCAAAGAATGCGCTTGACGTGCTCTGCCAGCATATCGTCGGCATGGCCCTTAACAGAAAGTGGGATGTGGATGATGCTTATGACACTATAAGATGCTCCTACCCTTATCATACGCTTGACAAGCAGGATTACTTTGCAGTACTGAGGTATCTGTCGGGAATGTACGTCGGCCTTGAGAGCAGGCATGTCTATGCGAAGATATGGTATGAGGAGAAGGAGAAGGTTTTCGGAAGGAGGGGAAAGCTGACCAAGCTGATTTACTACCTTAATCTTGGCACTATACCTGATGAGGTATCCGTAGATGTAGTGACAAAGGAGAACAAGCATATAGGAAATATAGAGGAGGAATTCCTTGCAAGGCTGAAGCCCGGGGATATCTTTGTGCTTGGCGGAAGGGTATACAGGTTTGAGTATTCAAGAGTGATGAAGGCTTATGTGAGTGATGCGTCAGGAATGGCCCCTACAATACCGCCATGGTATTCGGAGCAGCTGCCTCTTACTTATGAGCTTGCGATAAACATAGGCAGATTCAGGGCTGAGTTCACAAAAGCAGTATCAAAATCGGCAAAGAAGGAAAAGAAGCTCATAAGCAAGCTGTCTAAGAACACACTTGATGTTAACAAGGATGCCAAGGAGATACTTGACAGCATGCCTGTTGACGAAAATGCAAAGAACTCCCTGTTCAATTATTTCATGGAGCAGCTGCTGTTTGCCGGATATGTCCCTAATGACAGGTTTATGCTGATAGAGCAGAGCGTTGATGAAGAGAGCGAGAGGAACCTGATAATATTCCACTCTTTATACGGAAGAAGGATAAACGACGCGATGTCAAGGCTCTTTGGGGTAATGATAGCTGACAGGTATGATACTGAAGTCGGAGTTAACATAACGGATAACGGCTTTGTCATAATGACTCCTGAAGACGTAAGGATCACAGGCAAGGATATCCATTCGATAATACAGGAACTTGGGAGATCAGACCTTTACAAGATACTTCGTGACAACATAAGAAGGACGGAGATGATGAAGAGAAGATTCAGGCACTGCGCAGCAAGGAGCTTCATGATTCTGAGGAATTATAGAGGTATAAAGATAGGCGTGAGGAGGCAGCATGTGAACTCTCAGGCCATACTCAAAGCTGTTGAGGAGATGGATCCTAATTTCCCAATATTGAAGGAGACGTACAGGGAGATATTCGACGACCTTATGGACCTTCCAAGGACTGCAAGGATAATAAAGGAACTTGTGGAAGGGAGCATAGACTACAAGGTAATCACGAGCGAGATACCTTCGCCGTTTTCGCATATGATGCTCACCTTCGGAGAGGCCGATGTTATAGTGATGAGCGATAGGAGAAGGCACCTTAAGGAACTTAGGAAGCAGGTTCTTGCAAAACTGAAGGAGATGTCAAAGTGATGGAACTATACAAAGGAGTGTATGTGGTAGAAGGGATGCCGGTACTGTTCATAAAGAGACTGAATGCTCTCGTGTGTTCGGACCTTCATCTGGGATACGAGGGGGTTATGGCAGATAGAGGAATCTTTCTTCCAAAGACAAATCTTGCTAAGATAAAGAAGACGCTGAAAAAGAGCATAGAGACAACAGGAGCGAAGAAGCTGGTAATAGACGGGGACATCAAGAATGAATTTTCCAAGGTCCATATGGAGGAATTCAATGAATTCCGTGAGCTCGTGTCTTTCCTGAAAGAACTGGGTATTGAGGAGTTACATCTTGTAAAAGGCAACCATGACAATTTCATAGACAGATTCGAAAAGCCTTTTGGAATGAAGATATACAGACAGGAATTTCTTCTTGAAGATGTTCTCTTCTTCCACGGCGAGGAGCTGCCAGCTTCGGATGAAGGAAAGCTGCTCGTTATGGGGCATCTGCACCCTGCAGTGGGTATATTCAACAGATTAGGGGTAAAGGAGAAGGTAAAGTGTTTCCTCTATGGAAAAATGGAAGATAAGAGAGATATAATCATACTGCCTGCCATGAATTACTTCTCAGAAGGAATAGAGGTCAACATAAGCGATGTTGAGGATACCCCGATATTCAGGCGCATGCTGAAACTTATGGACATGAATGTTGTTGGCATAGATTACACTGAAGCTGTGAAATTCGGCAGTGTGAGGGAGCTTGCAGATATTTTATAATTTGAATAGCGATATTGTTACGCAGTCCCGTCATCTAGTGGCCAAGGATAGCGGGCTTTGGACCCGCTTACGCCAGTTCGAATCTGGCCGGGACTATCAAATGATGAGACGAGGTATTTCTGAATGGTGATGAAAGAGAGTCTCTGACCAACATGACTTTGCATGCGCGTATGTAGATAGTATTTAAGGTATTTTGCATCAATACTGAGTATGGTTTAAGTGAATCAATGGTCGAAAAGCCGAAGAGCCTTGAGGGCATAAATGTCCGGAAGGACGAGAATTTCTCTGAGTGGTATACCCAGGTAGTGCTAAAGGCAGGATTGGCTGATTATGGGCCTGTGCAGGGCACTATGGCGATACGGCCTACAGCTTATGAGATATGGGAGATGGTTCAGGATGAGTTTAATAAGATGATAAAGAGTACGGGCCATAAGAACGCGTATTTCCCATTGCTCATACCTGAGTCATTTCTTACGAAAGAGGCAGAGCACTTCGAGGGCTTCACTCCTGAGGTATTCTGGGTTACGCATAGTGGGAATAGCAAGCTTGGAGAACAGCTCGCAGTAAGGCCTACTTCGGAGACGATAATATACTCCTTTTATTCAAAGTGGATACGAAGCTGGAGAGACCTTCCGCTGATGCTGAACCAGTGGTGCAATATTCTTAGGGCAGAGATAAAAGCAACAAAACCTTTCCTGAGAACCAGCGAATTCCTGTGGCAGGAAGGACATACTGCACATGCTACTAAAGATGAAGCAGATAAGGAAGTGAAGATGATACTTGATTTCTATAAGGAGATTGCAGAACAGTATCTTGCAATACCTGTCCTCCAGGGGATGAAATCCAATAGGGAGAAGTTTGCAGGGGCGCTGTACACTACAACCATAGAAGCGCTCATGCCTGATGGCAAAGCCGTACAGGCAGGAACCTCTCATAACCTTGGCCAGCATTTTGCAAAGGCTTTTGGAATAGAGTTCCTTGATGAGCAGGGGCAGAAACAGTTCGTCTGGCAGACCTCTTGGGGAATATCGACAAGGCTGCTGGGAGCTTTGATAATGCTTCATGGAGACGACAAGGGACTGGTTATACCTCCCAAGGTTGCACCTGTCCAGCTGATGATAGTGCCAATATACAAGGATAATGAAAAGGCAGAGGTTCTGAAAGCGTCTAGGAGCATAATGGAGAGCCTCAGAAGCGCAGGCTTCAGGGTTGATATGGACGAGAGGGAGAACAGGACTCCCGGATGGAAGTTTAACGAGCATGAGACAAAGGGAGTGCCGATGAGGATAGAGATAGGCCCAAAGGATATCGCATCGGGATCCGTAGTTCTGGTAAGGAGGGATACTTCGGAAAAGAGACCGGTAAAGATATCCGAACTGAACAACGTTGTAAAGGAAGAGATAGTTAAGATGCAGGATAATATGTTTGAAAAGGCGAAGAAGTTTCTTGACGAGAATATAAGGATTGCAGAAAGTTATGATGAATTCAAGGACATACTTAATTCAAAGAAAGGCTTCATAAAAGCAGGATGGTGCGGCAAGGACTCCTGTGAAGATAAGATTAAAGAGGAGACAGGGGCTACAAGCAGATTGATACCTTTCGAACATGAAAATGCCAAGAACTGCGTTTATTGCGGAGAGAAAGCGAAGAGCTACGCTTACTTTGCACTCTCTTACTAATTATGCATCTATCCCGTACCTTTTGAGGTCTCTGATTAATCCGTTTATACCTTTGAAGTGTATGGCAGTGATCCCTACTTTTCTTGCACCTTTGACGTTAACTTCCATGTCATCTATGAATATCGCTTCGCTTGGCTTGACATTCAGCCGTCTTAACGCTTCCAGATATATGCGTTTGTCCGGTTTTGATCTTCCAAAGTAGCAGGATGCAAGTACAAACCTGAAGATGCTGTAATCGATTAGCGATTTTGCATAGTAATATCTTGACTTGTCAACATTGGTTATGCATGCGACTTTGTATCTCTTGCTTAGCTTTTTGGCAAGCGAAACCATTTCCTTCTTTACCTTTCCGTTGTCATAAAGGAAGATTGGCCAGTTTACTTCTGACTCCTTTATGCCGAATCTCCTTGCTATCCTGCTATCGAATTCGTGCTTTGTCATAGATCCCGATTCGTAACGTACAAGCAGTGAGACTATGAAATCGCGTATGGTCTTTTCGCTTGTGTTGGTAATCCCTTCCATCTTCCTGAAGTACTTGTAATTAACCGCGTCGAGAAGTACGCCTCCCATATCGAATATTACAGCCTTAATAGCCATCTAATCAGCCCTGTATGATTGATCTTATTATTATCTTTGTATGCTCCCATTCGGACAGTCTGCGCATTGAGTATTTTATCCATTCTTCCCCATATGGGAGGTAGATGCTCATGTCCTCTGATTTTGCAATCTTTGCAGCAAGAGAAGACCTTACGCCTTTCAGCATTCCGAATAAGACTTTTTTGTGGTACTTTTTCTCACTGTTTATTGCGATCCTTATTATTCTGTCGTCATGGGATGCTATCATGAATTTGTCCGTGTGAGAAAAGAGATACTCCATGCATCTAAGATAATTGTTGTATACGCTGCGTTTGTCCTGGAAGGATATGGTTGACGGATACTTGTATGCTCCCTTCACAAGTCTGACCATTCCTTTCTGCTTTGCTATTCTCTCTATGTCCTTCAGGCTTCTCTTGAGTTTAGCCTGTATGCATATCCCTGTGTTCCTGTACCTCTTATGGAATTTTAGGTATGTATTTATAGTACTTGAAACGAACCGGTACTGCTCCATATCAAGCCATACGGTAATGCCATATCTTGATGCCTTTGCAAGTATCTCCGAGAAATTCTTTTCAAAATAGCTCTTGCTTACTATCAACCCTGTCTGTGTGGGCTTTACGGCTATGCTGCCCTTTATCCGTTTGGAGTGCATCTCATCCAGCAGCTGCATGATCTGGGCCATATTCTGTTCCACAAGCCTTTTGCTCTTAAGATCTTCTCCCAGATAATTCATAATGACATTTTCCTTTTGGTAGTTCAGCCTTTTTGCCTCTTGAATGGCATGTGGCAGATCCTCTCCTGCTATCCACTTCCTTGCAATAAGCATCCCTAGCGAGTCTATGACAGACATTTAAACAATACTATCTCTTGCAACAAATTTATATAATACCCTTTGTGAATATTATCTGTTTATTCAGGGGTTGTTGCGTAACTTGGCAGCGCGGCAGGCTCCAGATGTTTATAATCCAATGAGCCTTTGGGCGATGATGAGGATCTGGAAGTACCGAATAAATATGAAGTAACCTGCAAGTCGGGGTTCAAATCCCCGCAACCCCAAGCCCTGTTTCCTGAAAACAGGCCATACATAGATTATTTATAGATAAGTGCAGTTATGTATTAATCAATTGTTCTTCTGCCTTGAAGCTGAAATCAATTAGAAATGTGGTCCGATCTTATGAACGTACGCATGCATGAATTCTTTATAGCGTTCATCGCTATATTCAGTGCCACTCTGATCCTGAGCTTCTGGCTTGGAGGATGGCCGTTCATACCTGCAGGAGCGCTATTTGTCTATATAATTGCCAGATTGGATAAATAGAAATTCTTCCTGTTTTTTATTCTCTGCTCAGAGTTATCATACCGTATCTTTTCGTGGAGATGTGACTGCTTGCCATCTTCTCTAGACTTTTTGCATCAAGCCCTTTTATCAGCCTGGGCATTTTTTCATACATCCTGCCGTCACCGTACATCAGTTCCATCTCTGTTATTTTTGTGGCAGTCTCCATCGTGTCATCCGAGTCCATAGCATACTTTATCTCAAGGCCTCTCTTTACGTTTTCCAACTCCTCGCTTCCTATTTTTCCGTTCTTGAGTTTCTGGAATTCCTGGAGCATTAGCTCTCTTATTCTGTTGAGCTTTGACGGAGAGCCTCCTGCAGACGCTGCGATATAACTGAATGTGCCGTATGAATTATACTCTACGCTGGGATCGTATGAAAGGCCGTGGGTCTCTCTTATCTGGTCATAAAGCCTGTTGTTCAGTATGCTGGCTATCGCACGCATTGATATGTATTCCTGTAGCTTGGACGAGTCTATTCCATGGCATCCGAAGCCGATGGCAACCTCTCCCCTTTCTGTATCCTTCCGTTTCATGTTTATGCGTTTTATACTTTTGTTCAGGAATAGTTTGTTGCGTTTCGGGCTGTAGAATTTGCGCTCGAAATCGCTCATATACTTCTTGGCAAGCCTGATGCCGGATTGTGCATCTATTCCTCCGCTCATTACAAGGATGGAATTGCGCGGGTTGTAGTATGTCTCGTAAGCATCGATTATGTTCTGCAGGCTTATATTGTGCTCCAGGGAGCTTATGCTTTCTGGAATTATGGCCTTGCTCTCCTTGAACAGCACTCTTGGCATATTGTCATAGACTATTGAATTGGGATCCTCCTTCCTCATCGCTATCTCATGGACTATAGGGCCGAGCTCGTGTTTGAATTCCTTTCTCGAGAATTTCGGATTCTTGACCATATCCGATATCAACTCCATGGCATTCTCTGTGTAACGCTTGTACACCTGCGCTTCGTACATTGTTGTCTCGTAGTCGGTCTCTGCGTTGTAGAAGATATTGTACTTCCTTGTTATCTCATTTATCTGAGACCAGCTCCGCTTCTTCGTACCTTTGAAGAGCATATGCTCAAGATAGTGGGCAAGGCCTTCATGATTCCTGCCGACATCTACGGAACCGAAATTCACGCCTATTACTATGCTTACGGATTCCAGGCTCTCTTTTTGCGCTATGAGAACTCTTAAGCCATTTTCCAAAGTTTGCTTGTGTATCTTCATCGTATTAGATGTAGCAAAGCAACTTTCTTTAACCTTTTATGGCAGGTATGTTGCCATGAACCACTTTCTTTGACATCAGGGCATAAGCTCATGCATAAAAATCTTGCTCTGCATATATATTATCATATAATGGTGATTTTGTGGCTAGAAGAAGAAGCGTTAGAAGGAGCGAAACTGGAGAATCTTCCAGAAGTGCCCGCAGGAAGATGTACGGACCTGTAGGCTGGTTATATCTGGTTGCAGGAATAGTGCTGGTATTTGTAGCGTACTTTGTAGACCCTGCGCTTATAGCAGCGCTGATATTCTTCGTTATAGGTTTGGGCTTACTCGTTGCAGGATTTGGCATGATGGGAATACGGTGCCCATTTGTATGCAACTGGTTCTGTGATGACAGCTGTGGTACCAAGCACTGATTTGAGTTTTGATAATTAGATGCATGACATAACCGTGCATCTTTTCAGCATATACGGAGAGAGTGTTTTCTCTCCGTTACTCTTTTTTCTTTGTGATTATTGTCCTTCCTTATCTTTAGACGTTTCTGTGTACAAGGAAGTCAACCAGTTGCTTCATCCTCTCCTTTGCTGCGGAATTAGGAAGTGTCTGGTCTACTGCGTCCCATGCTTCTTTTATCATGCGCTCCGCTATCTTGGTTGAATATTCCTTTGAACCGTACTTGTCTATTATCCCTATTGCTTCTTTTATCAGGACTTTGTCCTTAGTATGCATCCTGAGTATCTCGGAAAGCCTGTTCTTATCCTCTTCATTTCCTTCCTTCATCACATGCAGCACCATCAATGTTATCTTGCCTTCCGAAATGTCGTCTCCAACACCTCCCTTGCCTTCAGAGAGCTTGCTTTCCGTCAGGTTCAGTATGTCATCCTGTATCTGGAAGGCTATGCCTATAGTTGCACCGAATCTTCCCATTATCTCTACAATTTTGTCATCCGCTCCTGCAAGTGCTGAACCGAGCTCACACGCGAATCTTGAGAGTACGCCTGTCTTGTCATGGGCCATCTGCAGATACTTCTCTTCGGTTATCGTCTTTGGATCTACAAGGCCTCCGTGCCACGCTATATCTATTGCCTGTCCTAATGATACCCGCGTCATGTTCTTTATGTATATTGACGCTGCTCTGTTCTTCTGGTCTTGGGTAAGTTTAGGGCTGTCAATTAGTGCAAGCATTGGGAAAAAGTACATGAAGTCGCCAAGGTTTGTTGCCACATCGATTCCGAATTTTACATGTATAGAATCAGCATTTCTCCTTTTTGGGGAATTGTCCTCTATATCATCGTGAATAAGAGTGGCATTGTGTATAACTTCAGGTATTATGGAAAATTCTATATACTCGTCAGGATTCTTGCCCAAAGCTTCCAGCGTCAGCATCGTTAACGCTGGTCGCCATCTTTTTCCCCCTAGGTCAAGAAGGTACCATGCGGGCTCCAGGATGCTCTTTGTCATGGCTTCAGGATCGTACTCGTAGTTGCTCCTTCCAAGCAGGCTTTCTATATACCTGTTTGAGGACTTTTTCTTAAGATAAGTCTCAAGCTCCTGATTTACCTTTTGTGAATTTTCTTTTAGATACTCTTCAAAATTATCCATTTGTACACGACGCACGGTTAGGTGCTATTATAGATTGACTTAGGGTATTAAGAATTTAGCTGCTTGTTCGTCAAAAGAGGTAAGGTATATTTAAATCTTGAACATTTCAAATATGGAGTGGTGTTAACATAGTAAAAATAGATGTTAAGGCAGAGGCAGCAAATCTTCACAAGGCTACGCGTGCGCAGATAACTACATTGATAATATCTGCATTCGGGCTTGTAGCTGCGCTTGCGTGGAATACTGCAATACAGGGGATCTTTGTATTGATATTTGGTCCGGCTAGTTCGGTAGCAGCCATGCTGAGTTATGCAGTTGCAGTTACTGTAATAGCAGTTATAGTTACTGTTTATCTCTCGAGGCTAAATTCCAAGTAATTACTTTCTTGTCTTGTTGACAGCTATCCTGTATATCATGTATAGAATTAGTGCCAGGAGTGCTACTGCAGACATTGCGATATAAAGGTTGTTTGAAGATAGCAGATAGTATCCAAAAAGCATTAGCACTATGTCCCATATCGCACTTCCTACTAAAGAGTATAAGAAGAACTTTTTGAAAGGCATCCTTGCAAAACCTGCAGGGAAGCTGATAAGCCCTCTTAGAACAGGTATCATCCTTGATACGAATACTGCGAACCCTCCGTTCCTGTTGAACCAACTGTCAAAAGCATCTATCTGCTCCTTGTGTATATGGAAAAGGTGAAGGTGCTTGTATACCACATCCTTACCTATGAAATATCCTATTACATAGTCTATGACTACACCGATCATATTTCCTGCAAGTATTGCAAGTGCAGCTATGTAAAAGTTAAAGACGCCTTTTGCAGCAAGGTATCCTGCTATCGGAACTATTACCTCGCTCGGTATCGGGAGAGAGGCACCTTCTAGAGCCATCATGCCGAACAGTCCCAGATAGCCGTAAGTAGAGAGCAGACTGTTGATGTACGCAGTACTGAATATCGTCTGGAGCAGCATTAGTATTTGAAACATATCTTCACATAAAATAAATATTGGATAATTGGTAGATTAACCTGTTATTTTTTACGGATCGTAAGTATATATAGAATTATAATTCCTATAGCAAGTATTGCGCCGACAATTATAATAAGGCTTGGTGATTGACCTTGGCTTGTTCCGGCTGTTGTGGAGTTTTGAGTTGCGTTCTGGCCAAGTATCGTGTAGAGCAGGGAGGTGGGAGTTACAATTGTAGTTATGTTTATAGTAGTTACCGTAGTTTGGACAGTTGTGGTAGTGAGGTTTGCAGGAATTTGAGTTGCCGATGTAACATTGCCTGCATCTGAGTTTGTGCCGAACCATTCTGCAAGTATCAGCCAGGAACCGTTAGAATACACATATGTTGCAGAGTAAGGTATGAATAATGCAGTGGTCTGGTTGCTTGATACGAACCATACATCCCTGTTGACGCTGTACTCAGTAGCATTTATCCCTATTACACTGGAGTTTCTTATGTAAAAGGTATAGGGAGTACCGTATGAAGTTATGTTTTTTAAAGCAGATATAACACCTGAACTGCCATAATAAGTATTGCTAAAATTGGTATAATTCATGTTTACAAAAACGAATGGAGACTGGGCGTAGCTTCCAAGAGTCGCGTTAATGTTCCCTGCTGCTATCTCGCTTATATGAGTATTGGACATGTTTGTAAGCATTTGAGTGACATTTGACTGAGCAAGAACTGTGGATGAGATGAGAATTAATGCCAGTATGGGTATTGCTCTCTTCATAATACCATATAAATTATTAAAGAATGTAATTTATATAAATGCACTAAATCGGCTGGTGTTTTTGCTTGGCAATAGAGTGTGTAAAGATTACAAAGAAATATCCTGGCACTACCTCAAAGTCACTGGATAATGTGAGTGTCAGCATACCCACCAAGGGAATATTTAGTCTTATAGGAAGGAACGGGGCAGGCAAGACTACGCTTACAAGAATACTTGGAACCCAGCTTATGCCGAGCTCAGGGCATGCAACCATCAACGGACTTGACATAATAGATGATGCGAAGGAGCTTAGGGAGATTATAGCGGTGATACCGCAGGACGGCAGGCCTGTCCCATGGGTCACTCCTGCACAGATGATAATGACGTATTTGATGTGGAGAGGATATGGTATTAGGGAGGCTAAGGCGAGAGCAGTAAGCGTGATAAAGGATATAGGAATTTACAAGGAGAAGGACATGCATATCGGAAAGCTTTCAGGAGGTACAAAGAGGAAGGTGCTTGTTGGATGCGTACTCGCGTCTGAAGCAGAGATAGTATTTATGGATGAACCGACTACAGGCCTGGACCTCATATCAAGAACCTCTTTCTGGGAGACTCTTGGAAAGCTCAAAAAGGATCGTTTCTTCCTGCTGACTACGCATTACCTTGAAGAGGCAGAATCACTTGCTGATGGAATAGGCATACTTGACAATGGAAAGCTGCTAGTATCAGGTAGCATGGATCAGATAAGGAAGAGAATACGCTACAGGTATATGGTCACTCTTGGCAAAGATGCAAAAGTTCCTGCATTCAAAGGAAAGATTATACGCACATCCAACAGCACGAAGATAATGACATCTGAAGAAGGAGCAAAGAGAGTAGCTTCGGAGATGATAAGAAGGCATGCTGAATTCTCGATGAGCCCCATATCCCTGAATGAGATCTTCTACTCTTTTGTAAAGGAGGACATAGAGACAGGAAAGAGCGATGATTATGAAAAGGAATAAGCTTAGTCAGGTTTGGGCTTCTGTCCTTCTTACAGCAGTATACTGGATGAGGAATTATCCGATATCAATAGTGGCATCCTTCCTCTCCCCGATTTCAATAGTAGTGATAATAGCATTTGTAAGCAAAGGTGCTCTTGTAGGAGTAGCTGTTGAGGGTGCGTTGATAACGACCTTTGTGCTTAACGGAATAATGGAGATGACAGACATATCTCATTTGAAGAATGATTTCAAGATACAGGATATGGTAGTGGCTTCGCCTACCTCTGCTTTCTCGTATATATTTGGTATGTCGCTTTCAAGCCTGGCGACTGCTCTCCCATCAATAATATTCATACTTATATTGTGGAGCGTTTTTGTACATACCACAGTGGTATCTGCCCTGACTGTCTTTGCAGCAGTGGCTCTTCTTATGATCCTTGCCATATCAATAGGCTTCTTCCTTGCTACAAGGACATCTGACATATCCGAAAGCTACCAGTTTACAACCATACTGAGTCTGCTCTTTACCACCGTCTCACCTATTTATTATCCGATATCGCTGATACCTATGCCTTACAGATATCTTGCGTATCTCTCACCGATAACTTATGGTGCAGAGATAATACAGAATGCAACAGGATACCTTAGCATAAGTTCAATGAATCTGGTACTGGACTGGATAGTCCTTGTCGGATTAACCGCAGTTATGCTGTTCTTTGCAATCAAGGATCTGAGATGGCGCGAGGCATGAGTCTGGGATTTCTTTACGTCTAAGGGCTCGCCCATGGTTAATACTTGCTATTTTAGAATTTTGTACAAGCTTTTAATTTTTGGATAATTCTTTCTTATAAAATGGTCTGGCTTAAGTTCACTGACCTTATCCATATGTAACAAACGTTTTCCTTTGTGTTCGTTAGAAAGAGTAACATTTCGTAATTCTTGGTTCAGATCGGCGCAGACAAAAAAGGAAGTTTGCCACTTTACTTTATCGCTGTCTGTGTAATTTACCATAAATAATTTACGTAATTTTCTTGAAGGTATTAGCAGTCCTGTTTCTTCTAGCAATTCACGTATTGCGGCTTCTTTTGGCGTTTCCCCTTCTTCGACACCTCCTCCAGGAAGAACCCATGCATTTGAATTATTTCTATCGTCTTTTGTTCTTAGAAGATATAAAATCCCGGGGTCTTTTTTGTTGATTATTGCAATAATATGCACCAACTTCCTAATCTCTTTTATACGCACGGTATCACCAAACAGTTAAGATTGAAATTTAGCTTTTATTAACTTAAAGATTAAATTAGACCCGTAAGGCTTGAGATTTGAGCAGTTGTATTGAATTTTGATATTTGTCTTCAATTATAGGAATCATCAGTAATTACGTAATTTTTTACTTATGTCAGGGACAAAATATGCAGATGTAAGAGATTTTTCCAGGTACGGGATTGGTCAGGTTCATATAGTATTATAAACGCGTATGCCGGTAAAATTATGGTTTATATGGATGATGAAACTCAGATTATTGGAGCAGGAGGAACGACTGAACAACAGTCTATGGATACAGGTTCGTGGGATATTAATGGCAAGGCCAGCGTGTGGTGGTATCTGGCAGGTATAAGTGTAATAGGCAACTTCATTGCAATCTTTTATGTGTTGTTCAAAGGTGGAAAAAAGAGATTTTTGTCTATTTTATACCTACTTGGATTACTGGGCACAGCAATAGTATATTTTTTAAGCAAAGACGATGATAAAAAACTTGCAGACCTTTCTGCAAAACTTTTTATAGGAAACTTTCTCTTTTTAGTGATAATCTTACTATATGCCGTATACCTGACAAGTTCTATCATGTATGGTGTGAGTAATGCAGCTCATGTTACTACATTTACAACAATACCGTAAGACACTTTCGCTTTAAAGGCAAATACAGCCGCAGTTACAGGAATACGCTACTGCAGTTTAGGTAACTTTAATGATTCCACTTATTGCAATAGAAAAAGAGGAGTAATCACTGCAACTGTTTGGTATGGCAATGGGTTAGATTTCTTTGAATAAATCCTGCTTTTCATCTAATATTATCAGACATGGTGACGGTTTTCCCCCGAAAATGCCGCTTCTTTTCAGCAGTGTAGAGACATAGGGATGGAATTTGTCTAACGAATCTGTTTCTGTAATGAATTTATAATAATTATAGTCCTTGCTTGGCAACAATTCGCCACCTACTATTTCTGCAGCCACGACCGTATTTAACGTGTGTCTGGATTCCCCTTTTATGAATAATGTGCTGCCAATGCCTATGAAATGGTCGTATTTCACCTTTAAACCGGTTTCCTGCAAGACCTTGGTGAATGCAGCTATGTCAGGATGATGTCCGTAAATCTCTCTCCCGCCTATTGGCCAGTCGGTATCCTTAACCGGAGGTTGGGCCCTGTTCCCTAGAATCACGCCTCTCTTGTATTTTATGTCTCCCAACGCTTCTTTCATGCCAGGCAGCATAAGGCCTGCAGGTTTGATTATAAATACGTCAATACAAGCTGTAATAAGCAGTTTTTGTGCCTGTTTATATATTTCAGGAGACAGGAACCTTCGCTGAGCCTCTAATAATACGTCTTCTCTTTGTTCTGGCATTCCAACCTATCTAATAACCATACTTATAATAAAAGCCTTTCATTTACTGAGAATTTATCATTAATACCAATGTTTATATATCAAAAAACCCTACTTTTATTATATAGTTATATCCAGCTTGGGAAGAGCCCCGTATAGCCTAAATATCAGTAAATCGCAGGAATATGGGCCGTGTCAACAGCGGCATCTCAAGCAATCAGTTTTATCAAATGCTTAAACGTACAGAGGCAGCATACAATGAAACAAAAAATTAAACAGGTACGACAGAGTAGCACGTTTATAGATAATGATACTTACGAGCAGTTTAAATTAAACTACCCAATAGCGTGCGTGGATATTTTCGTGCGGAATCCCGATACAGGCAAGATTCTTCTTATAGGGCGCACTGGAGAACCGGCAAAAAATGAACTGTGGCCGGTAGGAGGAAGGCTAAGGATCTTCCAGAAACCTGATGAAGCTGTAAGAGAATTGACCGTGCGAGAGACCGGACTTGATGTTGATATTAGTACAGCAAAACTGATTGGCGTAGGAGATACTAATTTCAGAAAGCGCGATGATGGAAACGGGGAAGATAGGCATACGATAAATCTAACCTTTATCGCAGATCTTGCTAAGAGCAGCAGAACTGAGGTAGATTTCAGCAAGGGCGAAGCCTCGCGTGTAGAATGGATTAGTAGTGCACGTGAGTTATTTGAACTTAGAGTGGATAGAACATATTCTAACATGCAGGCGTCAGACATAGCTTTTAACCTAGAAAAGATAGGAATCGGCTATTTTCCCCATCCGCAGGCAGTACATCCGTATATAACCAGGATGCTTCTGGAAAGCAGGATCTTCGAAGGCAAACAGAGATGGCCTAGCGAGGTTATAGTGTCAGATGAAAGAACAGGTTTACTTACCCCGGTAGGTCTGATTTCTGCAGAACAGACTGAGAAGGGAAGGATCGAGCATAAAAACGATATTGGTCTGAATTCAGACCTTAGGGCAGCAAGAAGGGATGCGCTTGATACTGCATTCATGCTCAGCATGCCGGTAATACACATCGAGACCGTTAATGTATATCCAAAAATGGGAGTACTGTTTAAAAAAACCAAGGACAGACCTGAACTGCCATATGCTCCGCTTCCGATAGGCATCACGGCGGAGGCAGTAGCTAAAGGGATGGCGCTTAACTCATTTGGTAATCAATATGAAAAACAGGACGGTATTATAGGCAGTCTTGGCACACCTAAAAGTACAACCCTTATTGCAGTTCAGGATAGAAGGATGATCCGAGAGGATGGAAGCAAAGGACAGGACATAGTCCTGACCTTTTTAGAACTCTGGGAAACGATGCGTACAGATGGAATGTCGGACGTAATATGGGCAAAGCGTCCTGAAGATCTTGAAGCATTTGGAGTGGACCCAGTATTAAGCAAGGCGATAGAGAATAGTGGGGCATTCGTAAATGAGGCTGAAACTGATAAGGCAGTATCTGGGCGCATTCTTAAGAGTGCAAAAAGAAACTAAGCGCATATTGAATAGGATGCTTTGGCGGGGGGGAGATTTGAACACCCGATCTCTAGATTTCTAAGATCATAGCCGAAAGGCTCATTACTCATCATGCTATGCATATGAGTCTAGCGCTCTAACCAGGCTGAGCTACCCCGCCTTCGGAGTTTATTTGCATGCCAAAGTTATTTAGCTTTGCACTTTAAATCAACAGGATTATATATAATAAATGCTGTTATATTCTTGCTTTATGGCCTTGGTAGTGTAATGGTTAGCATAGAGGACTGTGGATCCTCAGGACCGGGTTCGATTCCCGGCTTAGGCCCTTTGCATTTCGAATCCTTTGTTGGTATTTATGCCGAGGAAACTTTTGTGAGGTTCAGAATAACTATTTAAAGCTGTGTGTAGGCATCTGTTTTTACTGATAAAAGAGCTTTCTGATTTTGGTTTAAATATGTTCCGTGCCACAATAGGTAGTGGTCTTGAGTTTTCAGGGCACAACATGTTGTATTTGGGGCGAATCCGTGGAAAAAGATGGGAAAACTGATTTTGTTGAGAAAAAGAGTGTAGAGAGAGAGGTAACTGCAAT
>JAJZKU010000007.1 GCA_021850705.1 Microcaldota archaeon
AACTTAAGTAGAGAAGCCCCGAGAGGGATTTGAACCCTCGGCTTCCAGTTTACGAAACTGGCACTCTGCCACTGAGTTACCGGGGCAAGGCTTTCTGCAATAAGCAGTTTGGTAGCGATATTAATAAATATTGAAGATATTAGGGTATATTGGTTTAATGGCAGATGATGATACAATAAGCTATCATGATTCAGAAGATTCTTCTAATCAAAGCAGCTCTCAGGATTCAGGCAGCTCTTCACAGAGTTCAGGTCAGTCAGCTCCTCAGGGAGCAGGAGGAGCAGGCAGCTCAGGCTCACAGGGAAGCGGCTCATCACAAGGTTCTTCTATAGATTCATCATCTCAAGGTTCATCTTCAGGATCATCTTCTGGTAATTCCAGTGGTTCATCACAGGGTTCTTCTTCTGGAAGCTCTTCAGGTTCATCTTCTGGAGCTTCATCTGGTGGTACTTCGTCTGGCAGCTCTTCAGGAAGCAACTACGACTGGAGCACACCTACAGAGGAAGAGGGAGGAGTGGTTGAGGAGACGCCGACTCCTGATGAATCCAACCTGATAAAGCCGAAGGCTTCAGAAGCTGTGTCTGAGGCTGCTGAGAGCGCTTATGGAAGGGCTGTGGAGCTTGGAGAGAAGGGTGCAGAGAAGGCATCTAACAGGAAGATAATCGCAGCAGCGGCAATAATCATAGTGATAATAGTAGCTGCATTCCTGTTCTTCAGGAACAACACAGGGACAGGCAGCAGCACAATAACTTATACTACTACAGTTAAGCAGAATTACCAGCTCAGCTCATGCGGAGTGATAAGCTCCCCAGGCAACTACACTGTACAATCAAGCATACTTACAACAATAACAAACGGACCTTGCATAGTCATCAAGAGCGGGAACGTGAGGCTTACAGGCAGCAGTGTACGTCTTACAGGCAGCGGCCCGTTTGTAGACAAGCCGCCATTCACATATGGAATACTTGTGGAGAATGCCTCAGGCGTGTCTATACAGGGCTTCAACGTTACAAGGTTCTCCTATGGAGTATACCTTGAGAACTCATCAAATATCTCTTTGGAGAACTCCTTTGTAGGCAATTCAACAATATCAGACATATCGATATCTAACGCTCCGTTCACCCTGGTCTCAAATGATATAGTCTATGGTGCTTCAAACCCTTCAGGCGCGATATTGATAGGGACGGGAAGCAACGGAACCTCTGTCACAAACAGCATAATAGAGTTCAATGCATACTATGGCACAGCCACCTACTCTACCAATACCATCTTCCATGGAGATACCTTCCTAGGCAACCAGGTGGACCTGTACTGCGGAGCTGGAGCTCCTGCATACAAATCCTCCGGAAGTTATTCGGATTCGGTTTGCAGCGTAAACAGGCAGTGCAACTTCGCAACATGCACAAAGTCAAATTATGATTACTCAATGGCATCGTACAATCTTAGCAATCAGGTATCTACATGCGGAGCTCTTGCCTCTCCCGGAACGTATACGCTTGACTCAAACCTTGACCTTGCCAATTATGTGAATCTTTCAAGAAGCAATGGTGCATGCCTTACGGTCACCTCTCCTGATGTAAAGCTGAACTGCAATGGAAAGAGCATAATAAACTCATACTATGGCATTTACGGAAACAAGACCTTCAACTTCAGCATGGAGGGCTGCAGCTTCTCAAATGATACTTATGGAGCATACTTCAATGACAGCGCACTCCTGAAGTTCAGGAATGTAAGCTACACCAAGGGAACATATGGAATATACCTGAACAACGACTCATTTGCAAACATAACAGATTCCCATTATCTAAACAATGTATATGGATTGTATCTGGATAACAGCTCTGCAACAGTTTCCGGAATAGTTTCAGAGGACAATACATATGGATTTGCAACAAATGGAAGCGCAACTGGCGTACTGAACAATGGAACTGTACTGAGGAACAAGGTAGACCTTTACTGCAGCGCCAACTCATACAATAAGACAGGAATAACGGCTTCAAGCGTCTCATGCAGCACCTCTGACTGCAACTGGGCAGCAGGCTTATGCACTACAAAGGTGCTTCCGCCTCTTGCAGCATATCCGATAAACAGCTGCACGACACTGAGCGTTCCTGGGAATTACTCGCTCAACACCAATCTCATACCAAAGGCTACGTGCATGACCTTTGCAGCAAGCAATGTGAAACTGGACTGCAACGGTCATCTGCTCAACTATGACGGTTCATCGCAGACAGCAAGCGCGTTTTATGCAAGCGGCGTGTCGAACATAACACTCATAGACTGCAATACGGACAACTTCCCATACGGCTTCTCCGCATACAATTCATCAGGCATAGTTGTCGGTACCGCTACATTCTCGCAGGCGCATACTGCTGTTAACCTTTACAATGTCACCTCTTCCGTATTCAGAGACATATCAAATTACAATTACTCCGATTATGGAATACATGCTGACAAGCTTATGCAGTCCTTTGTGATAAACAACCTTGCATACAGCTTATCAAACAATGCAACAGGATTTGTCCTTATGGGCAATTCTACAAGGGATACCTTCATGAACAACACAGCTTCGAACAACAAGAATACGGGTTTTGTCTTTGACAGCTCGAACAACAACCTTGTTGCAAACAACACGGCAAGCTCCAATGCGAATGATTATGCATGCAATGCGGCTTCATCCGGGATATATGCTGAATTGAATGGAATAAACCATGGCCTGACAAAGGTCGGGTGCACATGGCTTGTAGACCTTCCTCCAAGCTCGCTTGCTCCTTCATGCACAGCGATAAACACGGTCAACGGCTATCACATATCATATGACATGCTCTACACCTATGGAACTACCTGTTTCAGCATATACAACAGCAACAAGACGACAACATCAGATAATTCTTACATAAACTGCGAAGGCCACACGATATATGCGCTGCATGGGGGAATATTTGCGAACATATACAATACAAGCGATATAAAGATAGAGAACTGCTACCTGAAGAACTTCACGGATGCTGTCATCTCATCTGCAAAAGCGACAAGCGTATTGAACTCTACCATAGCCAATTCCGTTAATGGAATAGTGCTCAACGGGGCTAATGGTTCAACGATAAACAATGTCAACATATTCAATGCTACGGATTATGCAGTATACCTGAACAAGTCCTCGAATGATGCGATATCAAATGTCAACATAAAGGACTCAGGCACAGGCATAAACTTCAACGCCACCTTCTCGACACTGAGCGGAAGCAGCGTGTATGGAAGCGCATTCGGCATCTACTGCCCTGCATCCGGATCGAATGGCAACAGTGATCAGGGCGGAAACTCCTGCAGCACTACAAACTGCTCATGGTTGACCTCAACAGCGTGCAAGGCGTAAGGAATATAGCTTTTGCCCTCTTATTGTTAATCATGCCACAGATAACCAATAGCGATGTTATAAAAGCGCTCAGCGGCTGCGTCGACCCTGAGATAGGGATAAACATAATAGACTTGGGGCTGGTACACTGGATAAAGATAGATTCAGCGAATAACGTAGACATCAGAATGACCATGACAAGCCCGATGTGCCCTGTCACAAGCGTTATATTGGCAGATGCGCAGCTTAGGATAGAGAGGATACAGGGAATTGGCAATGTGAATATAGAGCTGGTCTGGGAGCCTGCATGGAGCCCTGAGATGATCAGCGAAGAAGCAAGACTCAACCTTCAGGTCTAATCAGCCGTAAAGAGCCTCTTCATCTGCCCTGTTGTATGCGCATATCTCCTTGTCAGTAAACCATACCTTTATCTCCTTCTCAGCTATCGTGCTGTCCTCAGATACGTGCACTATGTTGCGCACCGATCTCTGCTTCTTGTCTGCAAGCGCATAGCTGTCATTTGAGTATCTTCCGCGTATGGTGTATGGATCTGCCTTCTTTGGTTCCGTCCCTCCCGCTATCTTTCTTGCAACCTCAGCAGCAGCATTGCCCTCAAGGACAATCGCAACTATAGGGCTTCTCGTAAGTTCGTTTACAAGGAATGACCTGACTCTCATCCCTATCTCGCGCTCGCTCTCCTTTACCTCTATTCCTTTGTCAAGATAGGACTGCTTTGTCTTCTTCCCTACTGAGAGCAGCCATGATTCATCATCAGTATAGTGCTTTGAGACCTGTTCATTACCAGCCTTAAGCATCTTGAGCGCAGTGACCTTCAGCCCTGCCTCTTCAAACTGTGCTATTACCCTTCCTATTAGAGCCCTTTCAACTCCGTCAGGTTTTATCAGTACCAATGCTCTTTCCATTTTTATCACGTATTCAGTATAGCAGGTTATTGCGTACAGCTATTTATATTATTTTGTTCTAAGTTTAGTAGCTTATACTATGTGCAGCTCTGGTGATTTACATGATAAGGCAACCGATAATAACAGTGATGGGTCATGTAGACCATGGAAAGACCACACTGCTTGACAGGATAAGGAATACGAGGATGGCAGGGAAGGAAGCCGGAGGAATAACGCAGCATATAGGAGCAAGCGAAGTGCCTGCGGACGTGATAAGGGAGATATGCAAGGGGATGCTGAGCAGGATGAATGCGAACATAGTCATACCTGGGCTTCTTTTCATAGACACGCCTGGCCACGAAGCCTTTACCAATCTGAGGAAGAGAGGAGGAGCCGTATCCGATCTTGCGATAGTGGTAGTCGACGTTACGAAGAATTTTGAGCCGCAGACTTATGAGACGATAGACATACTCAAGGGATACAAGGTACCTTTCATCATAGCGGCAAACAAGATAGACCTGATAACAGGATGGCGTGCCACGGGCAAGCAGTCCTTCCTTGAAGCTCTTGCAGAGCAGCAGCAGGGAGTTGCGGAGCTGTTAGAGGCAAAGATATACGAGCTTATAGGCTCGCTGAGCGAGACAGGGTTCAGCAGCGAACGCTTTGACAGGGTGAAGGATCCTACAAGAGAGATATCGATAATACCGATAAGTGCAAAGACAGGAGAAGGAATGGCAGAGCTCCTCATGTACACAGCAGGGCTTGCGCAGAGATTCCTGGGGAAGAACCTTGAGATAGACGTAAGCGAGCCTGGAAGGGGAAGCATAATAGAGAAGAAGGAAGAACGTGGACTGGGAACGACGCTTGATGTTATACTCTATGATGGAACGCTTAAGGTGAATGATACAGTGGCGTTCGCCACACCTTCCGGAATAAAGCAGGGGAGGATAAGAGCTATGCTCAAGCCAAAGGCGCTGAGCGAGATGCGCGACAGCTCATCTAAATTCTTCTACATAAACATGGCAAGCGCTGCCTGCGGTATAAAGATAAGCGGCTCGGGCTTCGAGGATGCCCTTTCAGGATCGGAGATAGTCTCAACAGGAGCTGCAGACTACCAGAGCGAACTTGCAAAGGAGATAGCAGAGATATTCGAAGTGGATAAGGCTGGCATAATACTCAAGGCAGATACCATAGGGAGCTTGGAGGCACTCTCCAGACTGCTCAAATCCATAAATGTGAACATAGGCAAGAAGGATATAGGCAATGTGACAAAGCGTGACGTTCTTGATGCCTTTGCAATGCGCGGAGTCGAGCCGATGGGTGCAGTAGTGCTTGCGTTCAATGTAAGCATAGAGCAGGAAGCGACTATGGAGAGCGAGGCTACAAGGATAACTGTGATAAGGGACGAGATAATATACAAGTTAATAGACGATTATAAGGTATGGGTTGGCAATGAGAAGGCACTTGAGAAGGAGGGTTATGAGAAGTATGTGACCTTCCCGGGAATGGTAAAGATACTGCCGAACTCCTGCTTCAGGATAAGCCATCCTGCAGTCTTCGGCGTAGAGGTCATGGCCGGGAGAATAAAGCCCTCTTACCTTCTGATGAAGGATAACGGGGATGTGATAGGAAGGATAAGGGAGGTGCAGGACAACGGGATAAACAAGGCGCAGGTTGTCAAGGGAGAGAGCGTTGCCATATCCATAGACGATATAACCTTCGGCAGGCAGATAAAGGACAATGACATACTCTATACCTTCATGAATGACGAGAGCATAAGCGTCCTCAGGTTCAAGAAGCCTGAGCTGCTCAGCGAGGAGGAGCGCGTGCTTCTTGACAGGATCTATGATATAGAGAGGGTGAAGTGAGCGATGGAGATACTTGTTGATGGGAAGCAGGTAAAGCTCAGGTACATGAAGAAACCGCATATAAGGAATGCATATCTGAGGTTCAAGGGGGACATGCTCGTAGTGACTGCAAGGGATGAGAGGAAGGCTGAGCAGATAATAAGGGAGAACAGGAAGTGGATAGAGAAGCACTACAGGAGCATAAGGGAATCAAGAAGATTATTCGATGCAAATTCAATACTCTTCAGCGGGAAGAGATTCGTAGCGTTGCTCGACAAAACAGCAAGAAATTCGGTAGAGACAAATTCCGATGTGATAATATTCAGAGCCAAGAATGAGGATTCTGCCGAGAGGCTCCTTGACAGATGGCTCTCGGAAAGGAGTATCAGCATGGTATCCGACATTGTTGTCTCAAAGGCAAAGGAGCACTGTGCAGAGTTCAGGAGCATAGGCATCTGCAGGGGCAGCAGGTGGGGCAGCTGCTCTTCAAAGAAGGAGCTTAAGTTCAACAAGTACATCTGCATGATACCGATAGACATAACAGAATATGTGGTTGCCCATGAATTAGCGCATACGCACCAGCTGAATCACTCGCGCGCTTTCTGGGATGAAGTAGAAAGAATGTGCCCTGATTATAGAACGCTTAGAAAGGAGCTCAGGAGTTATGACAGCTACAGGCGTTCCGTATTCAGGAAGCTTGAATAATATAGCAGAGCTGCAATGGTCTTCGTGTCGACTATCTTTCCTTCTTTTACCATGCTCATAGCCTTACTTACGCTTATTGGGTGCAGGCTTATCACCTCGTCCTTGTCAAGTTTTGCCTGGCCTTTCTTGAGCCCTGTTGCAAGATAGAAGTACATCATCTCATTCATAAGCCCAGGAGCAGGATAGCCTTTGAAGAGGAATCTCATGCTCTTTGCAGTGTACCCTGTCTCCTCTTTCAGTTCCCTTATCGCTGTCTTCTTAGGAGGTTCTCCCTTGTCCACAGTGCCTGCAGGCAGCTCGTATATGTACTTGTCAACAGGATACCTCCACTGCCTCTCCATCAGTATCTTGCCGTTGTTAAGGACAGGTATTATCAGTACCGTGTCGCTCTTCGTGATTATCTCGTATTTTCGGCGTATGCCCTTTACCCTGTAGAGCGCTTGCCTGACTGAAAAGTTCTTTGTGCTGAATAGATTCTGCACGCTTGTCACTTCTTTTTCTGGGCCTGATTGAGTCCATCATTGTATATTGCATATGTTAGCTTGTGCCTTGAGACGCTGTGCGTTATTACTCTGCCCTTCCCGCTCATGGTAGCAAGGAAGAGACCAACTCCTCCAAACATTGCGGTCCTTACATTGTCTACGAACTTTATCTTGTAGCTTATTCCACTGTCAAAGGCCGCAATGTGCCCTGGGTCTATCTCCATGTTGAATGTCCCGTCAAGCTTGTACTCTATTATGTCACCGACAACGTGTATCGCTACTACTCCTGGGCCGGTGAATTTCTGGAAGAGCAGGCCCTCTTTTCCGAAGAATGCGGCACCAAGGCCTACTGCCATCATTGATATCTTTACGGTTTCATCGGCAGCAAGGAAGGCATAATGCTCTGCTACAAACTCTTCCCCTGGTCCTAGCTTGACAGCATATATCTTCCCAGGATAGATTCCTGAAAGAGTGACTGTTGCATTGTCATCCTTTGCGCTGAACTCGGTAAGCATTGCCGTCGCTCCGGTCCAGTGCCTTTCAAGCGCACTGATAACTCCACCTGCCAGCTTCGGTTCCATGACCGCATTGTCTGATTTGCTTACGAAGTTTCCTGAATCTGCGAAGAACTTCTCCCCCTTATTCAGCTTCACCTTAAGATACTGCATGTTGCTTCCGATTATCTCATAGTTCATATTATCCACCAAATATCTTCTTGATAGCAGAGTTGAGCTCAGAACCGTCCACATTAATCCTGTACTTTGCCATTATCCTGTTCCTTGTCTCATCCGCATTCGCTCCTTTGTTATCCTTTACCAGTTTTTCTACAGCATGGCCGCTTATCCTTTCAAGATTCTTTTCCTTTATGTATCTGCTTACCTCTGCTTTGGACTTTGGAACCGTCTTCAAAAGCTCCTCTATTCCAAGTTTTGTTATTCTCTCTTCAGAATAATTTTCAAAGATAGCCTTCAATGCTTCATTGCTTATCTCGTCTACGCTTACTCCCTTCCTCCTTAATTCCGTGAACTTCTCCAGAAGAGTCGAGGCTATTATGCTGGGCTGTACCTTTGTGTTCTCCCGCAGATAGGTATAGAGCTGGTAGTTGTAGGACCAGAGCATCTGCTCCGCAAGCTGCTTGTTCCCTATATCCTTTTCAAGATCTTTTCTTATCTCCTCAGGGCTTAGTTTATTCTTGACCATGCGTGCGTATGCATCCTTGTCAGGATTTATCGGAAGTATGTCGGTTTCAGGATACATCCTTGATCCTCCTGGCAGCGGGCGCATGAATCGCGTGGTATCTGCGTTAGGCTCCGCGGCTCTTGTCTCAGGAGGCACTCCCTGCAGAGAGAGCTCGGCGCGCATCAGAGCATAATCCATGGCCTTCTCAGCAGTCTGCTTCTCCGCAGCTATGAGTATAAATGAATCGCTATCAGAGAGCTTTAGCTCCTTTTCGAGCTCCTTGATCTCCTTTTCTGATATGCTGTACTTCTCCATGCTCTCGTCGCTGTGTATTATGCCCTTCACTCCTCCCTTCTTCGCATAATCGCTTATCTCAGTGCCAAGGCGCTTCCCTTCGTTTATCTCCTTGCCAATCAGGCCTTTGAACTTCGAAAGCTTTGCTCCGATCACTACACCGTTATGCTTTATGCCGTTGGAGATTATCTGTGACTTTGTATTTGCAAATATCTTGGTAATGTTCTCCGCTTTTCCTACCGATGCTCCGCGTCTCTTAAGCTCCTCTGCTATCTCCACAAGGTTTACCTGCCTCTCAACCTCCTTTTCTATTATAGCATCCATCCTGTCAAGCTCCTGCAAACCCTTTACCTCGACTCTCGTTCCCTTCTTTATCGAGACATTGACATCCTGCCTTATCGAGCCTATCCCTCTCTGCACCTTTCCGCTCAGCCTCAGAAGCAGCCCTATCTGCATCGCTATCTCCTTTGCCTCTTTCGGATTTGCTATTGTAGGAGCAGTATCTATCTCTATCAGAGGTATGCCGAGCCTGTCCGTCCTGTATACTGCAAGCTCTCCCTTGGTGTCCTCTATGCCGCTTGACTCCTCCTCAAGGAATATCGATGGTATCTCTATGGATATCTTGCCGAAGGACAGCTTTCCGCCGTACCCTATCATCATGCTCCTTTGGAAGGAGCTCGGATTGCTCCCGTCAACTACCTCCTTTCTCATAGGTTCTATCTCATCAGGCACGTTAGTGTCGAGATACGCAGCTATCCTCAGTGCGGTTTCAAGGGCATCCTGGCTTGCGCCATGCGGCGGCTCTTCATCCATGTCAACAAGACAGGTAGTCTTCCTGAAGACTCTATACCTGAATTCACGCTTCCTGCCGCTCTCGAAACTCGTAGACCTGTCAACATGACCTGTCTCTCCTGCTACTGCGCGCTGGTATCTCTCTATATTCAGAATAGGTTCCTCTGTTTCTATTGATGTGCCGCACCTGCAGAACAGCTTTGTCGAGGTGTCCAGCCTTTGGTGTATCTCAAGTCCGCACTTGAACCCCAGCTCTTTGTAGTTAAACGCCATCAAATATCACTTGTCCAATCCGCTTCTGTCCTTGCAGTTATCTCTCCTGCAATATCCTTTGCCATAAGCTTTTCGGCTTCCTCTCTGTTGTTGGCAAGGAGGAATCCTAGCTTCACATAAGCTGTTTCAGGAAGCATATCCTCGCAGTATATTATTCCCAAGTCTGTCAGCTCCCTTGCAGTGCTGTACACTCTCGGATTCACTCTTCCATAGAGGCACTGCGAGGTCATCCCTATGACCATTCCCGAGTCTATCGCCTTTTTCAGCGTTGCTTTCCAGTTGTATTCCGAGTGTTTGGTATTGATAGGCATGTGGCCTAGTCCCGTACCTGCAAGTATGACCCCTTTGTAACCTTTTGAGACAAGGAATTCAAGGATCTCAGGAGACGAATCAGGATGCACATATAGAATTTCCACCTTTGGTTCGAATGAGGTCTTTGCGACTATCTTGCCCTTTGCTTCTTCGTGCTTCTTATACGCAGATACGTACTTTATCTCGCCCTTTCTCGATACGTAAGCTATTGCACTGTTGTTAACCGCTTTGAACGCGTCCCTTCTTGAGGTGTGCATCTTCCTTGCCTTCGTCCCTCTTATCAGTACGCATTCGTTGTCGGATGAATTTGCATGCATGCATATCACGACTTCTGCTATGTCGCTATGCCCTGCAGCGTATGCAGCGCATATCAGGTTCATGAATGCGTCGCTTGATCCACGGTCACTGCTTCTCTGTGCACCTGTCAGAACAACAGGGACATTCAGGTTATGGAGCATGAAGCTGAGCGCAGATGCAGTATAGTGCATTGTGTCTGTGCCATGCGTTATTATCACTCCCTTTGATCCTTTGTTCACAGCTTCGGCAACTTCTTCTGCAATTTTCTTCCACTCCGCGTGAGTCATGTCCTCGCTGAATACGCTCATTATCTGCTTTACATCCAGTTCCACTATCCCGCTGAGCTCAGGAACCTCTGCAAGAAGCTCCTCGGCCTTTGTAAGCGCCTTTACCCCTCCTGAAACATAATCAAGCTTGCTCCCTATCGTACCTCCGGTATATAGAAGCGTTACCTTGGGCAGACCTTTCTGCTGCTTTACAGATGGTTTTTTATCAGGAGCAGCAGCCGGTTTTCCGGATACCTTTTTTATTTTGGTATTTTTTGCATGCTTTATGCCGATGTTGTAGCCGTCGTCCCTCTTTATTATGATTATGTCGCTCTCTCCGACATCCGGCCTTGGCATCAGCATTCCCTCGTTTGTGCCTTTTGAATCTGTTATCGATATCCTGTCCCCTATCGCTATGCCGTGTTTTTTGAACTCCTCACCAAGTTTTACAGAGTACATAAGATACAATCCCAAGTCTGGCCCAAGTTTGACAAACAGATATTAGTTATTTTGACACTTACTTAATATAAAGTTGTCCCTTTTTATCAAAATCCCGAGGAGCAAGGTTAATAAATCAGTCTTGGTTTGTTAACTTATCTTTTGGTGAATACCATGTTGACTAAGATAAACAATGCATTGGAAGTAAGAGACGCTATGAGGGTAGCGAGAGAGGGAGTACCTGGAGCTTATGAAAAAGCAAGGATTATGGGAATAGTTGCTAAGTATCAGTTGATTGGCAGCGGGCCGGATTGCTCTGCTAATTTGATAAGAGAGCATGTGCTGTGTGCAAGATATGAGGTGCATCTGAAGGCAGCTTATTCTAATGCGAGTGAAGATTCTGTAAAGGATGCAGCACAAAAAATCGCAACAGTAGATGCGAATTATTGCAGTTATAATTCTCATGAATATGTTGATGCGGTAAGATCAATAAGGGGCATGATCGACGAGCATAAGGCAAACTCAAAGCTTGTCTCTTCATTAAGGAAATAATAGCAATGTTGTCGGTTGATTCCTTATCCATTGAAATAATAAGGTAGTTAGCAGGTAATTTTATAATGAATAAATTTCTTGCAAGATTGGAAATGTCCAACGAGACTAGGAGAGCATTCAGAATAGCGAGAGATGGGATTGACGGATACCGTGATGAAGCGGAAGTTGCAGCAGAGATAGTTGGTAAGGCGATGGATAACAGTAAACATGATTATTCAGAATCTTACAAGGACGCCCATGTAAGGTCTGCAATGTATAGGGTATATTTCAAGGCAGCTTATCCTAATGCGGATGAGACATCCATAGATATGGCGGCGCTCAGCGTAGCCTGGGCCAGTTCGCGGATTATCACTAAAGAGGCACACAAAGAGAGCATGAAGGATGCAAGAATATGGATAGGAAAGATGCTTACTGAGAATGATAGGGCATATCCTTTTGCCATAGCTAAGAGATAGGATTAGGAGTATCTTTCGGCAAGGAGGCATACTGAAGAATTGCCTGTTATCCTTACAGTTATCTCGGAACCAAGCTCCTCTTTATCCTTCAGTGCTATGTTCCTGTAGAAGCTGTCCCTTGCTATGTTTGACTTTTGGTTGGATTCTGTTACACAGACCTTTTCAGTAGTGCTTATCGCCATGGATAGATCCTCGTACTGTATCGCCTTTGCAAGCCTTGCCATCCTTATGGATCTTTCCTTTATCGTTGCGTTTGAGAGCCTGCCACTTCTCTTTGCAGTTGCGTTCGGCCTCTCCCAGAACTTCGATACGTTGGTAACTGCGGGTCTGATATCATTAAGCATGTTTATTGACATTTCAAAATCTTCTTCCGTCTCCGTAGGATAGCCCACTATCATGTCTGTCGCGATGCTTATCCCTGGAATCTTCTCCCTTATCTCCCTGATGTAGGTACGGAATTCTTCTGCAGAATAATTCCTCTTCATGTCCTTAAGTACGGAATCGCTTCCTGACTGTACCGGGAGATGGAGGAATTTGTAGACCTTATCGCTCTTGTAGCACTCTATAAGCCTGTCAAGGTATTTATGCAGATGCTCGGGATTGAGCATGCCTATTCTTATCCTGAAATTGCCGCTTATATCAGCTGCCTTTGAGACAAGATATGCGATATCTGTCTTCTTATCTGCACCGTATGCACCGGTATCCTGAGATGCGAGCTCTATCTCCTTTGCACCCTTTGAGACAGCATTTGATACAGCTTTTAGTATCAGCTCTTCTGAAAAGCTGTTCAGTGGTCCACGGGCAAACTTCGTCTCGCAGAAGGAGCATGATGAAAGGCAGCCGTCGCTTATCGGTATCCTAGCTATAACCCCCGTAGGATTGTATATGAATTTGGATCTGTCCATCCTTTTGTAGGCAAACATGTTAGTATCAGGATTGCCATTTAGCAGCTTTGGGAGCATCTCGGGCATATTGTTTATGGAGATGATCCTTGCTTTTGGTGCAGCCTTCCTTATCCTGTCAGGATTGGCTGATGCCATGCAGCCGGTAACTATCAGCTTGTCCCCCTTCCCATTCATCTTCTGTATTCTGTCTAGTATTTTCTGCTCCGTTGGCTTCTTTACAGTGCAGGTATTGATTATCACGTAATCTGCATCTGCTTCATCAGAGTGTATGCCCCTCTCTGTCTGCACCCCTTCCTGTCTTAATATGCCCTCAATCATGTCGCTGTCTGCCTGGTTAAGCGTGCATCCATAGGTCTCTATCAAAGCATGTTCCAAAGTAACCGCCCGCGCATAAGATTATATATCTTATTATATATGCTTAACTTATAATTTGATTCCTATAGTATGAATCGGATTTATTAGTGATAATATGTTGTGTGCAAGGTGCGGCAAGACTATATACAAGTACAGGACATGCAACTACTGCAAGAGAAAGATATGCGAGAGTTGCGTCAAGAGCTCAAGAAAGATGTCCAAGACTATAAAGCTTGTAATATGCAAGGATTGCTGGTCGAAGATGCCTTCGAGGAAGATCTTCAAGAGTGCAAGGAAGGAATCATGATATGGATAGCAGAGCGAGCATGAGCCTCTCCCCTTCTATATCGAACTCCTTGGCTACAAAGCGGTTTAGCAATTCCTGTTCATTCATGCCTGAGTGCTTCTTGGCACTCTCGAAATCTGTTCCTCCCCTTCTGAGTGACTTTGCCGCTACTATCTTCAATATTCTCTCCTTGTTCTTTTCCACTATATTAGCAGTGTCGCTTCCTGTATCGTAGAATACCTCGACCTTCTGCGTCTTCTTAAGCCCCAGATCCTTTCTCAACAGCTGTACCCTTCTTTCGAACTCTCGTACAAGCGCCTCTTCCTTAAGCTCCTCGCTTATCTTCGGATCCACATATGCAACTCCGTACTTGAACTGGACATGATTATCCTCTGCTGCCTTCTCCACGGCTATGAAGTGCTGCGGGCCTATCTTGAAGACTCCTTTAGAAGTATGAAGGTCGTATGTCCCCGATCTCGCTATAGAATCTTCTATAGCAACAGGATCTGCGCTCTTTATCGCTTCTGCCACAGCTGATGCATTCTCCCTGAAGTCAGGACCTAGCTTTCCGAATACAGGCTTTATCTCCGTGCCAGATTTTGCCATATCCTTTATTACCAGCTCCTTTGCATTCGCATACTCTTCTATTATGTAACTGTACTTTGCAAGTATCGGCTTTGCATCCTCGTTTGCCGTCTCTATTGTTGCAGAGCTTACAGGCCATCTCAACCTCACTCCGAATTTGTCCCTGCTGTTGAGCGTTGCGGTTATGGCAGACATTACCACATCGAATTCCGCCTCTATCTGCTTGTTTATGAGTGCTTTTGATACCTTTGGCCACTCATTAAGGAAGATTGATTCGCCTTTGTATCTCTCCACGTAAACCTTCTCCGTAGAGAATGGTATTATCGGGGAGAGCATTATGATCAGGTTGTAGAAGATGTAATTGACTACGTTTATCACCTTCCTTGCATCCGCCTTGCCCGAGTATAATATCTTCTTCTTCGCAGTTTTCAGGTAGAACCTGCTGAAGTCCTCGACCATGAAATTGGTGAGCATGCCTGCTGCTTTGTGCAGCGCGTAATTATCATAAGCCTCTGTAACATCGGTTATCAAACTGCTGAACCTCGAGAGTATGAATTGCTCTTCCGGGTCTAACCCTTTTGCAGAAGGCGCTTTTGCCGACTCAGGATGATACCCTATGGCTTCTTCATAATCCTCTAGCAGTTTCTTCACGTTGTATATCAGCAGTATGTTCTTGTCAGCGTCGCGTATCTCGGAGTATGAGAGGTTTCTGTTCAGTATTGGTACGTGGTTAATCGACCATAGCCTGAACGCGTCCGCAGTAGATTCCTTTAGCATCTCTCCTAGAGGTGCGAAGTTGCCAAAGCTCTTTGACATCTTCCTGCCGTCAGAACCCGCCATTATCCCATGAACGACTATGTTCTTTATAGGGCCATAACCGTATGCCATGGTTCCGCACTTCGTCAGGGCCTGGAACCATCCGCGTAGCTGCTCCATGTATTCCAGTATGAAATCTACTTTCTTCAGCTCCTTGAACTGCTGCTCAGTGATACTTGCCCTGAAGGTTATCCCTGAATCGAACCACACGTCGAAAATATCGGGTATCCTCGTCATCTCTGATGAGCATTCGCATCTTATCTTGATTTGGTCTATGTAAGGCCTGTGGAGATCCTGCAGCGACTCCGCAGCCTTCCTGTCAATGGCCTTTTCCACAAGTTCCGCGTGCGATCCTATTACCGTACGCTTGGAGCAGTTGGCGCACTCCCATATAGGTATTGGAATGCCCCAGTACCTCTGCCTTGATATGCACCAGTCAGGCGAATTCTCAATTATCGACTGCTCCCATCCCTTTGCCTCTTCGGGATACCAGTTTATCTTGCCGTTTATGTTTATCAGCTTGGACTTTATCTTCTGTATGTTAAGGAACCATTGGTCTGTTGCAGCAAATATCAGTTTTGAGTGGCAGCGCCAGCAGTGAGGATAACTGTGGGTTAGCGTGCTTGTGTGAAGAAGCATGCCTGATTGCTCAAGAACCTTAAGGACTGTGGCATTTGCCTCTGCAGGTACCTTCAGTCCTTTGAATTCTCCGGCTTCTTCATTGTATGTGGCATCAGGATTGAGAGGGGATAGTATTGGCAATTTGTTCTTTATGCCTATGCCATAGTCCTCTATACCGTGTCCAGGAGCGACGTGCAGAAGACCAGTTCCTTCTTCCATGGTGACAAATTCTTCGGATGCTATGACCTTGTGATACTTTCTTATCTCTTTCTGCTTAGGCACCTTGTCTTCAATAGGACTCACGTACCTTGTTCCTAGGAGCTCGCTTCCGAAGAACTCTCCCTCTATTATCAGATTCTCTCCGGTTATCTCTGCGAACTTGTCGGTTCTCTTCTTTGCCATCACCAGGCGTTTGCTTCCCGCTTTTGCGATTACGTATATCTCCTTTGGATTTACAGCTATCGCCACGTTTGCAGGAAGGGTCCATGGAGTAGTCGTCCATACTGCAAGATAAGCGTCCTTTCCAAGCTCCACCTTTGAATCTTTAGGACTTCCAGTTATCTTAAATGAAACGAATAGTGATGGATCTTTTTCATCGCTGTACTCCACCTCCATGCTTCCTTGTGATAATGGGGTTTCGCAGTGCGGACAGTATATCAGTGTCCTTTTGCCTTTGTACAGGAACTTTCTCTGGGCTATCAGCTTGAACATCTGCCAAGCAACTTCCATGTACTCTTTTTTATAAGGCAGGTACGGGTTCTTGAAATCGAGGGAGATGCCAAACCTGTCATAATCCGCATCCATCCTTCCCATATACATGTCTACGTACTTCCTGCACTCCTGGACAAATCTTTCTATGCCTATCTTCTCCTCTATCTCCTTCTTCGATTTTATGCCCAGATCCTTCTCTATCTTGTTCTCTATAGGAAGGCCGTGCAGGTCATAGCCAGGTCTGTCTATCACATTGAAACCGCAATACCTCCTATACCTGACAAAGGCGTCCTTCATGCCTTTTGTCCATATATGGGCAGGATGAAGGTCTCCTGTCACATACGGTGGACCGTCTAGGAAGTAGAAGGTCTTGCCGTTAAGGTTCTTGGCCTTTACAGCTTCGGTTATGCGCTTGCTCTGCCAGTATGCAAGAACCTCCTCTTCATTGTGTATTATGTCAACCATGATAAACACCGTATAGCATAGGACTATTAATTAGGAATCCAGCGTATTTAATAAATTGTGTACAAACTGAATTATTATATGCTTTCTTTTGAAGGCTTTACTGTTGGTAGTGTATGAGATCCGCGGATGCGACAACGATAGTACGTGTGCTTCTGATAATATTCGTAGCATACCTGATAATATACAAGTTCAATCCTTTTGTCATAGCAGTACTTATTGGAATAGCCATATTGCTTGATGCGATTGACGGCTTCTTCGCCCTTCACGAGGCTTCAAAAGGAAGGATAACCTTTGGCAAGTATGTATCTGCGCTCAGAGGCAATGAAAGGGCAAAGGCAGAGGTAGCTGCGGTCAAAAAGACCCTGAAGAAAAAAGCAAAGTACGGGGCAAGGATGGATGTTGCAGGTGACCGTGCGGTAGAATACATATTATGGATAACCTTTGTCTATACAGGAGTAGTGCCGATATTCGTGCTCTTCCTTATTGTGATAAGGCACTCGTTTGTCGATGCGGTAATGGCTGCGAATGGAACCTCTTCGAAGATGAAGACAAGATTCGCAAAGGTTGTCTACTCTTCAAACATAGGAAGAGGATTTGTTAATGTCTTTAAGTTCATTACATTCGCATACCTGCCATTCGTATACATAAGCGGCTATCCGATAATAGTAGGATATGTGCTTGTTACCATACTTGTGGGATATATTATGCTAAGGGGAGCTGCTGAACTGTATGAGAGTTTTGCGTGAAATTTATGCGTACGAATCCGGAGATAAGCGTCATCATACCTGCAATGAATGAGGAGAAGTACATAGGCTTCCCGCTCAAAGGCTTCAGGAACCAGTCCTTCAGGAATTTTGAGATAATTGTTGTGGATGGGGGAAGCAAGGACGATACTGTTAAGATATCAAAAAGATACGGGGCAAAGGTGCTTGTCGAGAGGAAGAGGGGAATCTCACCCGCAAGGAATAGAGGGGCCGAAGCTGCAAAGGGAGAGATTCTTGTATTCCTGGATGCAGATACCAAACCTTCCAGGAATCTTCTTGCAGTCTACAGGAAGGTCTTTGCCGACAAGGATGTGATAGCCGCGACAGGGCCGATACTCCCGCTTGAGGATGCAGGATTCAGGATAAGGAGCGGGTACAAGTTTGTATCTGTATTCTTTGTCAAGAGCAGCATAAAGGTGGGAAGGCCTTCCATAGTAGGTTCTAATTTTGCTGTGAGGAAGAGCGTCTTCATGAAGCAAGGTGGCTTTGACGAGAAGCTGATAACGTACGAAGACTGGGATCTTTCCGGAAGGCTGAAGAAGAGTGGTAAGATAGTATACGCAGATAAAGCCGTAGTCTATACCAGCGTACGCAGGATAAAGGCATGGGGAGTGAGCGGTTTCTTCATCTTCCATGTATCGAATATATTCAGGTATCATATGCTGAGAAAGCCAAAGGAGTACTATAAGGAGATACGGTAGTTAATCAGTCTGTATTCTGCTTTTGGGCAGCTTATACAGAATCAATAAAAGAATTGCGAACTGATTTTACAGTATGGCTGGAATTACCTTTCCAAAAGTAGGGGAGAAGCATAGGCTTGTTCCTTTATACAGTCCGGATAATGTATTGGATAGCACGCGCATTAAGACTCGTAAGCGAGCTATACTGATATACAGCAAGGATCTGGAAAAAGTAATGAAGAGAGAGCTTGGATTCTTAGCAGATAAAAGACTTTCAAGATTGATTCCGAATCCTGAGAGCATATATCTATGCAGATCGGTCAAGGATCTGATTGTGGTAAAACTGGGCATAGGAGCACCGCTTACCGCAGTTGTCGCAGAGGAGCTGTATGCCGCTGGAGTTAAGGAGATTCTTATAATGGGCATTGCAGGATCACTGAACAGGAAGCTTGACTTTGGTGATCTCGTAGTGTGCAGCAGGGCGGTACGGGATGAAGGCACATCGCACCATTATCTGAAGAATTCAGTGTATGTAAGCCCTAGTTCCGGACTTACCGTTAAATTATGCAGAATCATGGATAAACTTGGCATAAAATACGCTAAAGGGACGACATGGACCATAGACGCACCGTATATGGAGACCGTGCACGAGGTTAAACGCTATCGCAAAAAGAACGTTCTTACTGTGGAGATGGAAGCGGCTGCGCTCTTTGCTATTGCAAAGAGGAGAGGAAAGGGTGCGGCTGCGCTCTTTACAATATCGGATATTCTTGACCCGGAAGGATGGAGCGGCTTTGATAAGTGCGGAAAGAGGAAGAGGAGGAGAGAGGCGTATCCGAAGATGGCAAGGGTAGCCAGGGAGTTTGGAAAAGGATAGACAGCATTGGCATTATGGGCAGCTTTGGCTGGTTTAAGAAGGAGGGCTGTTTTGATAAAACTTTAAAAGCCTTTTTATCCAATAGAGATATGCGTTTTTGATTCTTATAATATGGTCTTTACTATGGAGTATACAAAATTCGAGAAGGCAAGCATAATAGGGGCACGCGCCCTTCAGCTGGCATACGGAGCGCCTCCGCTGATAAAGGTGCCTGCGCACGTCTATGACCCTCTTGAACTCGCAGAGATAGAGTATGAGGAGAAGGCAATACCTATAGTAGTGATAAGAAGGAGAGCAGGATCATCATGAAGCATACGGAATACGACATAATAGTGGCAGGAGCAGGAATAGCGGGCGCCCTTGCCGCAGCTGCTGCTGCAAGAGGAGGGGCAAAGGTAGTGATGCTGGACAGGAACCCGGATACGACGGTTGGAAAGAAGACCAACTGGGGATGGGTCTGCGGAGATGCGGTCGCAAAGACGCATATTGATTTTATACACAAGAAGATAGGGCTTCAGCTCACCGAGCCTGAACTTGACCTTAAGGTAGATGGGGTGCTTGTCTTCAGCCCTGACCTTGAGAGGAAGTTCCAGTTCGAGGGAGCGGGATACAGCCTTGACAGGCCAAAGCTTGCAAAGAAGCTGGTCAACTATGCGGTCAAGGAAGGTGCCGAGTATGTGCCTCTGCATGAGGTAGAAGGGCCTATAGTGGAAGATGGAAAGCTTGTAGGGGTCTTCGGAAGGGACCATAAGGGAGAGCAGTTCAGGATAAGGAGCAAGCTCGTGATAGACTGTTTGGGAGTTGCAAGCACGATAAGGAGGAAGCTTCCTAAGAACGATTATATAGAGAACATGGTCAGCACGGATGACATAGAGTCTACAGGAAGGTACATCTACAAATTCACCCCTGAAGGCTCGGATGAACGCTACTATGATCCTAAGAATGCACTTATACACCTGAACCAGCAGCTCGCACCAGGAGGCTATGGCTGGGTCTTCCCTAAGACTGGAACCAGAATAAATGTAGGTCTTGGAGTGGAGAAGAAGAGCCTTGAGGTAAGGAACGAGAGGCTCGGAAGGAAGGATACGCTCCACATGCTTATAGATGAATATGTTAAATGGAATCCGAATGTCAAGGATACTGTTATAGACGAGACTGACAGCAACGGAAAGGGATACTGGTCTGTTACGGTAAGGAGACAGTTCGACAGTCTGGTCTACCAGAATTACCTTGGCGCAGGGGACACGATGGCTATGCCTAACCCTATAAGCGCAGGGGGGATAGGACCGGCGATGGTTGCAGGTGTTCTTGCAGGAGAGGTTGCTGCAGAAGCAGTAGCAGCGAAGGACACAAGCATGGAGTTCCTGTGGAAGTACAATCTGAAGTTCAACGAGTCATATGGAAACAAGACAGCAGGCCTTGAAGCCTTCCGCGTCTATCTGCAGTCGCTCAACAACGACCTGATAAACTATGGAATGCACCACTTCCTTACAGAGGAAGAGGCTGTTGACATAAGCTACGGCAACATACCGAAGATTACAATCGCAAGCACCTTCCACAAGGTACTGCACGGAATAGCAAATATCGACGCTTTCAAGAACCTGCTCTTCACCGTAAAGAAGATGCAGAAGATGAACGAGATATACCAGAGCTATCCCAGTACAGTAAGTGAATTCGGCGCATGGAAGCACATGGTCAACACGGAGATGAAAGAGGTTAAGGAAAAGTTCCACCCTAACCCTATATAGTCAGCTCCTGGCTCTTTCCGCCGTAAACAGAGAACCTCTTTGTGTCTTTTTTCTTCTCTCCTAGCACCGCCAGTTCATACCTCTTGTCCACCAGCATACCAGTAAATACTGTACAGCCGTCCTTGTCTGACATTGATTCGGATATGCGCTCTCCGAGGTACAGCAATTGCACGTTTGCCCCTTGCACTGCAGTACCTTCCTTGTTCTTGATTATGAACCGCGTATCAGAAAGCCTTGAACTGCCCTCGTTTATGCTTGAGTCTTCATGGAATTCCTCTTCGGTTACCTCAGGCACTTCCACGAATACAGATGCCTCAGGAACCTTCCGCTTCCCATCCATGCCGATATAGCTTACGGCACATACCCTCTGTCCAAGAACCTTCATCTTCTTAACAATCTCGGCATCTTCAGCCTCGTTGAATATCAGATCGTTTGAAGCGTACTTTGCCACGTCTGCGCTCTGCCTGAAGTACATCTTGAACTGCAGGAGCCTGCGTATCCTTGGGCTTATATCAGTGGCATTATGCGTTATCAGGAATAATCCTATCCCTTTTTTCCTGAAGTTCTGGACCCTGTTTTCAAGGTCCTGGTTCGCAGCCGATTCCACATCATTGCTGAATACCACCTGTGCCTCCTCAAGGCAGATAAGCATGCGCAGCTTGCTGTCTCCGTATATGTCGAATGATTCTGCAAAGCCGTATATCTGGTTCAGGATAAGAGCGTAGAAGAATGGCTTCATGTTGTTGCTCACATTTGAAAGGTCAAAGACGGCACCTCTCTCTATTATCGATCTGAAGTTTATCCCGTTGTTGTATGCGAACTCAGGCCTTGATATTATGAGGCGCAGATTCTGCAGCGCTGCCTTGATGTTTTCTCCATGCTTCGTATACTTTACAGAGGTGTTTGTCACCTTCGCATGCTGCTCTATCACAGCAAGCTCTATGTTTGCATATACGGTATTCGGATCGGGATCCTTTGTATCCTTGTAAGATTTGTTGAATGCTGAAAGAAGCACCTTCTCTATGGAATTCCTGTAAGGGCCGGCGTTTGAGGCAGAAGCTATAAGCATGCTGAGGTCTTCATAGAATCTCTCCGCATTTATCGTGCTGTCGCATCTGAAGAAATTTATCGGCTTCTGCGAATTGTATATCCTTATCACTTCGAGGCCGTTTGAACGGCCGAAGCCGTCCCATTCGTCATTCGGGGATATGATGACTATCCTGGTATCGCCTTCCTTTGCGACCTGGCCTATTATGCTCTTTGCAGAAAGGGTCTTTCCGGAACCTGGAAGACCTGATATCATGGCACCAAGATTCAGGGACTCTTTCATTATGCACAGCCTTTCATCTGTACTCTTTATCCCATTCTGCACGTAGCTGCCTACGACTATCCCTTCTTCCGAAGCATTGAATGAGGTCTTTATGGCAGGGAGCTTCCTTGTCCTGTCAGAGAAAGAGAGTAGTCTGCTGCATCTTTCCGTGGAAAATGGTATGCAGTTGACCTTTTCTATATTGGCATAGAGTTCGGGCATGGATTTTGCGGTTATCTCGCTCTCTTCCAGTATCAGAAGTTTGCTTTTGATGTATTTCTCGGCTTCTTCTGCCCCTGCAGACATATCTATCAGTACATAGAATTTGTAGGATGTCCCGTTGCTCATTATTATGTCATTAAGCATGTTGAGCGCAGAGCCGAGGACTCTTTTCTTATCTGAATCGTGGTAGATCTCCACTTGTGCAGAGTAATCCCTGTTCTCCAATATTGGCCTTGAATTCCTTGTCGCCCTTACCTCCATCTCGCTTATATCCTTCTCTATCTCTTTCTTTATCCTGTTTGTGCTTATTATTTCAGAAGGGCAGAATGCGGTTATAATCTTTGCACCTGTGCCGTTTAGTATAACATACAGGTCTGAGAGCCTGGACTCCTGCACACTGTCCACTTTTTTATACGGAAGCGTATTGTCCTCGAATAAGTAGGTGGCGAAAACCTTGAATCTCTTTGCACTTCCTTCTGTCCAGCCATAATCCGATTCATCCATAGAGATGCCGAAGTTATGCATTGCCGTGCTTACATCTGGAGAGTCGGTTATTATCGAGGTATGGCCTGCAGATATGTCATGCAGCACCATGAACTTTGAGTTGAGGAATGCGCTCAGAAGCAGTAGGTTGTCTGAGTTTGAAGGTATGGCGTTTACTCTTATGCAGCGCAATTCCGACATTAATTCACCTTATTATTGAGAGCAATACTAGTACGGAGAAGAGGTTGGGAAGCATCAGCATCAGGTATATTCTGGCTCTGCCGGAAATTCTTTTCCTTGCCAACGCTATTGAAATTATAGCTGCAATCGATGCTGCGATGATTGCATATCCTCCTATGCCGATAGACAGCGCTATTGAGAGAATGGCGATCTGTACATTTGCGTATGCCAATGCAAGTGAGATGTGTTTTTCATACCAGGGGTCATTTGTGTTGCGGATGTACTTCATTGAGCCACCATATACACTGCTGAAGAGAGAATCATTATTACAGAGAATATCAGGATTTGCTTTGTCAGAATTTTTTGGCCAGCTTTCGTACTTTGGCCATTATTTGAGAATACCAGTATTATCGATAAGACAGAGACAACGATTACTGAAGACTCTGTTATGTATCTGAATAAGAATAGAAAATCGTTCATCATCACACCATACTAAGATTATATCCTGCGGCTGGGATGAGAAGAATGCATGGCCACCCCTCCCTGTCTAATATCTTATTGAGGAAGGATGCTTTATCCGGGAAGGCCAGTTCAAGCTTGTTCTGCTCTTTTACGCGTTCAGATATGGCATTGCACCTGTAAAGGTCTATTATTCCGAATCTTCTGGCCGCTGTTTCCAATACCTCACTTTCCGATACTTTTCTTGAGCGGATGCCCTCTGTTATGAGCCGGTCAGTGACTATGCTTGATAGTGCTGCCTTGCGAGGCTCTGCAGAACTTGTTACATAGTTGCCAAATCTGTTCATTCCCAGATAGATATAGCGGTAGAAGGAATAGGCCTTGTCCGGTTCTTCCGACAGGTCCTTTATGTCTTCCACTCCGTTTAAGTTAATAGAGCCGCATGATCCAATATCTTCTTTTGCTACCGCAGTATCAAGATCTATGCGCGTCTTGTGCTTCAGCAGGTTAAGGGACTTTAGCAGCGCGAATATGAGTATGCCTATTATCAGGGGGTAGAATTGCGACAGGTATGGTATAATTAGCTGGGTCATATTTTCACGATGTTCAGCTTGTTTCCTCTTGAAGGGATTATCCTGTATCCAAGCTCAGGTAGCTCGTTAAGCGCAGATTGGACCTCTGATTTGTCCAGTCCGGTGTATTCCATGATCTCTTGCAGTGTGGCTTCCCTGCCTGACCTTGCAATTATCAATTCAGGAGCAGTTTGGTATAATTTATTGCGGAGTTTTGCATTGCCGTTCTCCAGTTCAAGATTCTTCTTCCTGAGCTCTATTATCCTCTTGGAGAGCAGAATATCGGAGTACTCGTTGGAGTTCATCTCCTTTAACGCGCTCGAGTAATGATTTAGCTGGTTCTTTATAAGAGATTCTGAGACATGTGCATACACCTCGGACAATTTTATCTCGTATTTCCATTTGCAGTTGGAGAGAAGTTCGAAGAGCCTTAGAAGAATATCCCGCTTCGGGTTTTCCAGTACGGTATTTGATAGAAGTTCTATGGAAATGAGCTTTCCGTCAAGGTGGAATACAAACCTTCTGTCCTGCTCTTCGATAGTGGCGCAGATGCTGCTCCCTTCTCCCGTTAGCTTGTAGGTTTTTACTCCTGAAAGGTACTCCCTTATCAGGCTTGCGCTGGCAGTCATGTCCGCATTTATGGACAGGGCATAGCTTATTGCGTACTTATTCTGCTTTTTCATTCTTGGCACCTGCTGCTATGTCATTTACCGCTCCTGCAAATGCATCTGCTATCTCACTGTCACTTATCCTGAGCCTGCGCAGCTCTGAAAGTATGGCTCTCCTGTCCGCACCGCACAGTATCATTTTGTAGATAAGCTCGCTTAGCCCTACCTCCGAAGAAGAATTCACATACGCAAGCAATGCTGCTCCTTCCTCGGGACCGCAAAGCCGCAAGATAATGCCATGAAGTTTGCCTGTGTCTACTTCCATCTCCATCCGATCAGCTTGTTTATTTAAGTATAATATCATGTACTATAATATATAAACATTTCTTTTATGTTAAGAATTTAATATGTTAAGCCGTCCGAATTATGTACCGTCACACCTGCATCAGGATAATGATGCGTGAACTGGAAAGAAACCCCTTTAGAGCAAGCTTTTTATTCCTTAAATCATAGTAATTTTTGGCGATCAGGAACATGTTACATCTAAAATCACTCACTATACACAGGTTCAAGTCATTCAAGCATGCAGAGCTTCTTTTCAACGATGGATTTACCTGCATAGTGGGACGCAACGGTTCTGGCAAGTCAACAATATTCGATGCGCTTACGTTCGGCCTTGGGGTTACGTCGAAGAAGAGGCTGAGGGTAAACAGCATGAAGGACCTCCTGTCCGATTCATTGAAGGAGAAAAAGGGGCTGCACACCGCTTATGTCAAGCTCACCTTTACAGGGGATGAGAACGTAGAGGTGGCAAGATATATACGATCCGATGGAAAGCATGCGTACCGGGTCAACGGCAAGAGAATGAAGAAAGGAGACGTGATGGAACTCCTTGCGAAGCATGGAATAAAATCAGATTACACTAATACGATGCTGCAGGGAGAGATAAACCGTGTTATAGAGATGAATCCTAAGGAGAGGAGGGAGCTCATAGACATAGCCTCAGGCATACAGGAGTTTGACATCAAGAAAGATGAGAGCCTTAAGGAGCTTGACAAGGTGGATCAGAAGATTTCCGAGGCAAGAGTCTCTCTGAATGAGAGGACAGGATTCCTGAGGGAGCTCGGCAAGGAGAAGGAGGTTGCGGAATCTTATCTTAATTACAATAAGAGGTTCAAATCCTTAAGGTACAGCCTGCTTTCAATGAAGAAAGACGCACTGCAGATGTCCTACGATGATGCAGGCAGAAAGATTACAGTTATAGAGCAGAGGAAGAACGGGCTTAGGCAGAAGTATGAGGATATGAGCAAGAAGATAGAGCAGCTCAATGATGAGAGGCAGAAGTTAATATCCGAAATGAATGAGCGCACTGCTTCTTCTGGAGAGAGGAGCAAGAAGCTGGAGCTCTCTGCGGCAGAACTGGCAAAGGTGAAGGCAGAGCTTTCAAACGGGGAGCAGCAGATAGTCCAGTGCAATTCGGATATAACTGCTCTCGAGACTGAACGCAAAGGGATATCGGAGAAGATGACTGCCAATTCAAAGGAGATAGAAGGGCTTAAGGAAGATGAGAATGCGTATGCAAAGGTTGTCTCTGAACTTGATTATCTTGGAATCGCCGATGAGAAAGCGGATGAGATACGCCTGATAAACCAGAGGATACTCGAGCTGAGCGGCAGGCTTATGCAGGAGCAGGAGCATATATCCAGGATAGGTGCGGATAAATCCGCAATGCTCGACAGGAAGGAATTCTACAAGAAGCAGGCTGATGAGGTATCCAAGAGTACGGTGAGTCTTGTCTCTGAGATGAACGGGCTTGGCAAGCGCGTTCCGGAGATAGAGGCACGGCTGAAGGAGATAGAGATTGAGCTGAAGAAGCTTGACTCTGAATCGAAAGGTCTTTCCGCAACAATAGAGAGGGCCGACGAGAAGCTTATAGAGCTGAGGGAGCAGAGGTCGTACGCAAGGCAGAGGAACAGCCAGCTTGAGACCAGACTCACGTCTGCCTTCAAGGAGAAGGACGGTTTCTATGGAAAGGCTGCTTCGTTATGCACTTATGAGCTTGAGCACTCCGCAGCGATAGAGGCTGCAGCAGGAGCGAGGATGGAGTACTTCGTAGTAGATGACATTGACGTTGCAAACAGGATAATAGAATACGTAAAGAGGAACAGCCTTGGCAGAGCCACCTTCATACCGCTTAAAGAGATAAAGACAATCGTGCAGAAGGAAGATGAGAGTATGGAGAGGCTTGTCGATCTGGTAAAGTTCGACAAGAAGTTCGGAAGGGCTTTCGAGTACATATTCGAGGATACCTTCCTTGCCGAGAGCGTCGCACAGATAAAGAAGAAGGGAATAGGAAGGCACAGGTATGTCACAATTGATGGAGAGCTTGTAGAGCGCTCAGGCATAATAAGCGGAGGATCAGGTTATGGGAAGGTATCGGTAAGGACAATAGACATGAGTATAGAGAAGTTTGAGGCTGAGAAAAGAGCTGCACGTGAAGCGATAGATGCTATTTCAGGAAAGCTGTTTGATTCAAGGAAGGAGAAGATGCTCCTGGAGAGCGAACTCAAGTCGATAAATGAGAGGACAGGCAGGCTTTCCTCTGAGATAGCGATAGCTGAGAAGAAGCTCAACGATTCTGTTGCTGCAGCGAAGGAGATAGAGGTCAAATCGGCAGATATGGAGAAGAGCATACAGGAGATGGACAGGGCAAAGCTTGAGACGGCTATGGAGATAGAGAGATTAAAGGCAAAACTGGCCTCTGCGGAGAAGGGCAAGAAGGGCAGGGGGGCGATGGAGGAGGAGAGAAAGAGGCTGGATGAGGCACGTTCAAACCTCGACAAGGCAAGGATAAGGATCGCAGAGCTTTCCAAAGAGAACCAGATGATAGGGGAGAGGGATGCCAGTATAACTTCGTCCATAAAGAAGAGGAATAGTGAGATAGAAAAGAGCAGGAAGGAGATAAAGGAGCTTACGCTTAGGAAGCAGGTCCTTGAGGATTCAAGAAAGATGATAGAGGAAGAGATAAAGAACAGCAGCAGTGTCACTTCAAAAGCTTATGAGAAGATGCAGAAGATGGAGGCGGAGCTCCAGAAGATGGGCATCGAGAATGGCAAGACCTCCGCGGAGCTCTCAGGTGCGGAGAGGGAGCTCAATGAACTCAGCATAGTAAGAGGGCAGACAGAGACGAGATTGAGCGATATAAAGGCAGAATTTGCCTCATATGAAGGAGAGATAGAGATAATAGATGGAAGACTGGAGGATATGGAAGCCGAGGCGAACCTTCTGAACCTTAAGATAAAGGAACTGGGAAATGTCAACCTTAAGGCCCCCGAGATATATGAGCTTAAGAAGAAGGAGGTTGACGAGGCAGATGCAAAGGTGCTTACGCTTGAGGCTGAGAAGGAAGCCGTTCTTAACATGATAAACGAGATAGAGTCAAAGAAACTGCAGATATTCATGGATACGTTCAACGATGTGAGCAAGAATTTCACGAAGCTGCATAAGCACATATCTGAGGTAAAGGATGCGACCCTTAAGCTGAGCGACATGTCGAATCCGTTGCAGAGCGGGCTTGAGATATCGATAAAAGAAGCTGGCGCATCCAGATCGGTGATGCAGTTGTCGGGAGGGGAGAAGGCCTTTGCAGTGCTGGTATTGATCTTTGCGATATTCACAAGGAATCCTTCAAGGATATATGTATTTGACGAGGTTGACTCTGCTCTTGATAAGGACAATTCAAGGCTGCTCTCCAAACTGATAAAGGATATGTCAAAGAATGCGCAGTTCGTAGTCGTAAGCCATAACGACTCACTAGTAGTGGAGGCAGACGCCGCAGTAGGTGTAATAAAGGATTCTGCAGAATCAAATGTAGTAGGAGTCGAGATAGCGGAATTGACAAGAGGCAGATGAGTATTTTGAAGAAGGAAAAGGAGAAGCATGACTATGTAAGCTGGTTACTTTATGCACTGTTGGTAGTTGCAGTAGTTGCTTACGCATTTACAAGCATTGTGTTAATAGGCATAGGGGCTTTTGCGCTAGTAGTCATAATACTGATGTATGAGTTCAGGCAGAGTGTTAAGGAAGAGGGAGCAAAGGGCACAGTAGTTGATGTGGCAAAGGCTCTTGCAGTAGTAGCTGTCATATGGTTGGTGCTGATATTGGTGCTCGGCACTACGCAACCCGTAAACGTCGTGGCAAGCTGCAGCATGCTGCCTGTGCTGAATAGGGGAGATCTTGTCTTCCTCCATGGAATAAGCAATATGTCATCATTCCTTCAGAGCAACCATATACCTGTAATAAACATTAGCCAGAGCCAATTCAACAGCATGGAAGGAAACATGAACAGCGAATTCCTTGCATACTTCGCATATGCAAAGGCAGACCATTCAGATATAGGATATATAGGCAACTTCAATAATTCCGCTTATGGCATAGGACTGTACAACACCCGCTGTATAGATTATTACTCGAATTTGTCAGAGCCTACGGAATACGCTAGATGCGCAGTTCCCGCAGGTTACCAGAGCCGTAATCTGATAAGGTACAATTATTCCATGGGCAAGGCGGTAATAAACGGTATCACTGAGAATGCGGTCTATACCTCTTCGATAACCATAGCAAACCATACTGTGATAGAGAACTACTCCAACCCGATAATCATTTATCAGACAACGCCTTCTGATTACTTCAGCGGGGATATAATACACAGGGTTGTCGCTGCACTGAATGTCAATGGTTCCTATTATATACTTACAAAAGGAGACAACAATCCTGGCCTTGATATGGAATTCGGCAATTACCCTATAAACCAGAGCAGCGTTATAGGATATGATATTGCAACCGTACCACTCATAGGCTATCTGAAACTGATACTGAGCGGGCAGCTTGGGGCAGTAGCAGGATGCAACCAGACAATGCTCAGGTAATTATATGAAGATAATATTTGAAGAAGGAAAAATATGGGCGAAGACAGAGCATGGCGAGGCGGAGTTGGACTACAGGATAAAGGATAATTACATGATAATATACCATACAGGCACTCCTGAAGAGGATAGGGGAAAGGGCATAGCCGAGGAACTCACTGACAAGGCTTTCGAATTTGCCAAGAAGAAGGGATTAAGGATAATGCCTGCATGCCCCTATACACAGTATTACATAAAGAAGAAAAAGATAACCGAATACTGATCTTGAGATACTAACTACTCTTCAAATATGGACCTTAGAGCTTCTAACAGTTTGGGATCCAGAGTCTGCTTCTTCCGCAGATATGCCTTTCTTGCAGCATCGAACCTTATTGCAGGTATCATTATAGCATCATTTCTTTTCTTATTTGCCGTATTTTCCGTCATTATTCTCCCTTCATCCTGCGCGTATACTATCACAGGTGCTTCTGCCATCGGTTGCCTTACACCGCTCATGCTCGTTATGCCTCCGTGCTTAGACGTCTTCCACATGTCTATGGTGATAGGGCCGTTTCCCTGATGGAAGTATACTCTCCTGTTAAAAGGCAGGTTATCAAGCTCTTCTGTCCATTGCATCGATACGAAACGTAATTTCTTACTTTTGCCGTCAATGTCTATAGCATAATAGCCGTTTAGGTTGGTGCCTATTGCCCCTGTCCAGAACCATATGTAACTGTTTTGACTGTAGAAGCTGGTTCTTTCCAGAGCCATCAGGAAACGCTCATTGTCAAGCTGGTCCACGAGCCTCTCTGGAGTGATAAGTTTGGTCCTTTTTTTCTCTGCGAGCAGGTATGAACTGAAGTAGTTTGATGACTTTTCCACTACTACAGGTGTTGATACATCGCTCTCGGCGTCCTTGTTTTTCAGCATAAAATCCTTATATTTTTAATAAAATGACCTCATATATAAAGAATACAGACCTCTCTGATATAGATTTATAAAGTCCAATTGGTAGACTTATAAATATGCACAGATTGGCCGGCTACATACTGCTCGCATCTGCCTTGAGTTCCGTCTTCCTATTTGCAAGTGCCAGCGCGTATTTCAACATGACATATGTCAATACAACGGTTATACTTTACAAGAATACCAGCGCCCATGTTGTAGAATCGTTCACGATATTCATGTCTAATTCTTCTATTTCACAGTATAACCAGGACAGGAAGGCAATAAATCTGACACTCAGCGAGTGGCAGCATGCGTTGAGCAACGATTACCTGATGGAGCACATAATAAATCCTAAAGGCAGCATACGGGACGTAACCTTCCTTCCGGGTCCGATAGGCTATACTAACAATTACGGAGGAACTGCGATAATAACGCTTGATTACTGGGTGAATAATGTAACCAACGTGCAAAATATTGCACCTAGGGAGTTTGAATATACCTTCAACGATTCGGTGCTTAATTTCCAGCATACCTCAAGCGGAGAGGATCTTCCCCCTGAAACCAGATTCAACATAATAATACCCAAGGGAACTGATGCGATATCTGTTTATCCGTCTCCGGATTTCCCTAATCCAAGCTTCACGGGCAATTATACAGGGCATGTGCTCTTCTCGTGGTTTGAGAGCGAGCCTTTGAACAAGTTTACCTTTGCGTATACGCAGCAGCAATCAATGCAGGCAGAAGTATTGGCATATTTCAGCGGAATTTACTACGGCTACACTGTGGAGATATATCTGGCGATATTGGTCGTTGCAGCTGCTGTCGGAATTTACGCATACAGGAAGCTGAAATAAGGTGTGTTTTTGCATAATTATGAGATTAAGGTGCTTCGATTATTGGTAAGGACGGGAAGCGCATCGCTTACAGAGCTTGAGAAGCACACAGAGCTTAGCAGGGATCAGGTTCTCTGGGCCCTTCATGGTCTTGAGGATAAAGGTTTTGTAAAACTTCATTACAAGGAAGAGCGCAGGATAATCCTTACTGCTGAAGGGAAGAAGTATGCTGAAAGCGGACTTCCTGAAAGCAGACTGCTTCAACGAATAAGTAAGTCTGAGGTGAAGACAGCATCGCTAAGCAGCAATGAGGATAAGATAGGACTGCAATGGCTCATGAGGAAGAGGCTTGCGCAGGTGGATAATGGCGCTTTGAAGATAACAAGTACGGGAGAGAGTGCTTTGAAGAAGGAATTCCCTGAAGAGCGTCTGCTACGGGCAATAGGAAAGGATGATCATGGCAAACTTGCTTCGGAACATAGAGAGGAATTGGATACCCTGAAGAGAAGAGGGCTTCTGGATATCGAGAATGTAACTGAATTCGAAAAGGCGGAGATAACGCAGAAGGGAAAGGAAGCTTCCAAGAATTCATCTGAAAACACTGATGAGATAGGCAGCATAGACCGTGAGATGATTGCCAAGATGGGCTGGAAGGGCAGGAAGTTCTCCGAATATGACGTATCTGCAAAGGTGGACCGCGAGTTTGCTGCAAAAAGGCACGTGTTGAAACAGACGATTGACAGGATAAAGGATGTTTATATGTCGATGGGCTTCAAGGAGATATCGGGCCCGACAATAGATTCGGCCTTCTGGGTATTTGACTCCCTCTTCGTTCCGCAGGATCACCCTGCAAGGGATAAGCAGGATACCTTCTTCCTGGAAAACCCGAAGGATATGGAGATAGAGGAGAAAGACTATGCCAAAAGGATAAAGGAAGAACATGAAAGGTCATGGAAATATGATTGGGATATCGATAAGGCAAGACAGAGCGTCCTTAGGACACATACTACAAGCGTATCTGCAAGATTCGTCCAGGAGGCGGTTGCAAAGATAGTCTCGGAGGAGAGCGATGAAGCACTACCGTTAAAGGCCTTCTCCCTTGGCAGACTGTTCAGGAATGAGAATATCGATTACAGGCACCTTGCGGATTTCTACCAGCATGACGGCGTAATAATAGGGAAGGACCTTACCATGGCAAATCTTTTTGATACTCTGATAAAGATATATGCAAAACTCGGGATAAAGATAAAGTTCAAGCCATCATACTTCCCGTTCGTAGAGCCTGCTGCAGAGTTCTATGGCTACTCTGACGTAACTGATGAATGGGTAGAGTTAGGAGGTTCAGGGATAATGAGGAGCGAGGTGACAGGGATTGCAAGAAGCAAGATAAGCGTTCTTGCCTGGGGAGCGGGAGTGGAACGCGTACTGCTTATGAGCAAGGACAATGGCATAAAGTCCATAGCAGAGCTCTACAACAACGGGATAGGTTTTGCAAGGAATATGAGGTCTGTGTAGATGCCGGTAGTTAAGATAAACAAGCGTTACTTCAATTCGCTATTAAAGTTGAGGATGAGCGACGAGCAGCTGAAGGACCAGATATCAAAGCTTGGGCTTGAAATAGAGAGCATGAGTAAGGATGAGATTGAGATAGAACTGAGCCCTTCAAGGCCTGACCTTCTCGATCCGGTAGGAATTGCAAGGGCTTTGCGCTACTTCATGCATAAGAGCGATAAGTTCCACTACACGCTTGATAATAAGAAGCCCGAGATGACAATAACTGTCTCCAGCAGCGTAAAGAACGTAAGGCCGTTTATTGCAGGCATGGTCGTCAAAGGGATTAAGCTTGATGAAACCTCTCTGCAGCAGCTGATGTCATTCACAGACAAGTTCTGCGATACTTTCGGCAGGAAGAGGAAGAAGATTGCGATAGGGATACATAACCTTGATTCCATAGAATCGATGGATCTCTCGTATACGCTTGCAAAGGATGAAAAGTTCACTGCGCTTAATTCAGAAGGGCATGAGAGTTTCAGCAGTATTCTGAAAACTAACAAGAAGGGCATCGGCTATGGAGAGGTTATAGAGTATGGAAAGTCAGGATATCCTGTGCTGAGGGATTCCAAAGGGGTCCTTGCCCTTATACCTATAATAAATTCGGAGAGGACAAAGGTAACAAAGTCCACAAAGAACCTCTTCGTCGACGTGACTGGAAATTCTGAATATGCAATCGGCAAAAGCATTGACATGCTTGCGGCTATGTTCATGGACATTGGTGCAGCTGTCTATCCCGTAGTCACCTCTTATGGAAGCTCCAGGAAAATTTATCCTGTAATGGAATCCGGTTATATCTCCATTGCCCTTGAGGACATATGGAAGAGCCTTGGTGTCAGGTTTGACTACAGGGCAGCAATATCGCTTGCAAACAAGATGGGTTATGAAGCCGCGTCTGTGGGCAAGAGGATAAGGTTCAGTCTGCCAGAGTATAGGATAGACATAATGAACGAACAGGACATAATTGAGGATATGGCTATTGCATACGGCTATGACTATATACAACCCATAGGATTGCCAAGCTATAATGCAGGATTGCTTGAGAGTACGACACTGAAGAACAGGAATCTGGAGAGCATAATGACAGGCATGGGATTCACACAGGTCATGAATTCCTATCTGACAAATCCGTCTGCAAATTATGAGAAGATGGAGGTAATGAAAGCCAGGGATGAAGCGGTGACGATTGCGAATTCAGTCAATTCTTCCATATCGATGCTTAGGACGTGGCTCCTTCCTTCCCTTATGGGAAATCTTTCAAAATCCCAGCATGAAAAGATGCCGCAAAGACTGTTTGAACTGGATATGGCATTTTCCGTGAATGCATCAAAGAAGGCAACTGAGGAGTATCGCATTGCAGCAGTGGTATCTGACCCTAAGGCCAATCTTAATGACATAAAAGCGGTTTTGGAGGAGCTGATGTATATGAATAGAGTAAAGTATACGGTATCGAAATGCTCGCATGGAAGTTTTATTGAAGGAAGATGCGGAGAGATAAAGGCTGATGGCAAGAGCGTTGGATTCTTCGGTGAGATACACCCGAAAGTTCTGAACAACTTCTCTATAGATGAACCCGTATCAGCATTTGAGATAAACATTCAGAATCTTGGAATCTACTGATTCTTTCCTCTCTCCTTTATGAAATCTGCTTCATCAGACTCCAGATTGAAGTGCTTCTCCATGAATGCCATGGTCTCATCATTGCCGTATGATTTCTCTCCGCTTTCCATCATCAGCTTCAGCAAAGGCATGTAGCCGTTGACTATCTCCTTCTTGTTTACATGGAATACCGGGGAGAGCTTGCCGGCTATCTCCTTGATGTACTGGCGCTCGGCTTTTGTGGTGCTCAGATATCTTATCACGCTTGGAAATAGGTATGGATTTATCGTGCTTATGTAACCTGTATTCTGAAGGCTTACCCCTCCTGACATGAGGTCGTTCGAATATCTTAGATAACCATAGTAGTTCGTGCGTGTCGCATTGTTGTTGAACCTGCTTGCAAGGGCAAGGACGGAGTATGCATTTGCGACATCCTTCTTTGACAGATATCTTACAGGTATGTTCTGGTCCACCCATTTGAGCAGCATGTCCTTGTCTATTCCGGAAGCAAGAGCCGCATTTCTCGATGCAAGCTTCTTTGAAGTGAATATCTTATCCAACACAGCAAAGGTCTCTACCTTCCTGTCCCTCATTCCAAGGTGCTCCAGCAGGTCAGGGCTTGCATCAACCATCGCCTCAAGGTCGTTTAGCGCAGCTCTTACATCCCCGTTTGCCCTGTTTGCTATTATGTCTACAGTTGCCTTGTCCATCGATATGCCCTCCTTTGTCAGTATGTTGTTCATCAGTGCAACTACATCGTTTGCACTTGGTTTCTTGAACTCTATCCTTTCCACATACTCCCTTAGGAAGACAAGGCTCCTGCTCCAATAATCGTTTGCCGTGAGTATGACAGGACATTTTGATTCCCTGAAAAGCTTTGTCAGGATTCCTTCTATGCCTTTGTCAAACCTTGCAGATATCTCGTCTATCTCATCGAATATGACTATGATCTTGCTGCCGAAGAGATTCCTGGATGTCGTTGCGGGGAGAAGCCTTTTCTGCAGCGTTTCCGCATCGCGGTAGTCGCTTGCGTCAAATTCTATTATCTCAAAACCATTAGAATATGCAAACGCGTGCGCAGCTGCAGTCTTTCCTGTCCCCGTTGGCCCGTATATCAGTAGCGGCCTTTGCTTCTTGCCGGATTGCACTTCTGCACCGTAATTTATCAGCCTGTCAATCTGGTTCCTATTACCAATAATCATGTTGAGCGTAATAGGAGCATATTTCTCGCAGAATGAGGGCATAGTATTAATTTATCTGTAAGGAATATAATAGTTCTCAATTAATTCTAAGTGCTATGCTCCGATCGTCTAGTCCGGTCAAGGACGCAGGCCTCTCACGCCTGTAACCCGGGTTCAAATCCCGGCCGGAGCACTTTTGTCAGAACAAGGAAGAAAGATAAGAATGAATTATCGCTGCTTTTTCTGCTTGGATTTCTGTTGTTCTTGGCGCTCCAGATCCTTCATTATGGAACGGTACCACCAGCGCAAACCAAGGTAAGACCCAATCCCAAAAAACGCCGAACCCAGAATCACAATCAGTAGTCCAATCCATGGAAAACTCATTATATCAAATACAAACTCGTCCAAGGTCATTTTTAAGCTTTGTTGGGAAGTCGACACTTGGAATAGTATAGGATAGGCCACTATCACTTTTTCTGCTTGGGTTTCTGTTGCTGTTGGCGTTGCAAATCCTTCATTATGGAACGGTACCACCAGCGCAGTCCATACGCAGACCCAACACAACTCGGTACAAACACTAGCAGGAAGACAGGAAATAGTACCATTATTGCAGGGCCATTCAAGAGATATGACACTAACGTCACTAGGACAGCAAGTACAAGCGACACAATCAGTACCAAGTACAGGAACTTCATCAGATATAAATACCGCATTTTCATTTTTAAGCTTTGTTGGGAAGTTGACACTTGGAATAGTATAGGATAGGCCACTATCACTTTTTCTGCTTGGATTTCTGCTGCTGTCGGTGCTCTAAATCCTTCAGTATGGAACGGTACCACCAGCGCAAACCAAGGTAAGACCCTATCACGCCAACAGTCAAACAAGCAACCACAATCAATAGTCCAATCCATGGAAAACTCATTATATCAGATACGATCTCATCCAAAGTCATTTTTAAGCTTTGTTGGGAAGTTGACACTTGGAATAGTATAGGATAGGCCACTATCACTTTTTCTGCTTGGATTTCTGTTGCTGTCGGTGCTCTAAATCCTTCAGTATGGAACGGTACCACCAGCGCAGTCCATACGCAGACCCAACAGCGCTCAATACAAACCCTGGCAGGAAGACAGGGAATATCACTATTATCCACGGGCCATTCAAGAGATATGACGCTGACATCACTAGGACAGCAAGTACAAGCGACACAATCAGTACCAAGTACAGGAACTTCATCAGATATAAATACCGCATTTTCATTTTTAAGCTTTGTTGGGAAGTCGACACTTGGAATAGTATAGGATAGGCCACTATCACTTTTTCTGCTTGGATTTCTGTTGCTCGTGGCGGTCTAAATCCCTCTTTATGGAACGGTACCACCAGCGCAGGCCAAAGTAAGACCATATCAAACCAGCAGTCAAACCAGCAACCACAATCAGTAGTCCAATCCATGGAAAACTCATTATATCAAATACAAACTCGTCCAAGGTCATTTTTAAGCTTTGTTGGCAAGTTGGCAGATATATGATACGTAGATAGTTTAGAATAAGTTCAGTCCTTTCTCTTCATGGCTTTTAGTTCCTTCAGTATAACGATGGATGAAGCAATTCCGGCTATGCTTAAGCCTATCGCTGCGCCTGCAGCAATATGAAGCAACTGCTTTTCTGGCACATCTGCAGTATTTATCCCAGAGAAGCGTATCCCTGCCAGCCCTGCACCTAAAATAGAGCTCGTTGCCGTGAATTTGATCCCTTCGTTTATCAGGTACTTTTTAGGGCCATCTTGTCTTTCTCTTTTGAAGTGCATGATAAACGAAGAACTAATATGAGTATTATGATTATTAAATATTGTTTTTTACAGGAGGAACTCAATACGATGTGTGCCGTATAAAACTGTGATTTGTAGTTATCTTTAAAAATCATAAATTTTATTAGTGACATGTGAAGAGATGGAGATTTCAAAAAAACTGAAAGATAAATACGCCGAGAACAGGCATCTCGTACCTGAGGTGCGTAAGTTCGCTGCGTCAGGAGCTTTCGTAGGAGCTTCTGTAGCAGGTATTGGAGGGGTTGCTGCAGGTATGCACGGAGTAGGTGTTGGAGAGATTACAGCGTATGTAGGATCTTCTGCTTTGATCGGCGCTGTTGGATTAGGGATAATGGCTTTCAAGGAATTGAAGAGAAAGTAATAGACTGGAATAGCATAAAGCAAGTATATTGCGCGATCTGTTGACGCATTTTGCATTTTTATTAGGCATCCGCAGGTATGGCCGGAAGGATAGGAAGTGTTAAATATCTAGCAGTGCATATAGTAGTGAAAGAATTTCTGGTACAGATAGGTCATCTTATCCTGAAAAGATTAAGGTAAACATGGCGGCAATCTAAATATATAGAATTACTTTTTGAGATTTTAGCCGTTTTGCAGATTTTATAACAATCGGTCATTTTGCCAGGAGTTCTTTTGACATTCAAAGTATGCAGGGTTTTGAAAAGATATAAAAACCTTGAGTTATACATACACTTACAGAATTTTTATACAAAGCACAGCGATGGCTTTATACAGGTCTATTTATGAAGACGCATCTTGAGAACAAGCTAATTGCCATAGTAAGAGTTAGAGGAACCTATGGAGTAAGGCATGATATAAAGGAGACCATGAAGAGGATGAACCTTAACAGGGTCAACAGCATGGTACTGCTTTATGGCAATAAGGCCAATATAGGCATGATCAACAAATGCAGCGACTTCGTGACTTACGGAGAGATAGATAATGAGACATTGGAGCTCGTCGCAAAGAGAAAGGAGATTAAGGTTGAAAAAACGGACATTGATAACGTCTCGACAGGGAAGAAGAGCCCTAAGGAGGTTATCCCTATGCCAATAAGGATGCATCCTCCAAGAAAGGGCTACAGGGGCATAAAACAGAGCTACAAGGCAGGAGGAGACCTTGGATACAGAGGCAAGGAGATAAACTCACTGATAAAGAGAATGGCATAAGGTTATTTTTATGGTATTAAGAGTTAAGAAAAAGAGCAGGAAGTTTTTAGGAAGCAGGAGCTGGGGAGTAGGCAACATAAAGAACGCCAGAGGCTCCGGAGACCGTGGAGGGACAGGAAGAGGAGGAAAGAAGGGAAAGTGGACACACACGGTAGTTTATGAGAAGGATTCGATAAAGAAGGTAGGTTTCAGCCCTTGGAGGAAGAAGAACTATTCTGAGATAAACCTTGAGGACATCTCAAAGAACATGGATAAGCTCAAGAAGGACAATGAGATAATGTTAAGGAATTACAAGGTACTCAGCAGGGGAGAGATAAACGTGCCTGTAAAGATATCCGCAAAGTCATTTTCAAAGAAGGCTGAAGAGAAGATAAAGGCAGCAGGAGGAGAAGCGGTAAAGCTTTAGTGTATACATGGAGAAATTAAGGATTGCTTTTTATACTGACACCTATCTACCTAACGTCGATGGTGTCGTTACCTCGATAATAAATTTCAGGAAGGAGCTGGAGAAAAGAGGGCATACTGTTTATGTGTTTGCCAGTGCAAGCTCGAAGAACAAGGCACTCTATTCCAATAACAAGACCTTCCTGTACACAGGATTGAACTTTAAGCCCTATCCGCAGTACAGCATCGCGATATTCCCTTACAATTCCGCAATAAAGCTAAGGTCCCTGGGCGTTGACCTTATACATGCGCAGACGCCTTTTGCCATGGGCTTTTCAGGCCTTATGGCTGGAAGGATATCGCAGTACCCAGTATTGGGATCTTTCCATACCTTTGTCAACAACAGACATATAGTAGAACACTATTACCCGAAGAGCAGACCTCTGAAGAAATTTGCAAGCACTTACATGAAAAAGTACCTGCGCTTCTTCTACAGGAGGTGCGACGGCGTCATAGCCCCTTCGGTGACAGTGGAGAAGATGCTTTACAAGGGAGGGATAAAGAACTTGTATGTGGTACCAAACAGCATAGACACATCAAAATTCAACAATAAGGTAAGCGGCGATAAGATAAGGAAGAAATACGGGATAAGGGACAGGGACAAGGTATTGCTCTATGTGGGAAGGATCTCTGCTGAGAAGAGGATAGAGACTATGCTTAAGGCTGCAAAGCTGCTTATGGATAAGGATGATAAGATAAAGGTCATAATTGCAGGAAAAGGCCCTTCGGAGGCATATTACAAGGATATAGCGCATAAGCTCGGAGTTGCAGACAGGGTGCGCTTTATAGGCTTTGTTGACCAAAAGACACTCCCGCAGGTATACGCATCTTCGGATGTAGTCTGCATGCCCTCGACATTTGAGACCCAGGGAATCGTCTCCATAGAGGCGATGGCCTGTGGAAAACCGGTAGTCGGCGCAGACTATCTCTCGACAAAGGAGCTGATAACCAACGGTTTCAACGGAGAAAAATTCCGTGCGGGGGATTACAGGCACTGCGCTAAAAAAATAGATAAGGTTTTAAATGATACTAAACCTTATATTAAAAATGCCCTTAGTACAGGGCGCAATTTCTCTTCGGAGAAGATGACAGACAAACTGATAGATG
>JAJZKU010000013.1 GCA_021850705.1 Microcaldota archaeon
CCAGCAGATCTACCATCAGAGTTGTAACTGATGAGAGAATTGATTGGTGGAAGGTGCCTGCGTATGTGTAACCGCTGCCTGCAAGGTAATCGTATGCCAGGCAGAGAGCCGCATTTCCGGACATGTATGACTGGCAGGTGATGCTCGTGGAGTTGTAAAAGGTTATCTGGTTTATCATGCTGTTCACTATCCCGTTCTGCGAGAAGAGGATAAGCATGCTCCCTACCAGAACGCCATTTATCACTGACTGATAAATCTCTTCCTTGCCAAATTCCTTCAAGGACCTCTTGTTTGCAGCGTACCCTATCCCCAGTGATATGCCAGCTATGGCCAGCATTATCCCTATCACGTAAACGGCTATGCTAAAACCATAAGCGCCAAATGGCAGGATATCCATGACTTCACGTTGCGTTAGCTATGGTCAGGTTGCTCAGCAGGTGCGTTGATGCAAGCGCAAAGCCGTTTGATGCAAAGGATAGAACAGCGACTATTATTGCACCTATTATTATGTCTATTGCAGTAGTGTGGAAACTGGCACGCTGGTACGAAGGGAAGAGCTGCCCCAATGCGTAGAAGATTCCTGCTATTATGAACAGGAGCGCGCTTAATATCGGGCCTACCTGCATAAGCAGCGTCTGCACATAGGAGAGTGTTCCTATTATGTCAAACGTGAATGCTGCAGCGTATGTGTACTTCGCAGTAGCGAAGAAGGCCAACATCCCTATCAGGGGAATCTTCGTGCAGACACTTCTCGCGGTGGCTTTTATTCTGATTTCTTTTATTATACTCATATACTCACTCTTTTACTTTAGTAAAAGTCCATGTACTTGTGAGATATATAAGCTTTTCGGTTATCTCTTGCGTAGCCTCTCCAGGAAAGTTTGTTTTTAAAAGGAGAGATTCGTCAGATTGATAACCGGGGCGATAGTTATTTAACGGAGATAATGTGTCTTAGTATTATCTGATTTAGTCTTTTTGTATTTGTAGTATGTACAGTTTGTTTTACAGATTGTAACAGACATAATAGGAATTGCAGCCTTCTTATCGAAAAGGTTTCTGTATGGATAAACGAATAATTGTATGGGTAGGTGCCCTCCTCAATAACGGACATGGAAAATTCCTCTTCCTGAAGAGGGTGAAGGGCAGTTCATGGGCAGGCGGGCAATGGCAGCTTCCAGGAGGAAAGATGGAGTGGGGAGAGAGTGTGATGGACACTTTGAATAGGGAGATTAACGAGGAAACAGAGGGGAAGATTATCAATCCTGCTTTCTTGGGAGTTTATACTATGCAGATTAATTCAAATGGCAGTAACTTCCATGCGGTGATGCTTGTTTATAAAGGTAATTATTCCGGAAAAGGCATAAATATGAGCGAAGACCATGATGGTTACGCATGGATGAGCTTGAAGGAGGCCATCGGTGTGGATCTTATGGAAGGTCTTGGAAAGTTCATAAAATCTCATATTGAGTGAGCATATGGCAGTTTCTAAAAAAATTCCTGAAAAAAATAAAGTAATAATGGTAACAGGATATTCGGGAAGCGGAAAGACCGAACTCTCTTCTATGCTTAGGGAGGAATTTAATGGCCATGTTCTGAGCGTAGGCAAGGAGATGCGCTCCTTTGCAAAGGATAATGGATTTAATGGTCTTTCTGATTTCATCAGACAGGAGGGAGCGGTAGAGTGCTTTGAGGCTGCAAGACCGCGTCTCCTCAGGGCAGCAGATGCTCTTTACCAGTCAGGCAGCGTAATAATTGATGGTTTATACGAGAACAAACTTGCAGAGTGGATAGTTGCAGGCTTTGGAAGCAAAAACTGCTTCATAGTCAACATATTTGCAGACATGTCCATTAGGATAAACAGGGTCATTGCAAGAACAGAAGGAGATATAATTAAGGGTTCGGAAGAGGTTAAAAGGAAGGACTCTGTAAAGCTCATAGTAGGGGTAAATGATATTATAGAGAGGTCTGATTTCTCCTTAGATAATAATTCTAACGCAAAGGATGACCTCAGATCAAAAAGCCGCATGGTAGCGCAGTGTGTTTTTGATGGCAAATAGTCATTTGCGCTTTGAGGCAAAACGCAAGCTTGCACATGTACTTCTGACATTCTGGCCTATTCTCTTCGTATTCCTGGGCTTTTCCAGATTTGCAGAACTTGCAATTTACATAATATATCTTGCATTCATGCTCTTGTCTGAATTTTTAAGAATACGTTATGATTACAATACCCCTACAGCGATGTTGTTGAGGAGTTTTTCAAGGAGCACTATAAACGGTGATTTCAAGAAGAAATGGAAAAAGGTGCGCATACCATATTGGATAATCGGCAGTCTGTTTGCAATGGCACTCTTTGGTCCTCAGATAATTATAGCGTCTACAGTCTGCCTTACGTTCGGGGACTCTGTCAGCGGCATGACAAAGGCATTGCTCCAAAGGAGAAGGTCGCCAGTAGGAATAGGCATGGGAATCCTTGTTAGTATGATTTTTACCTACATACTTACAGGAGCTGCTCTGATAGCCATACTCTCTTCTATAATAGGAATGATTGGGGATGCAAGCAATCTGGTAAATGATAATCTTTCAATACCGGTACTAGCCGCATTGGGAGGTTACCTTGGTTCAATATTATAGCTCATCTCTGCTTTGTCCTAAGTATCTCGCTTGCAGTATTCTCGACCTGTATCCTTGCAGAATCCTGCTTCCTCCTGAAATCAGGCAGCACGGCGTTTGCAAATCTGAGGTGAAGCGTTGAATCGTATATGTCTACCATAAAGTTGTAATACCTCTCAGCGACTTTGGGATTGTTATTGAGCAGCGAGTCTATCGCCTCTCTCTTTAGCTCCCCGACTACGTCCATCAGTCCAAGAGCATATGCTTTCTCATCTACACCAAGCTCCTTCATCCCAAGTATCTTCTCCTTTGTGATTATCCCGTCGAGTATCCTTGCTTCAACATACTCCTGATGCGCCTGCAGTGAATTATACTCTAATCCCTTTTCAACATCTACCAGCTTGTTTCTTATGGACTCCATCTCTGACAGGATCTTCTTTGCCTTGGCGCTGTCCTTGGCATGCATCGCAACTATCGCCTTTCCTGCATTGCGTATAAGCTCCCTTGATAAGGATAAGACCTGCTCTCTCTGCTCCTCAAGATCCTGCATCCTCTTCTCAACCTGCTTTATGTCGTTTATCATGCTTTCACCTTTAACTTCATCGATCGTGCGTGCCAGAATAGGTACTGCTGCGCATATCCTTCCATTCCAGACCATCTCTCTGATGCAAACCGGTGCAGCTCCTTTATTCTCTTCTTCCTGCCGTTGAAGTATACCGTCTCCAAAACCCTTTGCACCCAGGTGTCTATCGGGAAGGCTTCCATCTTATTGTATGCGAAGAGCATTATGCAGTCTGCAACCTTGTCTCCAACGCCATCTATCTCCATAATAGCTTCCTTTGCATCTTCATAATCCTTCCTGTAAAGCGAATTTAGGTCAAGATTATCTGAGCAGAAGTTCGCCGCGTGCTTTATGTACTTTGCACGGAAGCCTGCGCCGTGTCTCATCAGCTCCTCTATACTTGCACTCTTAATCTGCTCTGCGGAAGGGAAGAGCTTCCTTTCGCTTCCATCAATCTCTGTACCGTAAGTATTTATCAGCATTCGAACAGAGCCGCGTATCCTCTTGATGTTGTTGAATTGGGAGAGTATGAAGCATAATGTAGTCTCCCATGGATCATTCTGCGTTACACGCATGCCATTGTATGCGGATATTGCACTCTCCATGAACTCATCGGTGCTTATCCTCTTGTATATCGATGGCATGTTGTCCTTTATGTGTAAGCGTTTCTCTATCTCCTCCTTTGCACTCCTTGAATTATAATCTCCATTCCAGGAATAGCTTAGCTTCTTTCCTTTGAGCGTAGCATCTATCACTCCTTTTGATGTCGCATATGATAGTGCAAAGGATTTGCCTTTGTATCCATAATCTGCATGGAATGCAAGTGGCTGTCCGCTCTCTATACTGTTCCTTATGTCAAAGGGACCCTTTATGTTTAGGATATCTCTTCCCATTTTATGCGCCTCTGTTCTGCAGTGTTCCTGTCCCTTATTGTAACCGTGTTGTCCTCAAGGCTCTGGAAGTCGATAGTTATTGCATTCGCGATCCCTATTTCGTCGCTCTTTGCATAGCGCTTGCCTATGCTGGCTGAGTCTGAATAATTGCATTTCAATCCCTTCTTCCTCAGGTGCTCGCTTATCTTCATGGCCATTGTTACAAGCTTCTCGTCCTTCTGAAGAGGGAATATGGAGTAATCGTAAGGCGCTATGCTCTTTTCCAGCTTCAGCCACTTCCATCCCCTTTCCTTATCATCAACTGTCTTCTTGTCAAGCATTGCAAGAAGTATTCTGTCAAGGCCTATGCTGAGTTCTGCGACGCTTGGAAGCACCTTCTCCTCCCCGTTCATTATTGAAAGATCCTCTCCTGACAGCTTTGAATGCGATTGCAGGTCGAATGTGCCCCTGTCAGCTATGCCTGTAACCTCTATGGTTCCGTATGATGTCTCAATCTCGACATCAAGGTTGCACCTTGAATAGTGCGGCAGCTCCTCCTTCTCTATCTCCCTGAACCAGTACTCCTCTGTCTCGAAGCCTATGCTCTTCATGAACTCGTAATCCTTGTAGATCATGAATGCGAAGTACTCGTTAGGAACCTTCTTAGTGTCTATCAGCTCTTTTATGCTTATCTGCTTCGGATCCTTTCCGCTCTCTGCAAAGAGTATCTTTGTATCGAATATCTTATTGCTCTTGGAATGTTCGCCAAGAGGCGTACTGCTGAAGTCTGTCTTTGGATCATAGAAGAGCTCTGCTTCCATCTGCGTGAATTCACGCATGCGCACAAGCTGCTGCCTTGGAGAGATCTCATTCCTGTAGGCCTTTCCAGACTGGCAGATTGCACATGGCAGCTTGAGAGAGTTGAGCCTGTATAGCTCCTTGAAGTCCATGAATATGCCCTGTGCGGTTTCAGGCCTCAGGTACATTGGTTCAGCTGTGCCCTGACCGGCATGTGTCTTGAACATCAGGTTGAAGTACTCAACCTTGCCCGTAAGTTCTGTGCCGCATTTCTCGCATTTCAGCTTGTTCTTCTTTATCTCGGCTTCCATGCCGTTTATGTCCATCTTCCTGAGCGCAGTTATGGCTGCCTTGTCGTTCTTCTTTGAATAGAAGCTTTCCAGGATCTTGTCTGCCCTGTTCCCGGAATGGCAGGAGCTGCAGACTATTATGGGATCGGTAAATGTTGAGAGATGGCCGCTTGCCTTGAATACAGGTTCGGGAGCAAGAGTTGTAACCTCTATCTCTATGAAGCCCGGATGCTCAGGAACAGCCTTCCTCCATGCTCTCTCTATATTCCGCTTTATCGCAAGGCCTATCGGCCCGAAATCATAGAAGCCTGCAGGCTCACCGTATATGCCGAATGCCTTGTAGAAGATTGACCTTCTTTTTATAATGTCCTCTGAACGCAACTCGCTCTTTTCCATGCTATGCCTCTATGATAACTAAAAGGATTGAAGTATGAAGATTATTTATTCTTTACCTTGTATGTTAGTTAGCTGTATTTTGCATTTGGTGATTCTGTAAGCGAGAGTATAAAGGAAAAGAGGAAGCGTTTGCTGGAAAACGCGAAGATAAACGTCAGCGAAGCCTATTCCAAGATGGACCACTCGCTCATACAGGCATTCTCCACGTACACTGAGAATGAACGCATGATCAATCTGATGAACGAGAAGCTTGAGGAGTGGTACAGCATGTACTTCCCGGAGCTGAAGACCGGAAGCCCTAGGAGCTATGCCATGTTTGTTGCCGAGTATGGGAAGGAAAAGAGGGCTGCAAGCGCAGAGGACCTTGAGAGGATATTCGGAGAGAGCGCAGGCAATGTTGCAGAGAGCGCACAGAACAGCATGGGAGCAGATCCTGAGGAAAAGGAGTATGCCCTTCTGAAGAGCATAGCCGAACATGAGATAAAGATGATAGAGCTCAATGAGAAGATTCTCGAGTACATAAAGGAGAGCGCAGAGAGGCTCATGCCAAATGTTACTGCACTTATAGATTACAAGATTGCCGCTGAGCTGCTTATGAAGGCTGGTTCGGTGGAAAAGCTTGCGCTCATGCCTGCAAGCACAATACAGCTCCTCGGAGCAGAAAAGGCATTGTTCAAACATCTTAAGTTCGGATCCAAACCTCCAAAATACGGAGCTTTATTCAAGATGCAGGACATAGCAAATGCGGGAAGGGAGGACAGAGGAAGGATAGCAAGAGTATACGCTACAAAGCTTGCTATCGCCGCAAGGGCAGACGCATTCTCAAAGAATTACATAGCAGACAGGCTGAAAGAGGATCTGAAAAAATCCCTGAACAGGAACAAGAATCAAGGTAAAAAGAATAAATAGTAACCTTTTCTTTTGGATTGTTGTACAAAAAAGTTTTAATGGCATTGCGGCAAGGATTTGATCTGTATGCAGGATAAAGAGTTTGACAGGCTTCTGAAGATAACAAGGCTTAGAGTCAGCGATGAGGAGCGTGTGCAGATAAAGAAGGATTTCGAACAGGTAATAGCTTATTTTGATGAGCTCTCATCCATTGAAGCGAGTGGAGAGCCTGCTTATCATCCTGTAGAGGTTCCTGGAAGATTGAGAGAGGATACAGTAAGGCCATTTGCAGATACAGAGAGCCTGAAGAAGAGGTCAAAGACCAGCAACGGCTATATCGTTGGGCCAAAATTATAAGGAAGGATCGGATGACCAGTTATATAGAAGAATTCAATAGGATTGAGAAGCCGAAGGATTACTATGATAATCTTTTTGCACAGCTGGAGAAGCTCAATGAAGAGTATCATGCATTCAATGTGATTAACAATAAGACTAATCCTGGCTTTCTATTCAGCACCAAGGCCAATATCTGCGTAAAGGGCTTTGAGACAGATGCAGGTTCAAAGATGCTTAAAGGATATGTGCCCAGTTTCAACGCTACTGCTGTAGAGCGCATACTGTCAGACAAGAAGTTTGCTTTTGCAGGAGTCACAGCAATGGATGAGTTTGGCTTTGGCACCTTCGGTACAAATACAGAGGTATGTGCAAGGAACGCATTTGACAGGGAGTATGCTGCCGGAGGATCGAGCAGCGGCGCGGCTGTTGCAGTAGCCCTGATGAAGTATCAGGTCTCCGTAGCAGAGTCTACAGGAGGAAGTATAGCCACTCCAGCTGCCCTTAACGGTGTTGTCGGCTTTACACCGACATATGGCGCAGTATCAAGATACGGGCTTATAGATTATGCAAACTCTCTTGACAAGATAGGAGTCATGGCAAGGAGCAGCGATGATGCAAGGATTGTTTTTGACATGATGAGAGGAAGGGATGATTATGACACTACATGCGCTGTAGATAAGATAACAGCGGAGCGCAGGAAGAAGATATTTGTAATTAATGGGATGCTTGAAAAGGCAGATCCGAGCATAAAAACAGCTTTTGAGAAGCTCCTGAACAGACTTGGAAGTACATATGAGATTACGCATGTTGATTCATCGATCATGGAGATGGCCATCGCCCCTTATTACATAATAGCTATGGCAGAGGCATCGACAAACCTTGCAAAGTATACAGGATACAAGTATGGTCTCATGTCAGAGGATTTTTACAAGCAGTATAATGAGTTCTTCACGGATGCAAGGGAGAACTTTGGAATTGAGGCAAAGAGGAGAATACTTCTTGGCACCTTCATAAGGAGCGAAAGTGTCAAGGACAAATATTATACGAAAGCGCTTGTGATACGCGGAATGCTGATACGAGAAATGGACAGAATGCTGAAAGAGGGTTATATCCTCTCTCCTACACTGCCGATAAAAGCGCCAAGGATATCAGACGTGAAGAAGCTCTCGCCTGTTGAGAGCTACTCTATGGACCTGTTTACCATACCTCCAAATCTTGGAGGCTTCCCCCATATCTCCTTCCCTTATGATTATGTTGATGGTATGCCGCTTGGGGCACAGCTGGTCACAGGGCATGGTAATGACCATGCCATACTTGATTTCGTAAAGGAGTGGGAGGAAGGTTTTGAATACAAGTATAAGCAAAATCTGGGAGAGTTATGAAGATAGGATTAGAGGTGCACGTTGCACTTCCTACAAGATCGAAGCTGTTCTGTTCATGCAGCACCGAAGCAGCCGAGCCGAATTCTTCAATATGCCCGATATGCATGGGCTTCCCTGGGTCAAAGCCCATGTTGAACAAAGCTGCTGTTGAGGCGGCTATGGGAATAGCAAACGCCCTCCACTGCCCTATAAACAGAAGAATATCTTTTGTAAGGAAGGTATACTTCTATCCTGACCTTCCAAAATCCTACCAGATAACACAGATGGAAGGGGCTGTTGGAAGCAAGGGCTATCTTGCAATAGGCGAGAAGAGAATAAGGATTAGAAGAGTGCAGATAGAGGAGGATCCTGCACAGATAATAAGAGAGGGAGCGCTCACGCTCATAGACTTCAACAGATCCGGTACGCCTCTGGTCGAGATTGTAACCGAACCCGATATCAGCAGTGAGGAGGAGATGCGAAGCTTCATAAGCAGCCTGAGGAGCATGCTCTACTACCTGGGAGTTGACATAAACAAGGAGATAAAGGCAGATGTCAACATATCTGTTGCCGAGACAAGGGTTGAGGTAAAGAACGTAACAGGAATAAAGAACATGATAGAGACACTGAGGTTTGAGATAGAGAGGCAGACAGAACTTGTAAGGAATGGGGAGGAGATAGCTAAGGAGACCAGGGGTTATAATGAGAAATCCAGATCAACACAGACGCTCAGGGAGAAGGAGAGCGATGAAGAGTATGGATATGTCTTTGAACCTGACCTTACCGCATTTGACATTGCAGAACTAAGGTTCAATGAGCCCGTATATGCACAGGATGTTGCTGTTGAGCTTGCAAAGGGCACGGATCTCAGCCCCAGGACGGTATCCGAGATAATAATGCTTGACAAGGATTCCTTAAGGCAGATAGAGCGGCTACGTAGCGGACATAGTCTCAGGAGCAGCATACATGGGATAGAGCGCTACAAGAAGTACGGGAGCATGGATAAAGTTCCTGATAAGGTACTTGATAATATAGTATTATTGATAGAGGAAGGGAAGGAGGTGTCCAAAGAGACTATAATGGATCTTGAATCAGGCAAAACGGTAAAGGTAGAGTATTCGCAGCTATCAGATGAACAGCTTGAGACGCTTATAAGCAGGTATCTGGAAGAGAATCCAGACCTTGTACGTGAGTATGTGAAACAGCCGAAGACCATTAACCTTATAATAGAGAATATAGCAAGAGGCAATGGACTGCACCCCAAGGAGGTTGCGAAGAAGCTCACGCAGATAATTGGCAGGTTTACAGAGGGAAAGTAAGAATGTTTCGTCTGCTTGCCTCGTAGATGTATAAAAAAGATTTTAATAATCATAGCATGCTTTAAATAGGTTTATACGCACAATAAAAAGCAATAAAATCCCGGTGAAATTGGATGAGTGGAGAAAACAATAACTCGGTAATAATGGAGACTGTAGACCAGAATCTTGTAATAAACATAAACAACAAGAGGCCAGAACAGAAAGGAGATGCTGCTGAGGATCTTACAAACCCTGTATTAGCACCTTATCACAGGACATTGGAGTATATAGAGAGGATGCCTGTGCTTGAGAGGACCAAGACCGTTTGTCCGGAATGCAAGCTCATAGTCGATGGCATAATATACCGTGACGGAGATAATGTCATGATAAGGAAGACCTGCGAAGAGCATGGCATGACAGTGGAGAAGTACTGGGAAGACTATGACATGTACATGAAGATGCGCGATTACAATTACTATGGCAGAGGATTCGACAACCCTAACTACATAAACAAGGGAGAGAACTGCCCTTATGACTGCGGAATATGCGAGAGGCACAAGTCACACACCGGCCTTGCAAACGTAGTCATAACTAACAGGTGCCACCTGAGCTGCTGGTACTGCTTCTTCTATGCAAAGGAGGGAGAGGCGATATACGAGCCTACAAGAGACGAGATAGACCATCTCTTCCATGTGCTCAGGACACAGAAGCCTATACCTGCAAACGCACTGCAGATAACAGGAGGAGAGCCGCTCATGCGCTCAGACATACTTGAGATAGTGGGAATGGCAAAGAAGGCGGGCTTCGACCAGATACAGCTCAACACTACAGGAATAATCCTTGGAGAGAACCCAGAGCTTGCAATAAAGCTGAAGCACGCAGGAGTGAGCTGCTTATACATGAGCTTTGACGGAGTCTCAAAGAGGGCTAACCCTAAGAACCACTGGGAGGTTCCAAAGACCATAGAGGCATGCAGAAAGGCAAACCTCGGAGTGGTACTCGTACCTACGGTGATAAGAGGGGTCAATGACCATGAAATGGGCAAGATGATAAACTTCGCACTGAACAACACGGATGTAGTAAAGGCGGTCAACTTCCAGCCGGTATCATTGGTAGGAAGGATGCCTTCAAGATTGAGGGAGAAGCAGAGAATATCAATACCTGGAGCCATAAAGCTCATAGAGGAGCAGACCGATGGCGTCATAATGAAGGAGGACTGGTTCTCTGTACCTTACGTAGGAGGCATAAACAGGTTCATAGAGGCGCTCTCAGGTGAGTACAAGTATGACCTCTCCATACACTTTGCATGCGGAGCCGGTTCGTACATCTTCCAGGATCCTGATGGGAAGATAGTACCTATAACAAGATTCGTCAATGTAGAGGGATTGTTCGAGCACCTGCAGAATGCGATAAACGAGATGGAAGGCAAGTCAAAGCTTGAGAGGAGAATAGTTGCAACGAGAGCACTGTTGCAGCTAAGGAAGTTTATAGACAAGGAGAAGCAGCCTAAGTCAGTAAACTTCTCGAAGATGTTCATGAGCCTGCTCATGAAGAGGGACTTTGCAACGATGGGCAAGTTCCAGCTCAAGTCATTGTTCCTCGGAATGATGCACTTCCAGGACGAATACACTTATGACATAAAGAGGGTAGAGAAGTGTGATATACACTACTCGATGCCTGATG
>JAJZKU010000008.1 GCA_021850705.1 Microcaldota archaeon
CCTGTGATATTACATTTATGCTGAACAGAGTGCCGTATGAGGATGCAAATGATGGCAGGAAGGTGGAAAGAGTGGTGATGTTCTTGGATGGTACGTAATATGCCACATATGAACCTGAAAGCTGTGAGTGTGCAAGTGATGCGTTGAAAGCTATTGGTGCTGTGTTCTGCACTCCTGTCATTCCGGATATTACCGCTACTAGCAACAATGCAACGACGGCCATTGCCATGCCACGTTTAAGCCCTATTGCAAGCACGCCCAATATGAATATAGGTATTTCCAGGAATGTCCCCAGTATTGAGAATGGAAGCATTATCATAACGTATGTCAGGGTTATCGTCCTGTAATGCTTATACCCTAGGAAGAGGGACACAGCGACAAAGATGCCCATGAACCATGCAAGCAGTGGCGTCTGGTATACGAGCATCGGGAAGGTCTCACCGAGAAGTACCATTAGCCCTATAAGAGGCGAGTACATGGTCAGAACAAAGGCAGCTACAAGCAGTATGGCAAGTATTGGATACGGATAGAATGGGAAGGCAAGAGCCATGCTAAGGCATGCAAACGTTATCGCGATCGAGTCTCCGAAGTTTTTATGGCTGGCGAGCTTTCTGAATAGGTCCTTTACCCAGTAGAAGGTCATCGGGGTATAGGTATACCTCCTTCTCTTTATCGGAGGCTTCTCCTGCTTTTCAAACGAAAGTGTGTTTTTTCGCTTATCGGCAGTAACTTTGCCCTTTTCGGAGGTCCCAGCAGGCATAATCAACCCTGTATATAAACATTTATAATAGTCGTATCTAATATAAATTTGCATTGGCCCGTTGTAGCTCAATGGTAGAGCGGCCGCCTGTAGTTTGTGACTAACTTAAACAAGTTAGAAAGCGGCAGGTTGTGTGTTCAATTCACACCAACGGGAAACATATATTGCAGGTTCTTAATGTTTTGCTGGCAATATATAGTGCATGCCTTGGTAGTGTAGTGGTCCAGCATACGAGCCTGTCACGCTTGCGACCCGGGTTCGAATCCCGGCCAAGGCGTTTCTTTTTTAATACATAGGAGTAAAATTGTGTATTTTACCAGGAAATAATATTATATATCTAGGATAATAATTATTTTGTTGACTTATATGGTGGAGATTAAGTCACGGGATGCTTAGAACCGTCCATTTTAATCGTTCCGGAGAATGAATTTTATTTAGGTAATCTGTATACATCCTGAAAACAAAGTTTGGTTTGATAATATAAGGAATGTGAAGCGATGCTAAAAAACATAATATTTGACATAGGAGATACTCTCGTAGATGTCTCAAGCTGGAAGAATAACCTGCCAGAAGTGTTATCCGACTATCTTTTTCATAAGTATAATATAGATAATAGAAAATTCAGCTTGGCATTTAACTCGGCAATGTCAGAGGTAAATAAAGAGGAAAAGATGAATCCACATATCGATAAAATAAATGCTGTTGGGCATTCACTGGTCGGAAAACTTGGCTTGGATTACGAATCTGAACTAGATATAAAAGGGTTCGTAAAGAATTTTAGAAATAGTAACTGGCGTATGCTTGACAATTCAAAAGAACTTCTATCGAAATTATCGGAAGAGTATAAATTATTTGCAATTACAAATGCCCGTGTAGAAAACATAAATGAAATTATGGAAGTGTTTTCAATAAGAGAATATTTCAAGAGTATAGTAATATCTGAAGATTCAGGAACGACTAAGGATGATGGGGGTCTTTTTAGAGTTTTCCTCCAAAGGACAGGATTAGTCCCTGAAGAGTGCATAATGGTGGGAAACGATTTGGTAAGAGATGGAAAATCAATGCAGTTTGGGATACCTTTCTGCTTTGTCGATAGAAATAATGATTTTGTTGGAGGGAATTATACTTTTAAAATAACAAAGCTGGATGAATTGTACAATATATTGAATTTATTCAAGGATGATGGAAGTAATCATAGGGATGATACTTGTAAGGAATGAATATATTAAACATTATCAGATGCAGGTTATTAGGTGTAGATACGTTACTCTCATGTGATTACTGATATGCCTTGTAACAAATTTGTCTGAACCAAGATATTTTAGGGGATAACATGTCCTTAGAAAAAGAGATACAGGAGAGTCTGCCTAAACATGCGAAGTTTTATGTGAAAAACGGCATGCATGGACTTGGATGCTTTGCCTCGCGTTTTATCAGGAAGGGTGAACGTATCATGGTCTTCAAAGGGCCTCTGATAACTTATGCCCAGACAAAGACAAAAGAACACAAAGATCATTACTTCCAGATAGGGCCTAAAAGTTTTCAGGGAAAAGCGCCGCTCAGAAGAAGACCTGTAAATCATTCCTGTAATCCTAATGCAGGCATAATAGGCAGCGAGACACTTATAGCTATTCGTAATATAAAAAAGGGTGAAGAGATAACCTTTGATTACTCGACAACCATGTATAATGATTCTGTCATACTTAGATGCAACTGCGGCAGCAGGCAATGCAGGCACATAATAAAGGAATTCAGATATCTTCCTGAAAAGACACAGCTAAAATACATGAAAATTGGAGTTGTGCCAAAATGGCTGCGGCTCAGGTTAAAATCTGGGCTAAGGCATGACTCATTATAATAGTTTTTATCAGATATAAATAGTGGAGTCTATGCAAAAGACCTGGAACCATAATAAAAGGGATATTATGAAGATAACAGCTGCCGGAAATGCCAAACTGAAACCAGAGGATAAGGCTTATGTTGAACAATACGTTAGGAAAGCGATAAATATTAACAAGAAGATCTTCTAGGATATTGCGCCTGTATTCCATGTGATACTATTTTACACACGTAAGGATTTCAGCGATAGAAGGGGATGGAAAACAAGACGCTGGGAGCACGCATTTGCCGAGAAGGATATGATAGGCATATTTGCACCATCTGTTTACGAGCGGCTCACATCATATAAGTTTGTAAGATATGAAAGCACTATAGTGCATGAGACTTGCCACGTATATTATATGAATATTGTGCATAATTTCACGCCAAAGTGGCTTGCAGAGGGTCTGGCGACCAACTTGGAGCAGTATGATTATGGGTGGAGAGGTAAGCCTAGAGTAGATCACCTCTACTTTATGAAGATACCATTTGGGGAGGATGAGTTGGAATTCTACAGAAGTGGATACTTGATTACGCACATGCTCATTAGAAAGCTAGGTATGAAAAGACTGATGAGTTTGATAAGAGAGTATGCAAGGAAACCTGTAAAGACGAATTATGAAAGACTTTTCGATAAATTCGTCTATGCTAAAAATACAGATTAGGCATTTTATTTTCAGATAATTTTTTGGTTAGACTGACCTTACCAGCATATCAATTACTTTTAGGTTTTTACAGGCAATTAGAGTATCTACATACTCAATTCGTGATTCTTATCCTCTTTTTGTAATATTCCAGGAAGAGCTTTTCTATAGACGCCTTAACGTCCTTTACTCTCTGCATCGTCTCCTTTTTCCCGGTTTCCAACGAATGTATCTCAGACATTACCTTTTCGTGGGAACTCTTGCTCTGCTTGATATAGGATAGATCTGTTCTTAACATCCTTATGCTTCTATCAAGCTCTGCTCTTCTTCCTTCAAGGTCTCTTAGTGTGCCTATCTCAACGTATAGATTATAATCCATCAGCTCCGATATCGATTCATTTATTCTTGAATTATTCTTTGCTTCTATCTTGCCCTCGGCTATTGATTTTTTAAGCTCTGAAAGAAGCTTGGTGAATTCCTGATAGTCGCTTTCGCTGCTTATCCTGGATGTCGGGTCCGCTATGAATTCGGATAGTGTGGGCTTTCTCACTGATAAGTGGTCAAATTTCTTTGAGACTCTTTCCAATGGCAATATAAGCTGGCTTACTCTCACATTTATCTCTGATATTTTCCTGTTAAGCTCCTGCATATCCTTATCCTGGGAAGAAAGAGCTGTTTCTAGTTTGTTTTCCTCTGCTTCTTTTGAGCTGGAACTTGCAGATTTCAGGCTTTCGTTCAGGGAGTTAACCATTTCATTTGCAGTATTCAGCTCTTTTCCAAGAACTTTTAACGTATCAATCTTTCCTTTGGTTATATTGTATTCTGATAGTTCATTCTGCACACTTTCCAATTCGCTTTTCAACAGGTCTCTCTGCCTTTCAATAAGAGCAAAGGATTTTTTGAAGTCGCCGAAGTAATTTCCATAAGTATAAAGAACATACTTGAACTTGTTGTTCGCCTTCAACGTTTCCTCTATGAAATACTCGGTTCCTGATAGGACTTTTGAGTATCTTTCGTATATGTTTTGACCTTCGGGGATTGCCGGATTCCAATCTCCGAGTATGCGGATCAGTGTGATAGTATAGGAATTCTTCTGGTCTTTAAGAGTACTGGTGAAATCGATATATGGGTTTTCCACATGCGGATCAGCAGTTACAGCTGCAAAGTTTTTGCATGCCTTTTCGTATGCTTTCCTGGCATCATTCAGTTCCTTAACGTATCTGCTTGCCCTAGACCCTGCATTCTTGAGTTTAGCATCTAATGAGGAATTAAGCAGACTGTATAGTGCTTCCTCTTTTACCTCTTCTGTTTTGTCATCTCCGCGTCCAAAAAACATAGAAACGTATTATATTAGCGCTTTTGAATTTAATAGTATTGCGTTTTTGTTCGTTTTATTTCCTTGTTTATATTATATTGGATTTTGTATCTTGAAGAGTTTAACGTAAGTTTATCCGGCATGCTCTGGTTTTCGTATTTTTTAGGCTTTGATTATCGCACTGGGCAATCAGCGCATGCCACTATAAGAATTAATATGTGTACCGATTATATTGTTCGGTGGTTATTTGGCTGGAAAGCCCTTGTTTCTGGTAGGTTGCGGGTCTGATGATCATAAGATTATTAAGAGCCATAATAATGCTTCGGATAAGCCAAAACCTTTGGTGCTTGCAGGTAATGTGGTCTCAGAAGAGCATAGCCCTGTCGCACATTCAGATGGAGATGCCGTTTATCATGCGATAATAAATGCGCTTCTTCTTGCGATAGGCGAACGGGACATAGGATATTATTTCCCTGATACTGATCCGAAATATGCAGGGATAAGCAGTGAGAAGATGCTTAAGCAGGTAATGGAATTTGTAGAAAAGAGAGGATATGCAGTAAACAATGTGACTGTTATGATTACTGCTAGGGAGCCCAAGATAGGCCCTCATGTCGAGAAGATGAAACAGAGCGTATCAGAGGCACTCCGTATAGATAAGACGTATGTCGGCATAGGCGCTACAAGAGGAGAAGGTTCGGGCAATGATGGAGCTGCAGGCATACACGTTGTTGCAATGGTATCCCTCAAGAGTTTTGATTAGCAATGGTTTGTATAAATGGAGAATCATGATGACAGTTATTACAGGGAGGTTATCAAGCTTGGAAGCGATACCTATTCAGCATGCGCACTTGCAAAACTGAATATAAACCTTAAGATAGGCAAGAAGGAGAGTTCCGGCTTTCATAAACTCTCAAGCATCATGCAGACCATTTCTCTGCATGACAGGATTACACTTACCAAGGTTGATAAAGGGGAGGAGGGCATACTCGGATACTATGTAAAGGATAACATAATAGCAAAGGCCATTGATGAACTCTCCAGAAAAGCAGGAGAGAGACTATACTGCAGGATAAGCGTGCCTAAGACGATACCAGTAGCTGCAGGCCTTGGAGGCGGAAGCGCGGATGCGGCTGCGGTCCTTAGAATTGCCAATACTGCCTTTGGCTTGCATATGGATACTGAGGAGCTTGAGGAGATTGCTAGAGAGATAGGAAATGATGTGTCCTTCCTATTATACGGGGGCAGAGCGCTTGTAGAAGGAGGTAAGAAGCATAGCATAAAAGAGATGGATACACCTAAGCTGTATTACGTGATAGCAAGACCTAAGATGAAGCTCAGCACTAAGGAGATGTATGCATTGCATGATAAAACCGGTAAGGATTTTACCGAATTGGCTTCGGAGCTCTGTCCTGACACCAGAAAGGCATTGGACCAGATAAGAGGAGAGAATACAGTAGAGAGCGGAGTAACAGGGAAGGGGCCTACGGTCTTTGGAGCTTATAAAAAGTATAATGAGTGTGAGAGCGTTGCGGATCAACTTTCCTGGCTTGATGGAGATATATTTATAGAGAGGTCAGTGGATAAATTTGTTTAAGCCTCTTTCTCCCTGCTTGACAGTATTGCTTCTGCTATTGTGAGATCCGCAATCGTCGTTATCTTTATGTTTTCGTAAGAATCTATGTACACTTTTACCTTGTATCCTATCTTTTCTGCAAGCGCAGCGTCATCCGTAGCGTCGAATGCAGGATTCGAATGCACTTCCTTTAAGATATCGTACCTGAATACCTGCGGAGTATGTATGGACATAAGTTTGTTCCTGTCAAGTGTTTTACTAACCATGAGAGAATCGTCTACCTCCTTTATAGTATCAGATACAGGAGATGCGGCTATAGCTATTCCTTCCTTAATTGCTTCAGTTATTCCTGATTCTATTGCCTCTTTGGTGACACATGGCCTTGCACCATCGTGTACCAGTACAAAATCGCACTTCGGAGTAGATTTAAGTCCATTGTTTACAGATTGCTGCCTTGTGGAACCTCCTTCGCATATGACTTCTATCTTCTTATAGTTGTATTTGGCTATGAGTTCCCTTGCCTTATCTATGCTCTTGTTAGGCAGTACAAGGACAATCCCATTTATTGCTTCACATCTCTCAAATGCATCCAGAGTATGCGCTATTACAGGTTTGCCTGCTATCTCTGCGAATATCTTGTCTGTACCGTTCATTCGACTGCTTGCTCCCCCTGCGACTATTATGGCTTTTGTGATTGTCAACAGTATCGATATATTGTCTCTTTAGATTGAGTTTTTATCCCTTGGGAGCGGGGTCGTAGTTTGACGAAATTGCTAACCCGGGTTATGCAGCTGCATCCAGGCAGCAATTTTTACATATATATCCAAAATGGAATTTATAATTCAGAAAATTTAGAAAAGCATATAAATCAGGCAAATATCATATCAGGGGGAGTAATGGTGGAGGCAACTATGAATAAGTGTATGGAAGGACAGCGCATACTTGATCTGTGCAAGGCAGTACGTGAAATACATGGCTATAATAGTCCTCAGATTGCACTGTCTTGGATAAGGTTGATAGAAGAGACTGAAGAGCCGCTGAAGCTCACCAGCAGGGAGTTCATAAAAGCTATTAAAGAGATGGCTCCTGATGTCCAGAATGCCTATCTTAAAACCATAAGGAATACTGGAGATATTGATATGCTTACGAACGTGTCCTTTATGTCTGAATTAAAAAAGATGGGAAAGGATGACGCAATAAACAGGCTGAAGAGCATAATGCGCAGATATTGATTAATTCCTGTCGTAATAGATAAAAACCGATACTATTATAGATGGCTACTAAATAAATAAATGGAAAAGGAATGGTAGAATGAAAGGAAAAGTAAAAATGTTCAATGCTGCCCGCGGCTTCGGATTCATCACGGGAGAAGATGGAAAGGACGTATACGTACACACATCTGCAATAGAGGGCGGAGCAACGCTCGCAGTAGGAGATGCTGTGGAATATGAAGTTGTGGTTGGAGAGCGCGGACCTGGCGCAAAGAAGGTAAAGAAGTTATAAAGGTAATCACGAAAGACTTCCTGGAGCAGTAGTGGGCAGTACTTCTGCCTACTTCTGCCTCAGCAGCTATCCTGTTAGTAGTGCGTGATGCCATCGCACGCCGTGTGCTTTGTCTTTGTTTTTAAATTGGAATTATCACAGAATCGTTGCAAGGATTATGAACAGTCCAAATCCTAAAAGGGTAATTATAGGATAGGTATACTTGCCTTTTGCAAAATAATTTGTTTTGGTTAGCCCGAGGAAAGAGTTCATATTTGCCATATGGAAAACCGTTCCTAGAACCAGCAGCAAGACCAGAGAGCTGCTCGGTGCAAATACTATTGTCAATATTATGTAAAAGATATATTCCAATACAAATGCTGCCTTTCCGTGATTCCACAGCCCTAACCCTACTTTAATGTCCTTCTTGGAGAAGCCCAGGACCGGAAGGTCCTTGCGATGGACTATCGCATCAAGAAACCAGTGTGATGCTGAAAGAAGCGGAAATAGGAAAAGAATAGCAGTGTTGTTTAATAGTAATGATATGATTGCACCAAAGACGAATGCTATCACTGTTGAAAGTACAAGGGAGTGTGAATAAGGATAATAATTAAACTTAATATTCTTCTGAAGAGGTGATTTTGGATCCATGGTTGCTTTCTCAATTCCAAGGATTACAAGAATCGGCCATAGAAGATCTGGAAAGCTCACTCCCACTAATGCCACCCATAATGGCAGCGATGGGAATATGTAGTGGAAGATATAGGCTATGGCAAAATGTCCTATGAACATGCTTCGATAATTTAATTTAAGATTTAATAATCATCGTATTTTCCTCAATAGTTTAAATAATTAAGAATATGTAAATAATATCGCGAGTAGTTTTTGAGATGATTTTATGAAGTACAATAAACTGGTAAGGGACAACATACCGGAGATTATAAAGAAGGATGGAAAGAGTGCCAAGGTACATGTTGCTGATGACAATGAGTATGATAAGAGGCTAAAGGAAAAGCTTCTGGAAGAGGCAAATGAGTTTGCAGCAAGCGGAGATCCTGAGGAGCTTGCCGATGTGCTTGAAGTAGTCTATGCGATTGCGATAAACAAGGGCATCCATAAAGTGCAACTTGAATCTATGGTTCAGAAGAAGAGAAATGAGAAGGGCTCCTTTGAAAAGAGGATAGTTCTTGATGAGATACGTTAATCCTTATCTTTATAATCAACATTGAACAATCCTAGACTTCCTTTTACTTCGAAAGGTTTTATTACAGTTATATCTGAGAGTATCCAGGCATATGCTCTGTTATACACCTTGCAACATGCCTCATTCTCATCTGATTTTATCATAGGCCTTATATCAACAAGATTGGCAGTTGCGAATGCTCTGCCCGATATGGCTGATTTTGGATTCTTAGACGCACATAGAAGAAGTTTTCCCCTGTAATTTGTTCTCCATGCTCTTGTCTCTATAGTCTTCCTTCCTTCAAACACGAGTGATGCCCAGGGTTCTTTGAGAGATATGGCCTTCATGATACTCTCTGATGCTCTTTTCTTATAAACAGTTATTTCAGCCTTTGTGAATCCAGATTCATAGGCGACCTTGACTCAACGTGCATCATGTTCCCCAGTACCCTTGAGAGATCCTCGCACTTCGATTCCTCTCCGTGCATGGTAAAGATCTTCTTTGGCGAAGGCCTTATGTTCTTGACAAAATCTATCAGCTGTCTCCTGTCACTGTGTCCTGAGAATCCTTCCACTGTCCTCACCTGCATCTTGACCCTCATCTGTTCCAACTTTCCATCCTCTCCGGGAAGGGCTATCTCCGTGACCTTGTTTTGTATCCTCCTTCCTAAGGAGTTTGCGCTGTTGTAACCTACGAAAACAAGAAGGTTCTTAGGATCCTCTGCCATCTCCTTGAAGTAGGCGAGGCTTGCTCCTCCGTTAAGCATTCCTCCGCTTGCCAGGATTACCGAGGGTCCTTTGTCAAGTATCTCGCTCTTCTCTCCCTTGGCTATCTCGAATATCTCGCTCTCGAATGGAGAGTTATTGTTGAGTATGCGCTGCTGTACGCTGTATTTGAGGTATTCAGGATATGCAGTATGTATAGCGCTTGCCTCCAGTATCATGCCGTCAAGGTATATCGGTGCCTCCATCTTGTACTTGGGGCTGTTGTTTATGTAATTTTCAAGCACCAGCATGAGTTCCTGTGACCTTCCTACTGCGAACAGAGGTATGATTACCTTTCCGCCGTTGTTGACAGTTGCCTGTATCGCGTCTAGCAGCTCTATCTCAGACTCCTTTCTGTTCTGCGTTATGTCCCTAGGACCGCCATATGTGCTTTCTGTGAATAGCGCGTCTATCCTAGGATATCTTGTATCGGCTTCGTCAAGCAGCCTTGTGAATCCATACTTGTAATCCCCGGTAACTACGGCATTGTACATGCCCTCGCCTATGTGAAGGTGTACTGTCCCGCTTCCAAGTATATGTCCTGCATTATGGTACGTGAGCTTTATCTCGTCTGTTACGTTTGTTACCTCTCCGTAGTCCCTTGTAACCATGTGCATAAGCATAGTCCTGACGTCCTTCTCTCCGTACAATGGGGTGCCTCCGCTCTTTATCACTAGCCTTGTGTAATCGTATAGGAGCAATGCTGCAAGATCCCTTGTTGGGGGAGTGCAGTAGACAGGTCCCGTATATCCGAATTTGTATAAGTATGGGATGAAACCCATGTGGTCCATGTGGCCGTGCGTGAGTATGACAGCGTCTATATCATTTATCGTTGCGTTCATGTTAGCAACGTATGGGAATGCCTTATTCTCTCCGGCAGTATTGGCTTCTGTGCCCTTTATACCGGGTTCCGGGCTTATACCGCAGTCTATGAGTATTTTTGAATGATTGGTCTCTACAAGCATGCAGCTCCTTCCTACTTCCTTGAAACCTCCCAATGCCGTTGCCTTTATCCACTCGCTCTTCATTATAGGCTTGTTTATCTTGTTGCCTATGCTATCCAGGAATCTCTTCCTGAATGGGCTCTCCTTGAACAGCATGTTCCTGACCCCTTTTATCACATCGCTGTTCATAGTAGGTATTCGCAGAACTTTCGGTATCCACTTTGTATCGCTTATTATGTTGATTAGGTTTGTGCCACCCTTGCCTATTACAAGGCCTGGCTTAAGCGCTTCTATGTAAACCTCTGAGAATTCCGGTACGAAGCGTATCCCTTCCTCAGGTATACCTGCTTCTGGAGGTACAATCTCCTTTATCCTTTTCACCGCAGACTCAGGATCCATAAGTTTTGAAGATTCGCTTCTGACTATCAGCCTCTTCTTTATAGCCACTGATATGTTCCTTATTATGCTCTCGTCCTTATAAACAAAGGAAACGTTGTTAACGTAGACGGCTACATCAGGGCCTTCAAAGTCCACCTTTGTGACGCCGGCGTCTGCAGGCATCAGCCTTCTCACTTCTTCCAATAAGTCTTTGTTCGTTGTTTCTTCTGACACTTAACCACAAGAAATGTAATTAGAAATTTTGTTATTTTTACGCGGCTTTGGAGATCTTCTCAATCTCATCCTTCGTATACTCCTTGTACCCCTTCTTTGTTATAGAGATTATTTTCATGTTCCCGCCAGTCGCCGAATCCCTTCTCATCGCTATACTCAGTGCTCTTGCAACATGCTTTACGCCTTCCTGAACGCTTATCTTTTCCTGATATACGCTTTCAAGGTAGCCGAGTGCTGTTAATGAGCCGCTGCCAGTGCTTGTGTATTGGCTCTCTTTTGTATACCCGCCAAGAGGATCCATGTCATAAAGCTCTGGAGTGCCATTTGTGAAGCCCGCCATTATCAGCTGTACCATGAATGGATACATCTTGTTCTCCTGAAGCACTATAGAAAGCAGTGATGTCGCTGCCCTTGGTGATAGGCTCTTCTTCTCCTCCATCGCGTATATCTGATCCTGTGCCGATACAAGCTTTATCAAGTATTCTGCATCGCCTACGCCACCTGCTATTGTCATTGCAAGCGTATCATTTATCCTATAGACCTTTACGGCTTCCTGAGTTGCTATGAATGTATCCATGGTAGCTCTTGAATCTGCTCCAACCACTACTCCATCCTCGCATATCACACCGACAGTAGTAGTGCCCTTTTTCATCTTCTCATAAATTGACTTTTGATCCATTACAAAACCTACATAAAGTACAGATTAGAGGAATATAAAAACAAAATAAAATTCTATATTATAAGACTACCATTACCTATAAAATACTTGCTATTTTCTGTTGACTCGCCATATGCAAAGTCGTGATGCTTGTCAGTTATCTTTACCTTGTAGACCTTTCCTATCCTGGTCTTCTGATTCTTGACGAAGACAACAAAATTGTTGATTCTTCCCATTCCTTCGCCCTGAGGGCTCTTTGCAGAAACCCTCATATCATATATCTGTCCCACTTCAAGTTCATTCATGTTTGTATCCATCCTACCAACCCTGTTAAATATAATTGGTCGCTAATTAACCAGGGATCCCATCCGATATGGAGTATCTCGTATCGCCTATTTAAACCTTTTCTCCAGTTTGTGTGGATGACGATGCGCATTTACAGTCGTTCCGCTATTTCTTTGTAAAGGTTATGTTTGAGATACCGAACGTCAGGCCCTGTACCTGGGTCTGGAATGTGGAGTTAGGCTGGTAGAAGGAAAGCTGATCGAATCCCTGCTCCAGAGTTGTATTTAATGCATAGTGTTTGTCACGTGTTCCCAGAGTTATATTTTCAGCACGATTATTGTTAAGGTATGCGTACATGTCTGTGTTACCGTTGTAGGTTGTTGCATTGAATCCTATAGTTACATTTGTAGTGTTAGGGGCATATATTACCAGACTCCTGTAATTGCTCCCTATCCACATGTTTGACAAGGAGCTGTATTGAGGCTGGCTGCATATGGTGGAATAATAGCATGCAACTGCACCTGAAACCCACTGTGTCGATCCTACAGGATATGCAACTATGGATTTGCCAGCGTGCTTGGATATTGCAGCTTTTGTAGAGAATATGAATGTTGAATTTGTTGCAGCACCTTGTCCGAATATAGATGTCAGATAGTTGTACAATATTGCTTGCGCAGTATTGTTATATGCAGACCTGATAACCGTTACAAAACTTGTATTGTACAACGCAAGAAACAGGATCGTCTCATTCGTCACATTCTCGTTTACAGGAGAGGCATATTCCAAGGTTGGGGAATATTGGAGGGTTAGTGCCTGCTCGGATAGAGGTATCAGCGAAACTGATAGTGCCTGACTTGAATTTGACCTGCTTGTGTACCCTCCTATAAGCGGTTTCTTTGTCGCTGTCACATAATAGGTTTCCATGCCTGTGAACTCTGCAGGCAGATTTCCGCCTTGGGGCAGTGAAGGAAGCATTAATACTGATGAATTGCCTGTGGTGTTCCCTATGGCATAATATGCGGAGGGTATTGTTGCATTCATGTATAATTGCGATGATGCAGATGGGACGGCTATGCCTGCATACTCTATCAGAATTATTATTCCGATTATTGCAGTATAGAGCAGCTTTTTCTTCTCGTCCTTGTTCTCCGTTATTTTGACGAAGCCCATCGCTGCCATTATGGCTATTGCTATAGTAACTATCATGTCAAATCTTCCTGGCTCCCTTATTATGTTAAGATAAGGGATGTGAAGATATAACGAGTACAGAGTAGGTATTCCGGTAACGGTATTGTATATCTGCACATACGGCCCCAAGGCAAGGAGCACATATATGGCAAATATGATTATCCAGAATATTGAATTCTTCAGTTTGTTGCTCTTGTAATCGTATAATATGCCTATTACCATCAATATGAGGACTGAATATCCTATGTAGGATACTCTCTCCCCTACATTCATTGCAAATGAGACTCCTTGATATGTTAGGGAGTATAGTTGGTTTGCATATGATAGAGATATGCCATGGAAGAATGGATTATAGTAGCTTGGCAGGAAGAAGGAGAGTGCGTTGTCGCTCCATTGGAGATTGTCATATAGCGCAGACTGCTGTGATGCTACTGAGAAAGCGGATTTCAGATGAGGTGCCATCGCTATCAGAAATGGAGAGAATAGGATGGCTATTGCGGCCACCATTATGCCGAGGTTTATTGCAGCCTGCTTCTTGTTGACCTCTTTTCTCTTTATTATCAGTAGCAGGATCACTGCAATTATTGCAAAGAGGAACAGCATTATCCCCTGCTCTATGTCTCCAACAAAAGTAAGCAGGATGAAACTTATTGCTGCAAATACCGGATATCTTTTCTTGCTCTCAAACATGCTTTTTATAAGAAAGAGTATGAATAGAGGTACAAATTCTATGAGTGTCCAGTCAAGGTGACCCTGTGCCTGTGCTATGTGCATAGGGCTGAATGCAAAGATCAGACCTGCTATAAATGAGGCATATTTATTTCCTGTAATATAATATGCCAGCATATACATGAACAACCCTGAGAGGGCGAATGCTGTGAAGAATAATACATTGTAGGCAAATGCCGAGCTAATCTGTTGCAGAGGCCATGTGACAAGCCCTGCGATAGGGGACATGGTCTGAGTTACAAAGTTTGCCCCGACAGGATAGTATAACAGATTTGTGAAATACGGGGACGTGTGAAGGACAAATAAAGAATATGGCACCCACCAGAGATTGAACATAGACTGGAAGACATCACCATACCCTCTTGGCACTGCTGTGGTTATGTTGATTGCCAGATACCAGAAGAGCACAAGCGCTATGGCAAGATATATCAGAAATAGTTTGTATTCAAACGTATATCTTTTGAGCACGTCTTTTAAGTTCTTGTAATTAACCTCCATGTTAACCAGATGCGAATCAATAGAATTAAGGATTAATTTACATGATAAGTTATAAAATCTTACTAATATATTCTGGTGTGCAATGTTCTTGCATTTCAAAGGTATTTCATGCCGGATGAAGAAAAACTGAAAGAAGAGCTCGGTGTTGGTGGAGAAACCGTTAAGAATTTCTCAGCCATGTTTACCGGGACTGTGGCGAGTATACTGGTAAGCCTAGTCATATACATATCTATTGCCAGGCTTTTGGGACCAGCTAACTATGGAGTGTATACGTTTGCATTCGGATTTGGAAACCTTGCCGTAGGATTGTTCGGAGGTTTCGGAATAGGGAATTATCTTGTTAAGAACATTACAGAAGCAAGGACAATGCGAGAGGGCAGGCTTCTGGACAGTATCCTTGCCAGCGGGTATACGGTGATAATGACAATAACCATAGTGCTTATGGTAATTGGCATACTTATCAGCAGCAGCATATCCGCCATATCTCTGAACAGCAGCACTGATTACTTGCTTCTGATAATAGCAGTAATTGCCATATTCTTCGGAACCATTGAAGCTGTTTCGGAAAATGCGCTCGTAGGTTTCGGAAAATCAAATATTGCAGTCGCAACAATGGTGGGATCCGATTTTGTATGGCTTTTTGTAGGCGTAGGGTTGATAATTCTCGGTTATGGGGTTCTCGGAGCGCTCATAGGTCTGCTACTTGACAACATAGTAGGGTCCTTAGCTGCAGTTTATTTTGTTGTGAAGGAGAAACACAAGTATGGCGCTAAAGGATTCAGATTTGCTACTAAACAGGAAATATATGATACTGTAAAGTTTTCGGCTCCGATAGGAATGAAAAACCTTGTAAGTGTAGGCATATCTAATTTTGCAATTGTGCTTTTGGGATTTTACGTCACGAAGAGCATACTTGGAGACTATGGAGTAGCGATGATGGGTTTTGCATTCGTATCAGCTTTTTATGGAAATGTAACGCACGTGATGCTGCAATCCTTTTCAAAAGCAAGGAAGTCAAAGGAGAAGGCGGATCTCAATAAGACTTATGGGCTTACTCTTAAGTATTCCCTCATACTTGTTCTGCCTATTTTTGTGTATATGATACTCTTTGCAAGGCAGGGAGTCTACCTTATCTTCTCGCATAGTTATGTCAATGCGCCACTTTACCTCAGCTTGATGGTAATAGGAGTTTTCATAAATACAATATCGATCTATCTGTCAACCCTCTTCATCTCTGAAAGCAAAACTGCTAAAGTCTTCAAATATTCAGTTATATCTGCAATAGTGCAGTTTATTCTGCTTGTACTGCTTGTTCCTTATTTTGTCCGCTACTTAGGTCCTGTCGAAGGACCGATAGCGAGCATACTTTCCATATTCATAATAGGAAGTGCTGTTAATGACATGCTTTACATAAGAGGCACTGGAAAGATGCTCTTCTTCAGCATAAGCAGGGCAAGAGTTTACAGGGTACTTTTTGCAAATGTATTGCTTGGAGTTATAACAGCGCTTGTGCTGTTGATAACAAATAGTGAATGGATAATGTTTTTAGGCGCTGTCGTACTGATATTAGTATATCCGATGCTTTTGGCATTGCTGAAAATAGTTGATAGAGGGGATATAGAAAAGATAAGAGGATTTGCGCATATGCTTAAATTGATAGGAAGACCTATAGTATGGTTCTTAAGATACACAGACTTTTTTATAATCAAGATATGGGGTAACGATGCAATATAAAGAATTCACGGTTATTTTGCCGACGCTTAACGAAGGCAGAAATATACCGGAGCTGATCTCTAATCTCAAGAAGAGATATAGGGAGATAGAAATAATAGTGGCAGACGATGGATCTAAAGACAATACCATAGACGAAGCCATCCGCATGAACAAGAAGTACGGTAACGTTAAGGTAATAGACAGGAAGAAGATGGGAAGGGAAAAGGGACTTACAGCGAGCGTTATAGACGGCATAAAAAGGAGCAGGACCAAGTACGTAATAGTCATGGATGCCGACTTGCAGCATCCGTATCAGGTTGTCGGGAAGATAGCAGATAGGCTTCTTGATGGTGATAAGATAGCCGTAGGTATAAGGGCAGAGGTTGAGAACTGGCCGTTTTACAGGAAATTTGTTTCGAAGAGCCTGATAATAATAGGGTACGCCGTACTCTTCTTACGCAGATCCCAGTCATGCGGAGACATCTTCTCAGGATTCTTCGGTGTCGATAGAGAATTCTTCATGAATGTGTATTCCAGAAACAAGAACAGGTTTGTAGGGAGAGGATTCAAGGTACTCTATGACCTATTGAAGTGCGTAAAGAGGGATAGTATACAGGTATCTGATGTACCTTATGTATTCAAGAATAGGAAGTTTGGAGAATCGAAGGCAGGAGCTAAGCAGGTTCTTGATCTGCTAAAATCATTTGCTAGCTGATCTGTTTGCTGCCTCTTTGACAAAGCTTACAAACAGCGGTGCAGGATTTTCGAGCCTTGATTTAAGCTCTGGATGTGACTGGGTGCCTATTCCAAAACCACTCTTCCATTCTATAAATTCGACAAGGTCTTCCTTGGGATTTGTCCCTGCTATTACAAGGCCTTTGTTCTTCATCGCCTGCCTGTACCTGTTGTTGAATTCGTACCTGTGCCTGTGTCTTTCTGATATTTTCTTTTTTGAATATGCATTATAGGAATATGTATTTGGAGAGAGTGTGCATCCGTATGCGCCAAGGCGCATAGTTCCTCCCTTGGTCTTGATGCCGCGCTGCCACTCTATGATGTCTATCACTTTATATTTTGTCTTTGGATTCATCTCTGTGGAATTTGCACCCTTCATCCCGCATGCGTTCCTTGCATACTCGACAGCCATAAGCTGCATGCCTAGACAGAGCCCAAGGAATGGGGTCTGATTTTCCCTTGCGTATTCTATTGCGTTTATCATGCCTTCTGTGCCTCTCTTGCCGAATCCTCCCGGAACTATTATGCCATCAAGCCTTGAAAGGCGCTTTATGCTGTCCTTCTTCTCAAGGTCTGTAGATTCTACCCAGTCTATGTTTACACGCACATTGTTGAAAGCACCTGCGTGTATCAAAGCTTCGCGCAGGCTTGCATAAGAGTCCTTCAGGTCGGTGTACTTTCCTACAACTCCGATATTCACCTTGCCATCAGGATTTCTGATCTTATCTGTCATGTTTTCCCAGGCATTAAGTTTCTTCTTGTTTATCCTGCCTGAAAGACCCAGATCCTTTAACAGGATTTTGTCCAGTCCCTGATCCATAAAGTGGAGTGGTAAATGGTATATAGTATAGTCATCGGAGTCGTCTATCACTCTCTCATGTTCTAGATTTGAGAAGAGAGATATCTTTTCCTTTGCCTTTTTCTCGAGCGGAGCTTTTGATCTGCATATTACTACGTTTGGGGAGATGCCTACCTGCTGCAGCTGCCTGAGTCCTATCTGCGTGGGCTTTGTCTTCTGCTCGCCGACAACATCCAGCGCAGGCACATATGTAAGACATACAAAGGTAACGTCGTGATTGGTTGCGAACTGCCTCATTGCTTCGGTAAAGTAGCTGTTCTCTATGTCCCCTACCGTTCCCCCTACCTCTATTACAAGAACGTCAGGATCCTTCTTCTTGTAGATGTTTTCTATATTGGCTATTACCTCGTTGGTAAGATGGGGGATTATCTGGACATCCTCTCCCAAGAAGCCCCCTTTCCTCTCCTTGGTTACAAGTTTTGAGAATAGCTTGCCCCCTGTTATTGAAAGGTCTCCAGTAAGATCCTTGTTTAGGAAGCGTTCATAAAGGCCGAAGTCCATGTCCACCTCGCTTTTGTCATCAAGTACGAAGACCTCCCCGTGCCTGTAGGGATTCATTGTGCCGCAATCATAATTCAAGTATCCGTCGAACTTTACCGGTAAAACCTTGAGATCGTAAAAATCGAGCATCTTCATTATCGCAGATGTTACCGCTCCTTTGCCCAGGCCGCTCATCAGCAAACCTAACACAACGATATACTTCGGAGGCATGATAGATTTGTCCTGGAAAACATTATATATGCTCCGCAATGGAACGTTTTATTAAATTTCATAACTATAAGTCGGATGTGATTTTATGAATGTAAAGATAGGAGATGAAGCTCCGAAGAAGGTGAATGCTTTTCTAGAGATACCCAAGGGTTCGAACATAAAGTACGAGTATGACGAAAAGAACGAGGTTATAAAAGTGGACAGGATACTTCACACATCTATGGTTTATCCTTACAATTATGGATTTGTACCTGAGACTCTTGGAGAGGATGATGACCCTCTTGATATAATGGTCATAACCTCGAGCTCATTCGCTCCTGGAACGATAGTGAAGGTGAAGCCGATAGGAGTATTGTTGATGAAAGATGAAGAAGGTATAGACACAAAGGTTATGGCAGTCCCTGTTGAGAAGATAGATCCTTCTTCTAAGAACATAAATGATATCAAGGACCTTGATGAACACACAAAGGAGATGATAGCACACTTCTTCTCTTACTACAAGAGCATAGAGCCTGGAAAGTGGGCCAAGACGGAAGGATGGAAAGGTGCTGAAGAAGCATATAAATTCATAGAGAAGGCGCTTGACAGGGCAGCCAAAGAAGAGTGATCAGGATACGCTGAACGTTCCTGGTGGCAGATGCTGCATTATATAGTCTATGTCTTCGTAGCCGGTTATTTTGGCTATGCGCTTTGCAGCGTCTGATTTCTTGTCCTTGCCTGGTTTTATTATCGCTCTTTTCTTTATCCCTAAATTTATTGCCGTAGGGACAGGACATACAATAAATGATAAGTTAGCATCTTCCTCTTTTGTAAATGCAGCGAGCTCAAGTGCCAGATTCTTGTGCCACTCTCTCTCCCCGGATAGCAGAAAGCTGCCTGTGCCCAGTGATCCCTTCTCCTTCGACTTTGAGACCTGATCCCTTTTCAGCGCGTAGACATTTACGGTAGAGGCACCGCTCTCCCATGCTTTTGAGAATGCTCCTGCAAATGCTGCGGCTTCCTCTCTTACCTCCGGAGATGCGCTCTCGCCTTTTTTCAATATGGTTACCGAGGCGCCGAATACATCGGCATGGAAGAACAGGTCGCCGTTTTCGAAGTGCTTGGCGTTTATCTCCTCGTTCTGCTTTGCGCTCCTCCCGCCGATGACAAGCGAACCGTCACTTGCAAAGAACCAGTTGAACCTTTCGTACCACTTCTGCTCACGCTTCTCCTTGAGCTCTTTTTTCTTTACTACCTTCTCAGCATGCGTCTTTCTCTCTTCCAGCTCTTTTATAGCTGCCAGAGCTCCTTCTGTTTTCTTCTTGGCTACCTTTGACATCTTGTAGTATCTGTCTGCATTCTGCTGTGCAGACTTAGTAAAGTCTATCTCTATTTTCATGAACATCTGCTAGATAGATTACAGGATAAGAAGATTTATTATCTCAGCTATTATGAATCCCAGAGTTCCCAGTATTATTACGCCTATCAGCACTACCTTCAGGGTTCTTTTGAATGTACTCGTATCCGGCTTATAGCTTACGCTGATTATGTGCTTTGAATCTGCATAGAATCTCTTTAGCCTAGGAATTGGGTTAAGGTTTATCTTCATGTAATCAGTTACTCATCAAATATCTGGTCCAGGTCTATATCCTCTGTCGCTCCCACTCTCTCCTTAATGCCTGTTTCGGTGTATTCGGCAAACTCCACTCCGCCAAGGACCACCATTATCTTAAGTGAGCTCTTCTGCATCATAGGTTCTATTCTAGCTCCCCATTTTAGCATCGCATCGGGGCTTATCCTGCTCGATACCTCCTGGAAGATTCTCTCAGCTTCCCTGAGGGTAAGATCTTCTCCGCCTATTATGTTGACAAGGGCCTTCTTTGCTGTTGAAGTATCTACATCTAATAGAGGGCTCTTCAGTGTGTTGTCAAGCGCTATCTTCGTCCTGTCGCTCTGGTGTGCAACATTCGCCTCACCCATGCCTATTACAGCATAGCCCGAGTCCTTAAGCACGCTCCTAAGGTCTGCAAAGTCAAGATTTACCATTCCAGGCTTCGTAACCATCTCTATTATTCCCTTTGTTGCATTTGAGAGCACTTCATCGCTTATCTTGAACGCCATGTTGAGCGGCAAGTCAGGAGCTACTGAGAGCAGTTTGTCATTGGGTATTATTATCGTTGTGTCAGTGGCTCTTTTCAGTCTTGCAAGCCCTTCCAGAGCGTTGCGCATCCTTATCTTGCCCTCGCTTCCGAATGGCAGAGTCGCTATTGCCACAGTAAGTGCGCCAGCCTCTTTAGCCTCATGCGCTATTATAGGTATTGAACCTGTTCCGGTGCCTCCTCCAAGGCCACAGGTTATGAATACTAATTGTGCATCTCCCAGAAGATGCCTTATGTCCTCCTTTGACTCTATGGCTGAGTCCTCTCCGACCTTAGGATCGCTTCCTGCACCTAATCCTTTGGTTATCTTTTTGCCGAGAAGCACCTTCCTGTGCGCCTTTGTCCTTGCAAGGTGAGGTGCATCGGTATTCATCGCTATTACTGTGGCTCCTTCTATCTGCAGCTCAGTCATCCTTGTTGCGGTATTCGATCCGCTTCCTCCTGCGCCTACCACATATACTTTCGGCTTTGCGGATTCTATGAATTTAAGAAGTTCTTCGTCATCAGGTGAGATCGTTTGTTCTGGCATATTATTACCGTTGTTAATCTAGTCGCTTTATATTAAATACCTAAAAAGTAATAAAAATGTGTGCTGTTCCATCAGGCATCTGCACAATAAAGTTATTAAAGAAGAATCATATCTGATATGTAGCTGTTTTCATGGATATTGAGACAAAAATAGAAGTAATGAAAGGTTTTGCTCAGGAAATAATCACAGCAGAAGACCTGAGGAACCTTTTTGAGACAAACAACCACCCTTTAGCTTATGATGGTTTTGAACCTTCAGGCATGGTGGCGATACACTCCGGATTATACAGGGCAAAGACGATAAATAAGATGCTTGGAATAGGCATAAAGTTCAATCTGTATATTGCCGATTACTTTGCATTCATAAACAACAAGATGGGAGGAAACCTTGAGCATATAAGAGACGTAGGAAATTATTTTGTCGAGGCGTGGAAGGGTGCAGGCATAGATATAAACAAGATAAACATAATCTGGGCGAAGGACCTTATGGATGACTTTTCCTACTGGGACAGGTTCATAAAAGTAGGAAGGGCTTTTTCGCTTGACAGGGCCAGGCGTGCTATAACAATAATGGGAAGAAAAGAGGGAGATGCCCTTGACGCAGCGCAACTTTTCTATCCTGCTATGCAGGTGACTGACGTATTCCAGATGGACGTAGACATATGCCAGTTGGGCCTTGACCAGAGAAAGGCAAGCATACTTGCGCGTGAGGTTGCACAGAAGTACAAGTGGAAGGTGCCTGTGGTAGTCAGCCATCCTTACATACTGGGACTTAAGGGCAAGCCTCATGATCTTAAGACACAGGACGAGGCTGAGCTGATGCAGTATAAGATGTCAAAGTCTGATCCCAAATCATCCATACTCGTTCATGATACTTACGAAGAGATTAAGGAAAAGGTAGGTCATGCATACTGCCCTGAAAAGGTTATAGATGGTAATCCGATGTTCAATTACCTTGAATTCATTATACTGGATGATTTCTCAAAGCCGATAACTATAGAGAGACCGCAGAAATTCGGCGGACCTATAGAGGCCAAGGACTATGAAGAGCTAAAGCACATGTACAAAGAGGGTAAGATACATCCTGTGGACCTTAAAGCCTTTGTTGCTGAAGAGCTTGAGAGGATGATAAAGCCAGTAAGGGAGCATTTTGAGAAGGATAAAAAGGCAAAGGAACTCTACGAGAAGGTAAAGGGTTATATCATTACCAGATAACTATGCCTTATTAACAATCATCCTGATTGGTTGCTCTTCACATAGTATAACACTGCCCTGAATGGATACGCATATCCTGTTATCGCAGATGAATAATTTTGGCTTGCATTAGGATATAGCACAGTCTCCCAGCCCGGGCATTGATTTAGAGGATCAGGAGTGTAATTAAGAGAACCTATCTTCGCATACTTTGTCAGTACCACATATGAATTTTCAGGTATGTAAGTGCAGTTTTGTATGTTGTCAAGTCCTCTAAGCCTGCTAAGATTGTCGAAGTGCATGTAGATCCCTATATTGGAGAACATCTGCGTGTATGCTGCCGGATAGTATATCACAGTAGTATTTGGAAGCGTATTTAGGTAGTTTGATATCGTAAACGTATCGTATCTTGAAAGGGACATTGCTTCATACTGTGTGAAGTTTATTTGCAGAGAGGTTATTGTGAGGAAGACTATGATAAGCGCTGCAATCATTGCAGAGTAAGGTATTGTTCTCAAATTTATTTTTGATGCGCCTTTACTTGCCAATATGCAGAGCTGCTTCTTGCTTGCCTCTGCCCATCTCACTAGTGCCATCGCTATTATTATCACAGTGGGCACAGCTATCAGAGTAAGGAACCTTGGCAGCCTGTGCGTGAGCAGATACTCAAATGGGATAAGGCTAAAGTGCATAGGTCCGAATTCGAGATAGAGGAAACCTGCGAGGAACCAGAATAATACGAAATAAGCGCGTTTTTCTTTTCTTAAGATTAAGTACAGTGCAGCAAGAATAAGTGCATAGAAGAAAAATCCTGCCATGTTGAAATTAGTTACGTATATCTGATCCCATATGGAGATAGGGTTGAAATTAAATCTTGATATGTTGCTTGCTGTTATCTGCAGTATGTTATATGGTAGCATCCATTGCGGATAGAAGCCCAGATTCTGGTTTGCAGAACCTATTGTTACATACGCACCGTTTTTTATGACGCCTATAGCACTGAAGTAGTTTGAATTGGCAGTGTAGGTTATCAGAGGGTGCCCGGAATTAATGTAATTGAATGCCATTAACGCTATGCCTATAGTAAAGATACCGTATATAAGATATAGAGATGTCCTGTTTATTGATATCTTTTTCCTGAACAGTTCTACCAGCAGATACAGTATTGCAATTGGGATTATTATGAAACCTTCAGGAGTTACAAGCGGTGATGCTATCATGAATATGCCTGCTGCAAAGTACCAGAATTTGGAAGACCTTCTCTGCGCGTAGAGTATGGAGAGCATGGCCATAGTAGTCATGAACATCATAGGTATGTTGTCGCTGACAGTAGGAGCGAGTATCGCTGTTAGTGGAAATATGGAAAGTAGGAAAGCGGCTAGAAGCCCTACCTTTTCGTCATAAAGTTCCCTGCCTATATAGAATGAGGCAACGACGCTGCCTACGAAGCAGAGTATGTCCCACATGCTATCGGTGAACAGGTTGACTCCGAAGAACTTATAGAAAAGGGCTATCGGGAAGATCATGAATAGCCGTACGCTGAATATGTATGAGCTTTCAATGAAATTTCCTGTGGCTGCGCCGTATGCCAGAGATAGATAAGTAGGGTCGTCTCCATAAGCTGACGGGCCTATTATGAATACTAAGGAGTATATCAGCGCAAAGGCAGCTATTGCAACAAGCGCAATCTTATAATTTCTTGATAGTTTTTTGCTTTGAAGCTTTTGTCTTACTTCTTTAGATTTTCTTTGCTTTTTCTTTTTGCCAGTATTACGTTTAGCCAAGCTATCAACACCAGATAATTAACATTTATTCTTCCTGTTTTGCATTTATATTTGTTGGTGCTCTCCTTACTGATGAAAAATAGCATGCTTAATAAATGTGCACAGTATAGATTTAGGTTGTGCCAGGGTGGCAGAATCTGGTAACGCGCTGGTCTTGAGTTTGCTCAAGAGCTGATTACAAATGATGCAAAAAGCAAACCAGTTCCCTTCGGGGATTTAGGGCTCGAATCCCTACCCTGGCGAATTCTTATCTTTTTATATTGTAGCGCTCAGTTATGTTTGGGTAGGATATCCGCAAAGGATAAATTTGTTGCTGATTTTCGTCGATCTTAGATTATGCTATGTTGTAGTTGTTCTTGCCTTTGGATACGGCGCCGTGTATGAATGATGTTGCCCCGTACCATATTCCTTCAGATATCAGGAATGCGACAAATCCTATTCCAAGAAATATTATGTTGTTAAACATTACAAACAGCGAAGCAAATATTATCACAGGTATAAATATGATTAAATCTGAGACGAACAGGTTTACGCTATTGTTGCTTAGAAGAAGCCATCCTAGGCTAATCGCATTGCTTCTGTTGTTCTTTGTATCTGCAAGGAAATTCGGCAGCAGAGACTGGTTTATAGAGACTAAATATAGAATAAAGGCTACTATTACCGATAGTATTGTAATCACGTTTATCAGAGAGAACTTGATTAAAAGAATTACTGATATCAGAAGTGCAGCGTAGGCAAGGGGCTGTAGGATTGATAGACTACAGGCTATTGACTTAAGAATCCCAGGATATTTTATTCCGGATATTTTTGATTTGTAAAAATTCGACAAAGGAGCAGAGATTAATGTAAAGTAGATTAAGAACCCTGCAATAACTCCCAATATATGCAATACTTGGATGTGGCTCGTTCCAGGAATGGAAAATCCGCCAAAATATGCGATAACGTATAGTGTCAGTGAGAGGGCAAGAGCGTCAGGAATTCCCAGTAAAAAGTACTTTGCATTCTTTGCGAATATAGCAGTGCCTTTTCTTATTGCATCAGAAATTCTGAAATGTCCAGGAGTAAAATAAATCATGTCTTTTTCTATCTTCTCCTTTGCTTCGTGGCTCTCGACTTTCTTCTTTTCCTTTGTACTTATCGGCATCTTCCCAGCTCCCTCGCCACACTCGCTTCTGATTAATTATTGCTACATTTCATTGGCGTTAACCTGGCTGCCCTTCAATTGCATTACTATAGTTGGGTCCAGATTTGACTTTGTTGCGCCTGCCTTGCGTTTTACCGCTGTGCCTACTGCAGTGATTTCCATCTCAGTTCCGCTGCCTCCGTAATTCCTTATCGTGAGCTTTACTCCTACAACGCCGTCTGCGCCCAGTTTTTCTGCCTCTGCCTTCATCCTGCCAAGAGCCATCTCTCTTGCATTATACATAATCTCTGTGAATTGTGGTATCTCTCCCTTTGTCATGCCTTTGAATCCTCCGGATATTCCTCCTACCACTCCCATGCTGTATACAGTATTGCCCAGCACTATCGCTATAGGCTCATATCCCATGTTCTCAAGAAGCCAGAAATCGCTTGTCGACAGATCGCTTGTGAATGCCATTCTTTCACCATATCAAACTTTGGCTTAACAATTAAATACATTCTGTTCGGCAGCTTCTGATTTTTACGAAGAAGGTTTCAGGTTATTGTTCAAGTATCTCTTTTAGCAGTACAGGCAATTGGGTTACGTCATCTTCATCTGTGAAATGGCCTCTGCTCTCTTCCAGGATAAGCTTCGCACCAAGCCTGTTGGCAAAGTCTTTTGCATTCTCCTGGGGAACCTTCGGATCATCATTTGAATAGATTACTGTGAAACTCTTGCAGTGTTTCTTTGCGCCTTCCCAGTCTATCGGAGTTTCCATCCACTGTCTTGCAATCTCCATATTTCCTTCGCCGACGTTGGTCAGTTGTGTCCATGGAGCTACAAGTATGACCTTGCCTATCGTCTCGTTCTCCTGCAATGAAGATATGTATCTTACTATCGCCTGGCAACCTACGCTATGGCCTATTATAAATGTCTCTGCATCCGGAGAGGTTATAAGAGTGTGAAGCGTGTTTGTCCACTCTGTTATTGTAGGGGTATTTGGATTTGGCATATCAGGTGCTGTTGCAGCTATTCCTTTTTCCTCAAGTTCCTCCCTTAGCCATGGCACCCAGTCACTGGTGGAATCTCCACCCCATCTGTGTATTATGTATGCGCGTTTCATTCCATCTCCTCATGGTTCTCCCACGTCTGTGTGTTTGATTTGCGTCTTCTGGGTCTGTAGATGTACTCGTGACCCCAAGGATCCTTCACCTTTAGCTTGTAAGGTCTTACCTTAGTATACTTGGAGAGTGCAAATTCATCCTTTGTAGGTTCAGTGTCGAGCATAGGACCCTGCTTGGGCTGATATTTCGGCTCTTTGTCCACTTTGACTATGGTTATGCACGATACAGGGCATTCTGTAGGACAGATCATGCATCCTGTGCACTTGTTTACCTGTATAGGATATTCGGTCATGTCATCTGTAGGTGTGCTGTCCTTAAGTGTGTCTTCAAGTTTCTTGTGCCTCGGCCTTGTGAAGTCAAGTGCGTTTACGGGACATGAATCTCCGCATGCTCCGCACTGTATGCAACTGTTGTCATCAAAGGTAAATTTGAATGACATATTGACCTACTTCTTCTGGATCTGTGCCTGTGGCACAGGAGTATCTGTCTCCTTTACAATGGGCTTCGCTTTTGGCTCTATCTTTCTGTCGAATATCCCGCCTTCGAACGAATAAAGTATTGCTATTATGCCGCATGCCCCTAGTATGACTGCAGATATGTAGAATGTGTATATGGAAAGAGTGGGATTGGTTTGCGTATTGAAATAGTGGTAAGCGAATCCCCATATGTTGCTTGTGCTTGCAGATACCGTTGGAGGGAGCTTGGCGAGCTGTACTGCGCTTTCTGTTACGAGTATCGTCCCGCTAAGATAGAGCACCGATCCTATTATTACAAGTATTGAGACTATGCTGTTGTAGAACGGATTGTCCTCGGTGTCTTTTACAAGCATTATGACAAGGGCTATCGCAAACATGTCTATCGCAAGAGGCATGAATGGTACCGCTATTGGAAAGTCCTGGTATATCCCTGGCCAGAAGAGCATTACTCCCAAGAATACTACGAGGAATATGCTCGCGTCTCTAAGTATCACGTAGATGAGCCACCATATATCCGCTGCAAACCTCAGGGTGAACTTTCTTAATATTCTTATGAAGTATCTGCGTGCTATCTGTATGGACAGCGCCAGTACCGTGAGCATCGTAAGTACTACTACCAGAGTGTTTTCAGTGTATACTGATCCAGCTGTAACGTAATTGCCTATTATTACAGTGGAGTTCATCGCGGCTTGCAAGAGAATATCGAACAAGTTATTACCCAACAGTAACTAGTTGTTAAACTTTTATTAATATTGGTCTTTGAGTCAGGAGGAGTGTACACTGGGTCAAAACAGATATGTTAAAGGTGCAGTTTATCCTTTAAGTTTTACTCTATTCTGTCTGGCAGGCTGTTGCACCAGCTCCATCAGCCTAAGGTTGATCTCTGGCGCAAATGCCTGTCTGTTTATTCCTTCGAACAGCTCGGTAGCTTTAATTCGCGTCTTGTCTGTAGAGAATATGGTTATGTCCTTTACACCGAGAGCCTTAGGTATAAGACTTATGTCAGGAAGCATGTTGTCCTTGCCAGTATACTGTATAACATATACATTGTTTGTATCAGTGTGCAACATTGACGCAAGTTCTGAATAGTGCGTATAGGGTCTTTCAGGAGAGTCCAGTATTATAGCTGCTTTTCTTTCCCCGTTCGGATGTGGCACATGCAGTACATCCAGACTATCGGCTATGACCGTGGTATTAGGGGATAATGAAGCAACTAATTCTGTCAGTGTTTTTTGCTGTACAGCCAGGTTTTCCTTGCACAGATCCTCTGGATTTTTTGCAACATATTTCATTGCTGTCATGTCTCTTTCCCGGTCTTTTTCCGCTTTGCCCTGCTTCCTGTTCGCTATGTCGTTCATGGCTCCGCAGTCATTATGCACTGCAACCCTGGCTTCGCGTACATCATAATGGAGAAGAGCTTCCCTGATTGAATCTTTCAGATTACTTACGTCTCCTCCCGCATTTCTTAGTACGATTGTTGGCATACCGGTATTTGCCATTTCATTTCGTTCGCGGAGCTCCAAGGCCTCGTTAAGCCTCCTGTCCATGCAGGTTATGATAAGATTTGCTCTTTCTTTTGGTTTTTCTTCCATGATAAGACCTAAGCGTAATCAATAACAAAACACTCAATCTAATTTAGGATTAATCTGCATGCATTTCTTATGGGTTTCAAAACAAGATAATGTAGTGCACAGGATGGTATTTAAATGTAACTAAATCTACGGGTAAGCACGGTTAATGGTTCTTGGGAACGGTATTGCATCGCGTATGTGGTCAAGGTTAAGCATCCATTTGATTATGCGTTCTACGCCTAATCCGAATCCTGCATGCGGCACGCTTCCATACCTTCTCAGATCAAGCCACCACTGATAGTTCTCCAATGCTATCTTTATCTGCTTCTGCTTCTCCACCTCGGCTATTCTCTCCTTCAGTTCCTCCATATTCCATATACGCTCGCTGCCTCCTATTATCTCTCCCTGACCCTTAGGCGCCTGCAGGTCCGCACACATGACAGTCCTTTCGTCCTTAGGATTGACAGGCATGTAGAACGGCTTGATCTCCCTGGGCCATAAGGTTACAAATACCGGTTTTTCCTCGTCCTCTGTGAGCAGTCTTTCATCTTCAACACCCAGATCATCTCCCCACTTCTTTTCTGCTCCTTTTTCATTGAGAACCTCCAGTGCCTTCTCATAAGTTATCCTCTTAAAAGGGGGTTTGATCTTGAGCAGAGTCTGCGGGTCTACATTGAAATTCTTCAAAAGGTCTTCATTGTTCTTTGCAAGCATGATTGCAGTATTGCTGACGAGCTTCTCCTGCAGCTTCATGTTCATGTCGTTGTTATAGTAAGTCATCTCCGGTTCAAGATGCCAGTACTCTGCGAGATGCTTTATTGTCCTTGATTTTTCCGCCCTGTATGACGGTGCAAACGAATAGACCTTCTCCAGGGAGAATGCCATAACCTCAGAATAGAACTGTGAAGATTCTGTCAGATATGCCTTCTGGCCGAAGTAATCCACTTCAAACAGGTCAGCTCCTGTCTCTCCGCCTGCTTTGGTAAGCAGTGGAGGAGTTATTTCGTAGAAGCCTCTGCCGTCAAGGAATTTTCTCAAGTACCTGAATATGTATGCCCTTGCCTTCATTATGTCCCGCATCCTCTGGCTCCTTAGCCATAGATGCCTATTGTCAAGTAGCAATTCTGCACTCTGATATTCCGTTATTGGGAATGGTTCTGAGCCACTTACTATCTTTACAGAATCCGTCTCAAGCTCGTATCCAGTTGGTGCACGTGGTTCCTTCTTTACTGTTCCGGATACAAGTATGCTTGATTCTATGGCTGCAGCGGCTGCGGCATCCCACTCCTTTTGCTTTAGCATGGCTTTCTTCACTGAAACCTGAATGGTACCGGTCCTGTCCCTTATGACTATGAATAATATTGCTCCGCCCTCCCTTTTCCTGTGTATCCATCCCCTTAACTGTACTCTCTTCCCTACGTTTGAATCTGCATCTTCTATAGGCATGAGCTTTGGCATCTGAAACACGCTTAATCTTGTGTGCGGATAGGCTAATATTCTTTTGGGAAGAATTATAATTATGCCTGGGGAGGACTACGAGAATCTGAAGAAATACAACGACATATACCTAGAGATAATAATGCGCTACAAGGACCATATAGAGGAATCTGAAAGGCTAAATGTTTCTGACCTTCCAAAACTTGTGACTCCCGAGAATGCTACTGTTTCTGCTTTGTGCGATTCGATACGCTCTGGGTTCAATAACTACTCCTATGATAGGAATTTTGCAAAGGCTGCAGTGTCTGCCTTCAAGTATGTGAATGATAAGATAACCAGTGTATCCCTGCCAATACAGTTTTGGCAGAGCCCAGAAGAAACTTTGAAGAGAGGAGCAGGTGACTCTTTTGACAAGGTAGTGCTTCTTTGCAGCATTCTGATTAATCTTGGAGCTACTGATGCAAAAGTAGTTGTTGCAGTTTCCGGAGAGAGACAGAGATTTTTCGTATACCTAAAGAGCGATAATGGAGTTGCCATTTTTGACATAAAAGGAGCCATGAAGGAGTATACGGATATAAGAAGTGTGCTTTCTGAATTGAACTTCTCGGAATCAGATGAAGCTGAGGCTTATGAGTTCAACAATGTACTGTATAATGACATTTTATAATCGTCTGGACATCTTCTTCCTTGCTGCCTTCTTGAGTTTTGACTGCTTCCTCATCCTGTAGTGCTTTCCTACCTTTCTCTTCTTTTTGCTTACTGTTTTCTGCATAATAACCAGAATAGATTCACAGCCAGCTATTTATATCCTTTTGCCTCTTCTCCTTCTTTGCTGTTGAGAGCAGTTCTGCCATCTTTTCTACTCTTTCTTCTGAAAAGCCGTGCTCTTTGCACATAAATCCCATCAGTCCTTCTTTATCCAGAGCCGTGTCGGTGAGGAGTTTGTGGAATTCGTTGCCATTGATCTTTGTAACATCAGGCTGCAGGAATATCTTTTCCACCTCGTCAGCGTCATCTATACATGTATCGTATTTTGATCTGAGAGCATTTTGTACATCTTCCAGCGTGTCTGACTCTTTTGTTATCTTCAATGCTGTCTTGGGGCCGACGCCCTTTATGCCGTCATTGAAGTCCGTGCCTATCATCATTCCTGCCCATACTAGCTGCTTTCTGCTTATCCCGAACTTTGAGAGAAGATCCTTTAGAAATATCTTTTCAGGTTTTACATTTATGAAAACATTCTTGCCAGGAAGCTTCCTCTTGCCCGTTATAGTTACATTCCTTATTACGAGCTCCGCTCCAAAAAGGAAGGAATCGTAATCCTGGCTTGCAGAAGCATGTGCCAGTCCGTTCTCTACAAGGTATGCTGCCTGCGCCTCTCCCTCGCTAGGAGCCTGTATGAACGGCATGCCCATATACCCCAAAAGCTCCTTTGCACTGCTTACCACTTCCTTGGTTATCCTCGTGCTTGCCATCGCATGTGTCCTCGCCTCTTCAAGCATGCCTTTTTCCTGTGCGCTCTTCCACTCCTCCATAGCCTTCTCTCTCCTGCTTATCCTCGCAGATATAGTCTTGCTCTTAAGGGTCGGAGGTATTCCGTCGAATACGAAGACAGGTATCGCCCCATAATTGAGAAGATTTGTAGTTCTGTAAAGCAGGCCTGAAAGATGGCTGGTTATCCTTCCTTTTGAGTCGGTAAGAGGTGTGCCGTCAGGCTGTCTTATTATTGATAGGAATTGGTAGATGGTGTTGTATGCATCTATTGCAATTACCTTATCCTTAAGCTCATCGAAGGACAGTTCCTGCTTTACCTCACTTACAAGCTTGCTTATATCTACAGCTATCTACTCACCGTCCTTTTTCTTTGACTCTTTCCTTATGGCCGCATCCCAAAGAGTAAGCGGTTCATTCTTTCCGAAGCTGCGTTTGTCCTCCTCCTGTTTGGCTTCAATCTCCAGCTTAATGCCCAGGAGCTTCTCGAGCTTTTTAGCCACTCTTTCCTCAGGTATCAACTGATTCCTCTCTATTCTTGCTATAAGGCTCTCTTTTTCATTTATTTTTATTGCAAGATCCTTGTTTGTAAGGCCTGCTTTCTCCCTTGCATTCTTTATTATGCTGCCGTAGTCATTCATTATCTCATTGCCTTCCTCTGAAAAAGCATGCTTTATTACAATGTGCTCCTGTTTGGTGTTTTTGTTTTGGGAGTGGTCAATTACTTCTATAGGCGTCATACCTTTGGCACATCTCTCGCATACATGCATCTGAGCTTCTTCTACTTCCACTACATATTCCTTGTCTGTTTTTCTTCCGCATATGTCGCATTCCGGCATGTTCCCACCACTAACATATCTGTTCTCAAGTATAATAATTTATCCATTAGGTAAGGATCAACAGCATCAGATTGCCAAAGATAAGGGACATTACAACGCCGAAAAATATGAAGAGCGCGAACGGCACGGAATTCCTATATACCGGAAGCTTCTTTTTCACGTCTCTTATATCAGATAGCAGGTTCTTTGTGACCAGCCTGTCGAATCTCTTTGAGATCTTGGTGAAGTACGCTATGTCCTTTTTATCCATCAGGTTTGTCGCTATCATATCTCCCTGCTCTAATGATGAAGGAAGCACCATCTCTACCATTCCCGAGTATATGCTGCTCTCGTAGATTATTATGAAGAATGAGGCTATCCCTATTATGCCAAGGATAATTATCCCAATGAGCCCTATGTAAGATATCGCATACATTATTGTTATGAGTATGGCATATGCGACAAGCAGAACTGATCCGGAAAATATACGGTTTTTGTCTATTTTTGGCTTCTTTGCTGATTTGCTAAGGTAGTATATAGGTATGTATATCGATACAGTATATCCTGCTGCCAGCAGAACCGATATTATGAATGGTATTGGTATCTGGACCTCTGAATAAAGTATTGGACTAGGCTGTATAGGGAGTATAAGTGATATTGCTACGAATTCTAGGAAGTCTCCCCCTCCAAGGAAGCCTTTCTTGTAAAGCAGATAGCCAGGTATTGCCACTATCAAGGCTATTACAATGCTGTACATGATAGTGCTATAGCCGTATGTAAGGGTTATTGCAAATGCCACGACTACTGTCAGGTATACGAAAATGTTAGGTATGTTCCTTTTGTTAAAAACATCGAATAACGCATATATGGCAGTTATCGCTATGAGAATTGCTGATACTAACAATTGATTTAACATATTACTCTTCAGACTATTTGCAATAAATGCTTATATATTTCTTGTTGCTTTGCAATCAATACTGCAGCTTTAGAATGGCACAGTTAGAAGTTTAAGGAGAAATAGACACCTAATGCACCATGATTTCCTTTGCTCAGTGTTATTGCAAGCTGTCCCGAAGGGGATTGCTCCGAATAGAGTTTGAATCCTTTGTGCTTTATGACATATGTAAAGTATGCGACTGTTGCATTCTGCACATTCATTGGAAGCGGAAATAGATTCGCATTGGCAGCAGATAGCCCAGAATATCCGTATCCAGAAATACTGCCATAATAATTAGGGGGATTGTCAGGCTTCAGTATGGAAAATCTTATAGTGCTTTTTGGGCTGAGTTTTGCATCGGATTGAAAGGCAGCTTCAGGATAGCTTTTTTCCTCAGCAAGCATTTGCAGTACATAACGACTTTTCCAGTGCGTATTTTTTACAGAAACAGCATTTGTCCCAAGCCGATATGCAGCCGCTTTTGGCTTGGCTTCCACCATTGCAAGCATGTTTGAATGTGTTGTGTTTTTGGCGTAATCGGAGCTATGCTTTTCTTTCGCATTTGGAAACTGTCCTGCGGATGCTGTATTAATCATTATACCTGAAACTGTCACAGCCAACATGATTTCTTTTGCTATCTCAGATGCTTTTCCACAGATATTGGTTATTTTAGAAACAGAATCTGCTTCCTTTCTTAGAATTGATGTAAACGTACCTGAGGTATGCACACTTGCTCCGTTATCCTTTAGCTGTTTATTGGCCATATGATCTGCCACACACCCAGCCGCACCGTATCCGTAAATATTGTACGGATCTGTGATATTTATAACTGACTGTTTCGCATGATTTGTAGAAAAGGTTTAAGAACCTGATTGCATACCTTTATTCAAGTGTAAGTATATGGCTGCGAAGTGGACACATACCCTAATTACCTGCTTCAGGTCACTCGTAGTCATAGGGATAGACGCTTACAATACGAAGCCTATGTACCTTCTGTGCAATAAGGCTTCAACGCTTGCGTAAGAGCGTAATAATCTTTTTT
>JAJZKU010000009.1 GCA_021850705.1 Microcaldota archaeon
ATTGCTCAAGACTACATCTAATTCCCATTAGGAATTTTCACAACCACCTGTAGAAGAAACTACAGATAGCGCTATTTTATTATAGTGTTAGGTTTAAATAGGTTTCTATCGTCAGATTGACATAGCTATACGGGTTCGTAGTCCAACGGTAAGACGCTACCTTCACACGGTAGAGACCGGAGTCCGACTCTCCGCGGACCCATTTTGAAAAATACGAAGACAAAACAGAAGTTCTAATACACTTTACTTATAACTATAAATATTCTTCAATGTCTTTCCACTTAAGGCCCGTCTGCTTAAGTATCCTGTTCATTATTTGTTGTCTTAGTTCCTTCTGTGCTATCTGTATTACAGTAAAGTGTCCTTTCTGGTCCGACAATACGACATGATCACCTTTTCCCTGTCTTGCAGAATAACCATAATGTTCTTGCAGTACTTTGATTAGTTTGTGAGGTTTTACTGGTCTCAGAGTACTTATAAAATCGCCTTAGCTTCTTGCAATCAGACTTTTAAGTACTGGTGACTTTACTTCACTACGCTTCTTTTCGAGCAGGAACGCTACTGCCGTATCTACCGCATCCTTAAGTTCGTTCTCCAATTCGCGCAGGCTCTTGGCCTGATCCTGAATATGGAGCTCGTCTATAGTCCCTACAAATAGCTTTCCGTCCCTCTTAATATCAGCCTTAAATCCGTATATCTCCATCTTCATGCTTATCACTAAATATATTCATATTGCACATATAAAATGCTTCGCCTGTATTAGTCCAAAAACCAATACGGAAAAGTATCATAAATCTGGAATATCAAGATAACACTATGAAAGAAAATTCAGTAACTCAAAAGGAACCCTTAGGATGCAGCATAGCCTGTGTGGCATTTATAAAAAATGTAAGTTACAAAACAGCAAAAGTCAGGTATTTCAACAAGCTTGGAGATGCAAAGAAGACAGGGTATATGTGCAAAGATGTAGTCAAAGCCTTAAACCGTGCAGGAAAAGCTTACGATTACGTGTATATTAAAGGAAGGCAAAACTTCAAAGAAGACAGCATAGTGTTCATAAAACGTTCAAAGCGTTATCCAAAAGGCCATTATCTGGTCAAAGCGAAGAAAGGCTGGATGGATCCGTGGATAAACTTTAACGTTAAAAAACCGGTATTAGAAAGAGCAAGATCAGGATTCCGTCAAAAGCTTCCGGACAGGCCAATTTACCTAATTCTCCCAAAAACAGCATCATGAAGCGTAAAATGCTATCTAAGAAGTATTATCTCAATCAAAGCACTTATCTGTATTGATCAATATCTTTTCCATGCATTACGATTTAGTCTAGCAATGCATTATCAAATCTCACTTTTTAATGAAATATCCATATTCTATATTAAATTATCGGATCGATCTCAGTAAGGCATAATAATCATAAAATTCCTTCTGGATATGATACAAATGGTATTTGCTGTTCGAAAAGAAGAAGAGCTAAACGAAAAGCTTGTCAGGGTTCACAGGGCAGGCTTCGAGAAACGTGACAGGGAAGGATTCTTGGCGCTGTTTGACGGTAATGTCTCAGATGCCATAGAGAAATTCACATTGGCCGGGAAGCACAGCCGCAAGCTTGCCGTTCTACTGCAAAGCGCTGAAGAAAGGAGCAGGGCAATGGAGGGAAGCCTGGAGATGAGCAATAGGGTGGCAAATCTGCGTGCGCTAAATAATGGAAACGGCAGAAGGACCGGTGCATCCATGCTTAAGCTGCTTACGGAGCTTAAGAGATAGTGACAAGTCCAATAGTTTATACATAATAATCTTATTGTACTTATTTCAATAATATTTGCTATAATTATATCGTGTTAGATATGCGTTCAAGAAGAATCGGTTTTTCAGTAGGTAAAGAAGCGGCAATAAGCGGCACCATGTTTACTCCTGAGCATATGGAAAATCCTTGTCCAGCAGTGCTGTTCATACATGGGTGGTCAAGCAATGAATCTGGATATAAGCCAAGGGCAGAGGCGCTTGTAAAGTTAGGTTACGTCTGCCTTACGTTTGACCTTATAGGGCATGGGCACAGTTCAGGAAGTATTGAGACAGTAACATTAAAGGAAAACATAGATGCTGCTGTTGCAGCATACGATTTCCTTGCATCACAGGAAGGCGTTGACAACGAAGCCATAAGCATAGTCGGTACAAGCTATGGCGGATATCTTGCTGCAGTACTGCCTTCGAAAAGAGAGGTAAAATCCCTTGTCCTGCGCGTTCCTGCAATATATGAAGACGAACGTGATGCAAAGACAAAGGATTCAAAGAAGCCGATGCACCTTGCAAACGAGCAGGCAAGGCCCAGAGACAATCTTGCACTGAATTCCATATCTGGATTTGGAAAAAAGATACTTCTGATAGAAGCTGAGCACGATCAGGTAATTCCACACCATATAATTGAATTGATAATAAAAGCTGCAAAGCCTAACTCTCTTGAGCATGTTGTTGTAAAAGGATCAGACCATCAGTTCTCAAAGCCCGAATGGCAGGAGGAGTTCATAGAGCTGCTCATAAAATGGTTTGGAGATATGCGATGAATCACAAGATATCTCCTCCATAAGCCCAGATTATAAGATATTCTCCTTCCTGAAGCTCTTTATTCCGATGTATATTATTACAGCATCAAAAAGTATGAGGAATGCAAGCACTCCGTAAAAGAATGATGGAGTAAGGTCGAATATGCCGAATATCGAAGCAAAAGGCAACACCATGACCGGCAGCACAAGCAGCGAGCTTATCTGCTGCGCTTCCTTTATCCCGCTCACATGCGATGATACAAGGACTACTACTCCTATGGCTGCAAGTGAGAGGAACGGTGAGAGCAGTATTATCAGTATCCATGATGTTGTCGGGAGTATGTAGGTGTTGAAGGTCCTGAATGCAAGATAGTTGATGGTAGACCCATATACTGCGAATACTACAAGTGTCAGCAAAACAGTCGGCAGCAAAGATGCGAATATCTTGCCTACCAATAATTCTGATGTCTTCACAGGCGTTGAAAGCAGTGCTTCAGATGTCCTTCTCTCCTTCTCCCCGGCAAAGCTATCGGCAGCAATGACCGAAGCTGTGAAGATTGGCATTGTCATGAAGGTAGGGCCGAGAATATAGACTGCAAAGTAGGACATGAAGACCGCCCCATTCACTTTAGTGCTGGAGATCTGCTCAGCCGTTCCTATTATGCGCGTGGCTATCCCGCTTAAGTTATAGGTGCTTATGTAGAAGGTTAGCAGGGGAAAGAGCAGTGCGAAGAAGACAGGAACTGCAATCATTGGCATGTATATGGCCTTGCTGCTGAATACCTCGTTAAGGTCATTCATCATCACAGCATAAGATTTTTTGAGATCCATAATTATCACAGCATATCTTCTATCAACGGCTCACTGTAATCCACACTTACAATATACGCTCCATTTCCAATCAGGTACTTTATGGCCTCATTTATGTCCTTGTAATTTCTTACAGTTATCCTTATGTTTGAGCCAAGGGCAGCATTGAAGTGCGGCACCTTTCTTGCAACCGCATCAGTTAAAGGATCTGCAAGTTTTATGTTTATCCTCGCTCCTTTCAATATGCTTCCATACAGATCGCTGTGCCTGAGGCTCTTGGATATCCTGCCCTTCTTGATTATGAAAAGATTGGCATTGAACCTTGCGGCTTCGTTAAGCCTCTGTGTAGCATACAGCACAACCTTTCCTTCAGCTGCAAAGTCCTCAAGCATAAGGTGGACCTTCTCTGCAGATGCTGCATCAAGGAAAGCGGTAGGTTCATCCAGAAGGAAGACATCTGGATTGCCTAGAAGAGCCCTGCATATCGCCACCTTCTGTTTTGTTCCCCTGCTCAGCTCCCCTGCTTTTCTGTCGATATATTGGTATGCGTCAAGCTTCTTCAGGAATATGCGTGACATATTCATTGTCTCAGTGTTGCTATTACCATATAGCTTTCCAAAGAATAGGAGGTTCTTGATCACAGGCAGCTTGTCATACAGCGCATAATTATCCGATAGAAGAGACACTCTGCCTCTTGCCTCATCATCGTAATACGGGTCCTTTCCAAACACCCTGACGCTTCCGGAATCAGGTCTGTACAACCCGCCTATACATCTGAGCAGTGTGCTCTTCCCGGCTCCGTTCGGACCTATAACTATATTCATGCCTTTGCCAACAGATAAGCTGATTTTGTTCAAAGCAACAGTATTCCTGAACAGCTTTGTAACCCTATCAGCGTATATCCCAACTGCCATACCTGATAATTTTCAGTCAATCCTTTTAAGTCATACTGGTTACTATCTGTTAGAATGCTGAATTCCGTCTTACTTAAACAGTTTTATGCGTATTACCTTTTTCATCTCTGCCTCTCTAAGGACATAGTAGGCCGCTATCAGCAGCATTATCATTACGCTTCCTATGATCAATGCTTCGTTAGGCATGCCTGCAAGCATAATGAAGATGAGTATCATGCCTACTACCGGGAGGTAAGGATACAGAGGCATCTTGAATGGTGAATTGAATTTGTTCCTTCTGAAGTGCATTACATCGAGACCTACTATCAGGTAATTGAAAAGAAGGCCGAAATTGGATATCGCAGCTATAATGTATATGTTACCTGCAAAGAGTACCAGTATCCCTATCACTGCAGATATCAGTATGCCGTTCTGCGCAACATCAATTTTATTGTTGTATTTCCTGAAGTACTTAGGAAGAAGATGGTCATCGCTTATCTGGTAAAGGTAACGCGAAGATGTAAGTATCATGGCAAGAGTTGCAGATGTTGTAGCTATCAGAGCTCCTATATCTACTACGACAAAGAGCCATGATGGTGCATGCACTGCACTCAACGCATAATTCAGAGGGTCTGCAGCTATCTTGTACTGAGCTGCAGGTGCGAGTATAAGCATGGCGCTAACTACAAGTACATATAATACAATACTTATTACTACGGCAGAGAGAATGGCCTTAACGTAGCCCTTTGATCCTCCCTCTATTCTATCTGTAAGTGAGGATATGGATTGGAATCCTGAGTATGCAAAAAATACGGCTACGCTTGCCGCAAATATTCCCTGAAGTATATTTCCTTGGAAGACAAAGCTTACGTTAGACAGGCCTATCTGAGGATTGCTAAATGCCACATATAATGCAAATATAATAAATAGAATTAGTACACCTATCTTTACAAGAACTAGCCAAAAGTCAGCTTTTGCCGCTTTCCTAACTCCGAACATATTGACTACAGCCAATGCTAGAATGAGTCCTATTGCAGAAGGTATTGCATATACGGCAAGAGGTACGCCCATAAGGCTTGAAAGATAAGATCCGAACCCAAGCGCTATTGCACCTATCGAAGTAGAGTATGCCATATATCCAAGAATTCCAGATACGAATCCCATCTCGCTTCCAAGAGCTTTATAAGTATAAGAATAAGCTGCGCCCTTTACATTAGGCAGCAGCGAGCCAAGTTCTCCAAGCTCCAACGATATTATTACTGCCAGAACACCAACAAAGAGGAATGCGAATATTGCATAAGCACCTGCAAGGGCTATTGCAGTTCCGCTAAGGACATATATTCCTGCTCCTATTATTGCACCAAGTCCTACCGCAGTTGCAACCGCAGAGCTTATCTGCTTACTGTTTTTCGCCATCAACTCTCCACCATATCAACTAAGTAAACATAATCCTATACTCTCGTCATTTCTCATTTAATGAGAATATTAAACTATTGGATTTCTTATGCATACATCATTTTTTAGCAAGTGTGACTGCATGCATACTGACAATATACGTTTACCGCAACAAAGTATTAAAGCTTTTGAAGAGATAAAGGAGCATGCGGGTAGATTTTGGAGGGGATGAAGAATTCAACGCACCGATAGACAAAGTGCGCAGTTTTGTAATGGATATAAAGGAGGTTGCGTCATGCATACCCGATTCCAGCAATTTTTCAAGAACAGATGCAAACCACTTTACAATGAGCATTGAGCCAGGTCTAGGTGTGGTTAAGGGCTCGCTTCCGCTTCACTGCAGCCTTGAAAGCAAAGGCAAAGATAATTACACTTACACCATAGAGGGGAAGGGCTTGGGCAGTGAGGTAAGTGTAACCCTTTCATTAAATCTATATGAAAAGGGCAATTCAACAGGGATCAAATGGGAAAGCAGCATAAACATAAAGGGAATAATGGGCGGAATAGGGGAAGCTGTGATAAGAAAGATAACCCAGGAGTATGTAGAAAAGATAATAGCAAATGCAAGGCAGAAGATAAACGAAGGATGATACTATGGATAAGACATTCGAAAGATCATTAAACGACATGAATCGCATATACAAACTTGATGATGAAGAGATGAAGGTGGTTGAGAATTCAGATAAAGCAGCAGAGGAGCTCTCTGTTTATGAGTATGAACACTATCTGAAGCATGAGTTCAATGCAGAGGCACCTGGCATACTTGCAAAGTACGGTCTGCTCGGAATTCCTATAAGCAAGGAGTACGGCGGTCTGGGAATGAATCCGATAGTCTCTGTCCTTGTAAAGGAAAGACTGGGACAATTGGGACTGGGCATATCTAGCTTCATAAACGTGCAGATGTTCCTTTGCGCACAGACCATACAAAGATGGGGTACAGACACACAGAAAAATGAGCATCTACCAAAAGCAGTTAAGAAAGAGAGAGTTTATGCCTTCGGACTGACTGAACCAGAGGCAGGAAGTGATCCTGCTTCCATGCAGACTATGTACGAAGTGCAGGGCAATGGCTACGTGCTAAACGGTACAAAATACCTGATCTCAAACGGCACAATCGCAGATTATATTCTTGTCTTTGCGCACAGCAAATTTTCGCAGAAGGAGATTACTGCATTCATAGTGGATGCAAAATCACAGGGCATAAACCGGACTGAACTTCATGAAAAGATCGGCCTGTTTACTTCTGATACCGGAATGATCGAACTTGATGGTGTACAAGTACCCAAAGAGAATGTGCTGGGACCAATTGGCAAGGGAATCAACATCGCATATTCTGCACTGCTCAATGCTAGACTGGGAGTCGCTTCAAGTTGCGTCGGTGTAATAGAAGGTTCATTAAAAGCATCAATAGAACGTTCAAAGTCAAGGATACAGCACGGGAAGGAGATAGGAAAGCACCAGTTAATACAGCAGCACATCTCTGCCATAAAGCAGAATCTGGAGATGGCAAAATGGCCAGTATACTTTGCAGCATTCAGGAAAGCAGAATACGAACACAATTACGATAATAAGGAATTGATGGGAGAAGTCGAACTGAGGGTATCGCTTGCAAAAAGGATAGCAAGCAGACTTGCATTTGAATCTGCAGACCGTGCAGTGCAGATCCACGGCGGCTTCGGCTATTCATTAATCTCACCTGTGGGACAGCTGTTCTGCGACAGCAGAGTTGCACGTATATACGAAGGCACGGATGAGATACAGGATCTAAAGATAGCAGAAAGCATTCTGGGAAAGGACTTCTCAGCATATAGGTGACATGATGGTACTTTTAGATTTCAACGGAAAAAAACCAAAAGTTGACAAGAGTGCATTTGTAGCGGAGAATGCTACGTTGATAGGAGATGTGAAGGTGGGAAAGGATGCAAGCATATGGCCCGGCGTAGTGCTAAGAGGAGACATGCACCACATAAGGATAGGGAAGAATGTCAGCGTTCAGGATAATTCAGTGATGCATGGCACTGCTAATAAGTATCCTACGGTAGTCGGTGACAACGTATCGATAGGGCACAACGCAATAGTTCATGGATGTACAATAGGTTCAAACTGTCTGATAGGCATGGGGAGCATAATACTGGAAGGCGCTGTTGTGGGAGATTGGTGCATAGTGGCAGCAGGTGCAGTAGTTCTTGAGAAAGCAAAGATACCATCGAACAGCATAGTGGCAGGAGTTCCTGCAAGAATAATAGGCAAGGTAAGTGATAGGCACAGAACGCGCATAACAGAAAATTGGAAGGAGTATGTAAAACTGAAGAACAAGTATATGCAATGGTAGATAAGATGGATGATCTCTTCAGCATGGATGTCGATGGGCTTGCAAGATTGGGACTAGTCTCAAAAGATGAGGAGAAGATACTTTCCAAAGCCGACGTTGCTGCAGAGGAGACATCATTATCAGAGTACGAGCATTATCTGAAGCATGAATTCAATAGCGATGCAATTGCAACAGCAAGGAAGCATGGTCTGTTTGCAATCAATGTAAAGAAGGAATATGGCGGAAACGAGGTAAGGCCGCTGATACATTCGCTCGTACAGCAGAGACTTGCACAGAGCGGACTTGGCTTTCCTACTTTATATGATGTACAAACATTCATATCACAACCGTCGATATCAAGATGGGGGACAGAGGAACAGAAGAAAAGATATCTTCCAAAATCAGCTACAGGCGAATTCATATTTTCATTCGGACTGACGGAACCTGAAGCAGGAAGCGATCCGAGAATAATGAAGACAACCTACAGGAAGGAAGGTGACTCATACATTATAAACGGTGAGAAATACCTGATATCCAACGGTTCGATATGCAATTACATGATACTCTTTGCAAAATCCTCTGAGAACCAGAATGAGATAACTGCATTCATAATAGATGCCAAGGAGAATGGCTATTCAGTAGAAGCGCAATTAAGGGAGAAAATCGGTCTATTCACGGCAGATACTGCAATGATAAGCCTGGAAGAGATGGTCGTACATGAATCAGAGACCCTAGGAGGAATTGGAAACGGATTGCGAATCGCCTACAGTGCACTTATGAGTGGCAGAATAGGGATAGGTTCCGCATGCATAGGTGTAATAGAAGGTTCATTAAAAGCATCAATAGAACGTTCAAAGTCAAGGATACAGCACGGGAAGGAGATAGGAAAGCACCAGTTAATACAGCAGCACATCTCTGCCATAAAGCAGAATCTGGAGATGGCAAAATGGCCGATATATAACGCAGCGATAAGCATGGAAGAGTACAATAAAGATTACAATAACAAGAAGTTGCTTCTTGACGCTGACTTAAAATCGGCAACTGCAAAAAGGATAGCAAGCAGGCTGGCATTTGAATCTGCAGACCGTGCAGTGCAGATCCACGGCGGCTTCGGCTATTCATTAATCTCACCTGTGGGACAGCTGTTCTGCGACAGCAGAGTTGCACGGATATACGAAGGCACGGATGAGATACAGGATCTTAAGATAGCTGCTGACTTACTGGGAAAAGAATTTGAAGCGTTTAGTTGATATCATGACAAAAGTATTATTCGAATCAGATGTGGTCTCTAAGATAACTATAAACAGGCCTGAAAAGCACAACGCTCTTGATGCTGAAACTGCAATGCTGATTACCAAGTATGTAAAAAAAGCGTCTTCTGATGGCAGATGCAGGTGCATCATAATAACCGGGGCTGGTGATAAAGCATTCTGTGCAGGAGCCGATGTGAGCCACATTGCAAAGCTGAAGACAGGAAAAGAAGCTAAAGAGTTTTTTGACATGCTGTACAAAATGCGCAAAGAGATAACCGATTCTCCAAAAGTGGTGATAGCGGCAATAAACGGCTACTGCCTCGGCGGCGGAAACGAACTTGCAATGGCATGCGACCTTAGGATAGCTTCAACAGATTCCATTTTTGGACAGCCTGAAGCAAGGCTGGGAATCGTACCTGGAGGCGGAGCAACATATGCTCTTCAGGGCATTGTTGGGATAAGCAGGGCAAAAGAGATGATACTTACTGGCAAGAGTATAAGTGCAGGCAAGGCATTGCGTATAGGACTTGTCAACAGCCTGTGCGATAAAAAGGATCTTATGAAAAATGCACTGGAATTATGCGAGTCCATTGTCTTATGTGGTCCAAATGCGGTAGCTTTGGCAAAGTCGGCAATGAACAACGAAGCCAAAGCTGACTACAGATACGAAAGGAGAGCTTTTGTAGATTCTGTCATTAGTAAGGAAGGCAGAAAGGGCCTGCAGGTATTCCTTGAACGCAGCAAAACAAAGTCTGGAAAGAAGAAATAGGTCATTTGATGGAAGACGCATACATAATAAGGGCATTCCGAAGCCCTGTAGGGAAATTCATGGGAAAGCTTTCGGATCTCTCTGCAGTTCAGATAGCAACAGAGGTTACAAAAGGAGCATTTGAAAGATCAGGGATCGATAGCAGACTCATAGAAGAAGCAATAATTGGAAATGTCCTCTCCGCAGGCGAGGGACAGAACCCGGCAAAGCAGGTTGTAATGCACTCCGGCATGCCTAAGAACGTAGCAACGGTAAACGTAAACATGGTCTGTGCCTCTGGTCTTAAGGCAATAGCACTTGCCGCGCAGGCAATAAAGACAAATGATCTTAACATGGTGTTGGCAGGGGGCATGGAGAGTATGACAAATGCTCCGCATACTGTAAAAGGAGTAAGGAGCTTCAGGAAATTCGGGAATGTAGAACTAAAAGAAATATGCAACTATTCCGTGAGTTCGGGGAAAGAGTATCTTTTGATAGATGAAATGATAAATACAGGCTTATGGGATTGCTATGCAGATGTGCATATGGGCACAATAGCAGAGATGATGGTTGCTAAGGACAGTATAACCAGAGAGGAACAGGATCAGTTTGCATACGAGAGCCATATGAAAGCAGCTGCTGCCGTTGATTCGGGAAAGTTTGCAGCGGAGACAATTCCTATAAGGCTTAAAGACGGTGTATTTTCTGTAGACGAAGGAATAAGGAGAGACACGAGCATTGAAAAGCTCGCAAAACTCAAGCCTGCTTTTGCAGAATCAGGAACAGTTACGGCTGGCAACTCATCGCAGCTAAGTGACGGTGCAGCAATTGCAATAATCGCATCTAAGCAGATGGTTGATGAACACGGTTTCAAGCCTATTGCAAAGATTGAGTCATATGCGGATTCAGGCATAGATCCTAACTGGTACGGGCTCTCTCCTATAGACTCGATGAACGCTGCGCTCAAAAAGTCTGGTTACACTCTCGAAGAGATGGACTTAATCGAGATAAACGAGGCATTCTGCGTACAGACGCTAGGAGTTGCAAAGGAGATGAATATAGACATGAACAAGCTTAATGTTAACGGAGGAGCAACAGCGCTTGGCCATCCTCTGGGTGCTACCGGAGCGGTTCTTCTAACAAAGGTAGTGCACGCACTGGCAGACAGGAAGAAGGAGCTGGGGATAATATCATTATGCCATGGTGGAGGAGGTTCTTCCTCAATGGTGATAAGCAGGGTATAGATATGGCTGAGAAGATAACTGTTATAGGTCCTGGGACTATGGGTACGGGCATAGCACAGGCATTCCTCGCAGCCGGTTTTCAAGTTGTGCTTATCGGAAGAAGCGAAGAATCATTGCAAAAAGGTCTTGCGATAATAAGGTCAAGGATGGACAAGGCAAAGGAAAAAGGCAAACTATCACAAGAGGAGATGGATTCGGCTCTGAATAACCTGAGCCTCTCTACCAATTATGATGATGGAAAGGGATCATCTGCAGTGATAGAAGCAGTATCTGAAATAGCAGACACGAAGAAGGCGGTCTTCAAAACTGCAGAAGAGCACATAAGCAACGCAATACTTGCAACGAATACATCTTCAATACCTATAGATGAGTTATCAGAAGCGGTGAAGGACAAGGACAGGTTCATAGGCATGCACTTCTTCAATCCCGTGCCTGTGATGAAGCCAGTAGAGGTTATAGTGGGAAACAGCACATCAAAAAACACCGAACAGATTGCAATACAGCTGATAAGCAAATGCGGGAAGGTTCCTGTAACCGTGAAGGATTATCCCGGTTTTGTGGCAAACAGCGTACTGATGCCTATGCTAAACGAGGCCATTATCCTGCTTGAGAAAGGCGTGTCTACAAAGGAAGGCATAGACACGATAATAAAGCTGGGACTAAATCATCCAATGGGCCCGTTGGAGCTTGCAGACTATATAGGGCTTGACGTATGCAAGGACATAATGGAGTCGATATACAATGAGACAAAGGACCTGAAGTTCAAACCTGCCGGAATGCTGGTTAAGCTGGTATCCGAAGGTAAGCTCGGAAGGAAGTCTGGAGAAGGCTTCTACAAGTACGATAAATAATTTTGTGAGACAATGGACTGGGACAGAATTGCTGATGAAAAGACGTTGGAGAAGACTGTAAGCGCGCTCCGCTCAAAGAATATAGAGATAATAGTCGCAGAGAATGGCAATGAGGCTAAGGAAAAACTCTTGTCAATGATAAAAGAAGGATCCACAGTAATGGAGGCATCATCCACTACACTGAAGCAGATAGGGGCACATGAAGTTATAAATGAAAGCGGAAGGTTTGTACCTCTGAACAAAGAAATCTCAAAGGAAAACGATTCTGCAAAAAGAGCAGAGTTGAGAAGGGCTCTCCCAAGTCCTGATTATGCGGTAGGAAGCGTGCATGCTGTTACAGAGGACGGGCAGATGCTCATAGCTTCTGCAAGCGGAAGTCAGCTGCCATCATATTCCTTTACCGCAAAGAAGGTAATACTTGCAGTAGGGATTCAGAAAATAGTAAAGAATGTTGACATGGGGACAAGGCGGATATACGAGCACTCACTTCCTATGGAAACAGAGCGCATGATGAAAGCATATGGCATACCAAGCTCTGTCAACCAGATACTCATTATGGAGAAAAGCATTCCGGGAAGGATAACCGTGATATTCATAAAAGAGAGACTTGGTTTCTGATGCGCTGACCTAACATATATATTAACTTCTAACATGAAATAATGTAACTGGTTGGAATGGCATCAATCAAGAAAAACAAAAGGATTAATTCTTCAAGAACAGAGGCAAACGAAAAAAATCAGGCAGCGATGGAATATCTGCTTTCATACGGCTGGACAACTCTCATAATAGCAGTAGTAATCCTAATTCTTGCAGTATTTGGAATACTGAGTATTGCATCTACGCCTAGAGCAGAGCCTGGTGCATGCAGCGTTTATCGTCCATACGGTCCCGGCAATCCGAGCATGGTAAGCCTTATCGGCACCTGCTATAATGAACTACCTAGATATGTAATGGAATCAAAAGGTGCAGGAGATTTTGTCTTTGTAAACGGTTCTGATAACTACACCAGCTATCTTAACATAGTCGGAAAGAACATAACCATAACTGCATGGGTGAATGTCAATGGTGCCCCGTATCATGATGTAGTTGACAAGGAGGATCAGTATGGGATGAAACTGGACTATAACAATCAACCTCATGCATGTGCTCCGTCCTATTATACCGGGCTCTGTCTAGAGTGGGACACTTATAATGAATGGAACGGCGTAAGTTATCCAATACCAAACGGGAATTTTGGACAGTGGGAGTTTATTGCTGTTGAAATGACTGGAAATTACAAATACTGGTATGCAAACGGCCAATTGATAGGCAGTCAGTATGTCTCAACAGGGATAAATTACGTTCCTTCCAATTTTGTAATAGGTGCAATAACTCCCGGATATCCAGGTTATGGCAGTGCAGAGTGGTTCAACGGCTCAATTGCAAATGTGCAATTATACAACGCATCACTAAGCACAGACCAGATAAAACTGCTTTATGATGAAGGGATAGGTGGCGTACCTGTACAGCTGCGAAGTCTTGTAGGCTGGTGGCCGCTTAATGGCAATGCTAACGACTACAGCGGAAATGGAAACAACGGTCACCTTTACAACAACACTTTTACAGGAAGCTTAAGGATATCTAATTATGTTGTACCATAATGCTAAAATCCTCAACGCCTTCCACATATATTTATAATAACATAATGCGCTAAATCTATCATGGATTATGAGGGAGCGGTAGAAGTCATAAACCAGCTTGAAGCTGGCTCTTCTTCAGAAGAGGAATTTACCATAGATGCATTAAAGGCCATAAACAATGAGATAAGGCTCAAAGAATTTACAAGGCAGCAGAATGATGTAGAAGCGGTGAAGCTCATCAAGTCCTTATCAAGCCCATCTACGTACCAGCAGCAAACCGCAAAACCTGAAACGAGTATAGCACAGCCGATAATAATGCCTCAGCCGCAGATTCAGGTTCCTGCACAGACAAAGCCACAGGAACAGCCGGTTGCCTCTCAGGCAAAACCAAAGACATCTGCCCAGTCAGCAGCATCAAAAGAGCTCTCTTCTGCAACAGAGGAACTGAAAAGCATTATGGGTGCCGCTTCAAAGATAGAGCTTCCGAAGATGAAATTCAATGTTAAGCCAAAAGAGGTCAAAATTCCTCCTGTCCAGGAAGTAAAACCTGTTCCTAATGTACCAATCCAGCAGCCAAGTCCAGCCGTACATGTACAAGCACCTGTACAGCAAAAGCCGCAGATAGTTAAGAAAGAGCAGAACATTCCGCAAAAACAGGTTTCATCTAATCAGGTTTCCCAGATGCGCGCAAGGACCTTCAAATCAATACTGGTAGGTCTGCCGCTCCATGATCAGATAGAAGAGCTTACTAAGATAAGTACAGGGATAGACAGGAGAGCATTCGATAAGGCACACATGAATATAATAATAAACGAGATAAATGCGCTCTACGAGTACTCAATGGCAGAGCAGAAGACTACCAATGTGTTTGAACAGAGGCTTAGGGACATGAGGACCCAGAGACTGGCTGAGGTAATGGAAAAACTAGGCAAGAAGGGTGTTGCAGGATGAGCATAGGCAAAAAGAAAGAGATAAAGCAGCCCGAGCTAAGACAGATTATAGGATTTACAAAGCCCAAGAAGATCCTTTTCTTCAAGACAAAACCGAAGCCGATATACGGTGCACCTATAAAACAGCCTCAACAGGCAGCGGCACAGCCTAATCAACAAGGACAACCTTTCATCGCGCAGCAGAATGTATCTCCGCAGGTTCCGCCAGCCCAGCCGCCAACCCAGCAGCCGGTTGTAAAGCCTGCTGTTCAAAAAGGGAAACGGCCTATGCAGCCGCATCAGGGTTTCTTCAAAAGCAAACCTAAACCTGTTGCTTCAAAGCCCCAGGCCCAGGGAGTCCCTACATATCAGATATTTAACCAGCAGGATGGCTCACAGAAACCGCAAAAGCCTGCACCAAAGTTCATGGATATAAGGATAAAAAAGATACTTAACAAGCAGAAGGATCTTGAGCTCTCGATGCGTGAGCAAAATATCAAAGGAACTCCATATTCATTCATACAAAAAATAATGTACATGTCCATAGGCATAGCAGTTGCCATGGGGATCGTTGTAACTATCCTGTTTTATGAGTTAACCCTGATTGATACTGCAGTAACTGTCAGCCCGCTCATAGGAGTAATGCTGGGGTTAGTCGCAGCGATTGCAGGATATATGGTCATATTCAACAACCTCATACTTTATCCTGTAAAGAAGGCGAGGAATTCAGGAAAGGAGATAGAGAAGGACGTGCTCTTTGCAGCAAGAGACATGATAATAGCGATGAGGTCAGGAATGCCATTATACAATGCAATAGTCACGGTAAGCACAGGATATGGCACCGCGAGCAGGGAATTTGGAAAGATAGTAGAGACTGTGCAGCTTGGAACTCCAATAGAGAATGCGATAGACAGTGTCTGCTTAAAGACGAAGTCTCCGACATTCAACAGGATTATGCTTCAGTCAAGCACAAGCATAAAGGCAGGTGCTGATGTCATAGGCGCGCTGCAGGAAGCGATAGACGAGGTAAGCCAGGAAAGGGTAATCGAGCTCAGGAGATACGGGCAGAGATTAAATGCGCTTGCTATGTTCTATATGCTTTTCGGAATAATATTCCCGAGCATGGGGATAGCAGTAGCTACCATAATGACAACATTCATAAGCATAGTGACTATAAACAACACAACGCTTGGGATGGTATTCGTTGGAATAGTGATTCTTCAGTTCGTATTCCTGAACATGATAAGGTCCGCAAGGCCTGTATACGCTACATAGGGGTTTTATGGCAACAGTAGTATTCGAGAGATTGCTTGGAAGAGGGGTTTCCCAGTTCGTGTCAGAGGAGCTTGACCTAGCAGGCATAAAAATGACTGCGAACATGATAATAGAGATTGCAATACTCGGGTCTATAATATCCATGATAGCAGTAGCGTTCGTCCTGGCGATATATCTGCAGTTCAATCCAATCCTTGCATTCTTCGGAGGAGTATTGGCCGGAGGGATGATAATACTCATCATATATGCAGCTATAGAGTTCAGAATTGAGCAGAGGAAGAGCTTTGTAGAGAACATACTACCGCTATATCTTGACTTAACAGCCGCAAACGTAAGGTCAGGACTTGCCCTGACAAATGCAATGACGATTGTTGAAAGACCCGAATTCAAGAAATTCAACGACGATATAAAGCTGATGGGCAAACAGCTCTATTCCGGAGAATCGATGGAACGCGTACTAACGCAGCTTACATCAAGGTACAGGTCCCAGGAACTGAAGAGAACAATACGTATGGTTCTAGAAGCAGAGAGGTACGGAGGAGGCATGACCGACCTTTTGAAGCAGATATCCAAGGACCTTAGAAATGAGCACATCATTCAGAAGGAGGTATCAGGACAGCTGTTTATGTACATGATATTCATAGCATTCGCTGCACTTGCAGCAGCTCCTGTACTCTTCGCAATGACGAGTCAGATGATAGGCATAACACTTAATATATGGTCCAAGATATCCCTGAATTCGCTATCCAGCGTTCCTTCTACGGGCATATCATTCCTCAAATTCAGCACCCCTCAGATAACCCTTGCGGGATACCAGGACTTTGCGCTTGCATCTATCATTCTCATAACAGGAATGTGCGCTTTCATAGTCTCTGCAATATCATCAGGAAGAATGATACGTGGTATGAGATACCTGCCGCTGTTCATACTGATGGGGCTTCTGGTATATTTCATAGTAAGTCTGGTAGTAGGCAACATATTCAGCACGATAGCCGGCGGCTGAGATCAGGCATTCATACAAAGAGAAAGACAAAGTATGAAGATCAGATTATAGTATATTCTTCACTATCGTCTTCAGTATCATAAATCCATCGCTGAAGGTGCGAAGCTTCGCCTCTCCGGCCTCTCTTTTTTTCTCTGTGCTTGGTATCTCTATGACTTTGAGATCTGCCTTCATAGCATTTATGTTTATCTCGGTCTCTATCCCAAAGCCATTCTCCTTAAGGTTCAGTTTGTTTATTACATCCTTCCTGAAGCTTCTGTATCCATAGCACATATCACTGTACTTCGAACCAAAGAAAAGATTTACGATGAAGACAAAGAATTTGTTCCCAACCACCCGTATTCCAGAGATATCCTCGCTGCCACCTCCGACCATGAAGCGCGATCCCATGCAGACATCATAGCCTATTCTTATGCTCTCAACAAGAAGGTTGAGCTCCTTGGGTTCGTTAGATAAATCAGCGTCCATCGAGACTATTATACTGCCTTTAGCGGATCTGAATCCCTTTCTCAAAGCTGAGCCCTTCCCCTTATTATCGTATATTACTCTTGCTCCTAGCTTCTTTGCTATTCTTACTGTATTGTCTGAAGAGTGGCCGTCAACAACAAGTATCTCGCACCGTTTGCACCTGAGATTCTTCCTGATACCATGTATTACCTTTCCTATATTCTTCTCCTCGTTAAGAGTGGGTATCACTACAGAGACATAATCGTTCACTTCATTGCACCTGTTGAGAATATCTTTATAACATCGTTGTCCTTCAGGATATAATCCTTTGGTATGCGAAGCTTTTTCTTTGCATCTATACCGTACTTCATGCCCTTTGCTATATCTGTATGTATCCTCTCTGCAAGCTGTAATGCTGTGGAACCGCTGTCCATGAGCACTGCGTCAGGAAGAACATTTCCAAAGTGATCGGTGAACTTGTTTTCATCCTCTACAGGATATGCCACTATCTTATGCAGGACCTGGAAGACCACCTTAGACAGGATATCGTTTATTCCTGTCCCGTTATGCCTTTGCAGGTATTCGCTCATAATCTGTATGCCATGCTCCTGCTCCAGAGTGGGTTTTCCTATAATGTGTATGCTGCCTCCAGTATACCTTATGAGTCCTGCAGCTTCTGCTTTCTTTATTGCAAGTTCCATAGCTCCAGAGCACTCTATCACCTCATAACCCCTGAGCCTGCTCCTCAACCACTCAAGCTTCTTTGTATCGGATTTGTCCATCTTGTTTGCAGCTATGACTATCGGCTTGCTATCCTCAAGAAACCTGGATGCGAACTTTGTACATTCGTCTGCGCTCCAGTTTATCTTATTCGATGTAAGGTACTCTGCAGAGATGGCATGCCTCACCTGTTCCTGGGTGGCCTTGAATCCTGAGAGAAGCATATGCAATCCATTTATTGCATCATCGTTCCTTGAAAGCTGCTGCATGTGCCTCGCTATTATTCCTGATACCCACTCGACAAGCTCCTTCCTCACCATAATGACCTCTTCTGCCGGATCTGCCCACTCAACTCTCTCTCCGTGCATATCTGTCTCACCGCTGCAGTCAACAACCTGTATAAGCGCATCTGCTCCGGCAAGGTCATTCAGGAACTGGTTGCCCATCCCCTTTCCGAGATGGGCTCCCGGTACAAGGCCTGCAACATCTACTACATTTACAGGAATCTTCCGTATTCCATTGGTGCAGGTGGAGTTCCTCGGTCTGCACTTGACCCCGAGCTCTATCTCAACGCACTCCTTTGAAACATGCGCAACTCCCAGATTCGGCTTTATCGTGGTAAATGCATAATCTGCTATATGCACCTCATTCATGGTCAGGGCTGAGAATATGGTCGACTTGCCCTTGTTCGGCGCTCCTATAAGCCCTATAAGCATAAAATCATCAAAAAAGCAGTTATCTCAATTGCTAATGATACTATTAAAAAGCTACAAACATATTAAAAATATACATGAGATAAATATTTCGTGGTAAAGATGCCTAAGGAGAGTCCTAGTGAAAAGAGAGTTGTAGTAGTAGATCCGAAGCTTATCATGGAGCGTATGCTGCATTATAGGGAGAGACAGCATGCATGGCACGCCTTCAAGAAGATCTACTGGGGCATATATGCCTTTATAATAGGGGTTGCCCTAATATACTACAATGCGCTCGGACTTACGATAAATATTTTCTTAGGGATAGCCGTATTGCTCTTCGCCGTGATGTTCATAATCTCAGGGCTTGTAGAATCGCTTCATCACAAACTTATGAAGAAGTACGGCTGAACTATATCTTCGTTGCTGATTTAAATGCAAATAAAGCTACCTAACATATACAACAACAAGAACGTCAAGTTCTTCATTCTGATACCGATAGCTATGATGCTGGTCTCAATCTATCTTTCACAGGGAATAGTCCTAGACTCATCACTCGGCGGAGGCATAAGCATGGTCATACAGACAAACACTACTCTCAGCGCTTCACAGATAGCCTCTCTGGTAAGCTCAAGACTGAATACCCCCTCCCCTTCAATAGTAAAGAGCAGTGGGACGGTAGGCATAACCATAGCAGCAAATACCAGTCTATCGAACGCTGAGAACTATCTGATAAATCTCTACTCTTACAACTCAAACTACACCTCATACTATGTCAATTACACCAACTACTCTATAGGCCTGCAGCACAACCCTTCCAATGCCACTATCCGTGCGCTGCAGAACAAGACATCTGCTGCGCTTGCTTCTAATCTCAATGGCATGTCATCAAGCCTATCTTCAGAGCTGCAGGAACTCAAGCCGTTCATAGGTACAAAGAGCTACAACAGCTCCAACCCGAGCGAGATGCTGGCTGTTGCCCAATCTGCATACTCAAATGCAAGCAAAGTCTACCAGAATCAGGTAATAAACAAACTCCATGCTGTAATTCCATTCACCTCTTATTCATATGAGCAGGTATCTGCAATACAGGGCAAGTTCTTCCTAGGTACTATAGAGCAGATAATAATAATCGCATTCATACTAATCTCGATAGTTGTACTGATAATATTCAGGAGCATAGTCCCGTCATTTGCAATAGTATTCGGCGCTGCAAACGACATAATAGTGGCACTCGGTGCAATGGCAATATTCAAGATACCCCTGGGAGTGACCAGCATAGCCGGACTTCTTATGCTTTTAGGTTATTCGATAGATACGGACGTGCTTGCAGGTATAAGGATACTTAAAAGGAGTGAGGGCACTCCGGAGGACCGGGCATACTCTGCATTTAAGACAGGAATGACTATGACGAGTGCAGCAATAATCTCATTCGCAGTGCTCTTTGCAGTATCTTTGATAGCTTATGTACCAACTTATTACGAGATAGCGGGAGTCGTACTATTCGGATTGATAGGAGATATATTCACAACATGGTTTGGTAATGCAGTAATGATACTGACATATGCAAAAAGGAAAAGGAGAATGTAATGGCAGCAAAAAAATATCTTAAGGATTTCAGGATACTCTCTCTGATAGCGATAGTAGTCATACTTGCAATATTTGATTATCACTACGGTCTCCATCTCGGGATAGAATTTGCGGGAGGAACGCAAATACCGATAACGCTGCAGCATTCTGTGAATCCGGCAGAGATGGCAAACATAACGAGCATATTGCAGCAAAGATTGTCCACCTTCGGCTTGAAGGAGATACAGGTTACCGGCATAGGGGATTCACAGGTTCAGGTGGAGATACCCACTGTCTCTCCCTCGGAGATAAACGATACTATAAACATAATAAACTCCCAGGGAATCTTCCAGGGAGTAATAAACGGCAAAGAAGCCATAAATGGCTCATCAATACTCTCGGGAAGCGTAGGCGCCGCCCAGCCTATAGAATCAGGGGGAAACGTCACATGGCAGGTAAACTTCTATATAACTACAAGTGCTGCTCAGAAATTTGCAAAGGTAGCGTTTGGACAGGCAAACAAGCCAATATACTTCTTCCTTGACAGGCCAACATCTGCCATAATGCTGCTCAACGCATCTACACTTCAGGGCAACCTCTCACTGTCACAGACATCGGAGCTAAGCGTGCTACAAAACACACTGCTTCTTGACGGCAATTCCATACTTATAAAGACATACGCCCCTGGACAGAATTATTCTCCAGTATATGCTTTCCTTAATTCAAGCAGGGCAACCCATAATTTGGTGCTGCTTGCATATAACACTCCAAATGCGATAGTGCAGGATGCGAACTCACTTAATTATACGCTATCATTCCATACTCCGCAGAACATCACTCCCACTATAGGCGCGGTCCAGGCAAATATAACCAGCACGGAGTACATAGTAAACACGTGGCCTGCAGTCGGTCTTCTGTCTGCCCCTATACTGAATCCGGGAGTTACAAACGGTAACATAAGCCAAGGTTATATCATATCAGGAGCAGCACCCAGCACCCTTCCATTTCCTGGAAAGGTAGCGTATGCAGAGAACCAGTCAAAGACCATAACGAGCATATTGCAGGGAGGTGCCCTTCCAGTACTTGTAATAGTTGGCACACCAACTGTAACTCCACCTACCATAGGCTCCCAGTTCGAGAGCGTGAGTCTTATAGCACTCATAATAGCAGTACTGGCGATAAGCGTAATAATAGTATTCAGATACAAACGTTTATTCCTCATAGCTCCGATACTCCTTACAACATTTGCAGAATTATTCATAATACTTTCAATAATAGGGCTTGTTGGAACAATAGATCTTGCAGCAGTTGCAGGAATAATAGCGGTAATAGGTACGGGAGTGGACGCACAGATAATCATAACAGACGAACTTCTTGTGGCGCATGGATCTGACCCGCATATGATAAAGACAAGGCTTGGCGATGCATTCTATATAGTCTGGGCAGATGCTGGTCTTCTGGTGATAGCGATGCTGCCACTCTTCTTTTCAACATCTCTAATATCTGTAATAGGCTTCTCCGAATCGACCATAATAGGCGCGCTCCTTGGAGCGTTCCTGACAAGACCGACATACGGTTCCATAATATCCAAGCACTACTCAAAGTGATAAGATGCCCAGGTACTGCCCAACATGCAACAGGTCGGAGGCAGACGTTAAGTTCTATGGCAACTTCTGCGAGATATGTGCAGGAGAGAAACTCTCAGCAGAGCTCATAGACAAGGTAGAGATACAGAAGTGCAAAGAGTGCCAAAGGATAAGGGTTAAAGGAAGGTTCATAACTGAGAACAGGACCAATCTTGAAGAGGCTTTGCAGCAGAGCTTCAAGAAGAATCATGTGCATCTTATCGATTATGATGCAAAGGAGGCAATAGTAAAGGTGTCTGTAGAAGGTCCGGAGGGCAAGCTTACGGTTGACAGGAAGATAAAGCTCAAATACGGCAAGACGCTATGCGACAGGTGCTACAAGGTAAAATGCGAATACTATGAAGCTGTATTGCAGTTAAGGGGGGACAAGAACAGGATAGAGAAAGTAGTAAGGCACGTAAAGGCCCTCTTCGAGAGGAACAATGAGTTCATATCAAAGATGGAATCGAAGGATGGGGGCATAGATGTATATCTGAGCAGCAAGAGGCTTGCGACGGAGTTTGTCGCATACTATAAACTGTATCCAAAGATGTCATATACTCTTGCAGGAGTCAAGAACGGCAAGAAGCAGTACAAGAACACCTACGCCATACATCTATAATCAGATACGAATTATATCTTACTTCTAAGTAATTCCTATCATATAATCCAAGGAATTATCTTCTTTTTATCTTTGGCGTATCTGGAATAGACTCTGGGAAATCTTCTGCTGAGTGCTCTTTCCTCAATCTTTATCCTGTACAGATAGACAGGCATCATAACTGCAAGCATGATAATGGCACCTATCCATGAACGCAGTATTATCGCATATCCAAACAACATTAACAATGCGCCTGTGTACGAAGGATGCCTGACAAACCTGTAAGGACCGCTAATTATAACGGCATGATCATCATACAATCCCACTATCGGAGAGAAATACCTTCCAAGTACAAGGATTGCCCAGAATCTAAAGAGCATACCTGATAAAAAGATCGCTAGTCCCAAATAAGTGAACCATGGACTAAGCAATGATATTTCATTTACGGATAAATAAATGACAATGACAAAGCAGCCCACACTACCTACAATTATCAACACAGTGGACCAAATATCCTCAAATACTATTCTTCCCTTGCTTCTTATGAACGGAGTAGTCCAGCTGAATATCATCTCGAAGAAGAACCACACGAGCCAGAGTATGTAGAAGATTAAAAATGCAAACAAGCTTGGAAACAGATCTATTATGCTAACTACCACAAAAATTCCCCAAAACGCAATATCTCCAATAGAAGAATAGTATATATTTAATAAATATGTTACTAAGATAAAACTAGTATGCGACCTATACTCAGCCAGTTCAAGGATGAAGGCTTTGCCCTCCCTGATTATAAAAACAGCAACATGCAGATAATGAAAGAGATAGCCTATGGCAACAACAGACGGACAGGCGAGAAGGGCAAAAAGATATTTCTGCTTATAGACGGACTTGGATATAACTTACTTACAAAAGTCGTTCCAAATCTTCCTGGCTATCCTGAATTAAGCAGCTTATCCACAGTATTCCCATCAACAACTTCTGTAGTGCTGTCATCTATAGAGAGCGGGATGACTCCTTCAGAACATGGGATAATAGCATGGCAGGTATACGTGAAGGAGATAGGCGGAATAATATTGCCGTTTAAGGATTCACTGATATTATCAAAAAACTTCAGACTGAGCAGTGCTGGAATAAGCACAGTACTTCCTGAACCTAGACTACTTACAAGAATCTCAGAGAAGAAAAAGACACTGCTTCAGTATCAGGAAGCCGTGACAAGGCCGTATGACCACACTCTAAAGAATACCGAGATGCGTTATCACGCAAATCACCTGGACATGCTTGTAGGACTAAGAAGGGCCGTATTACAGGACAATCATGATTTCATATACGCATATACTGACGTAATAGACCACGCACAGCACAGGTACGGTCCGTCTGCGGAAGAAGCAGCACATTCGGTAAAGGCATTCTTTAACGATTTCGAGAAGATACTGCTCCCTGCGCTGATAAGGAGCGATTACAATCTAGTGATAACTGCAGATCATGGGACTATAGACGCATCCACTAAGATATCCGTAAACCATGATGATAAGATGATGGATTATCTCATAATGCCTCCTTATGGTGATCCGAGGATAAGGTACTTCCATGTTGAGAATGGGAAGGAGGACAGGTTCGAGCGCTATTTCAACAACAAATATGGCAAATACTCGATGCTGATCAGATCTGAAGATGCTATAAAGACAGGCATCTTCGGAAGCACTAATATAAAAGAGAGTATGAGAACCAGATTCGGAACACATATCGCAATCATGAAAGGGCATGGTACATTTGAATACAACTATCCTGTTGCATCGTCAAAGCACAAATGGCCGATGATCGGGCATCACTCTGGTATGTCTGAAGATGAGATGAGGGTCCCTCTCGTAGTCTACTGATCACTTTCTACCTTCCCATTCATCCATAAACCTGTCAAGATACTCGCAGATAAACCTGTCTCTCTCCGCAGCGATGCGTTTTCCTTCTCTAGTATGCATTCTATCCTTAAGTAGCAGGAGTTTCTCATAGAAATGGTTAACCGAAGTCCCTTCGGATGACTTATATGCGGCAAACGTCTTGTGCATGACAGGTTTTATTTCAGGATCATATATCTGCCTGCCTTTGTAGCCGCCATATGCAAAACATCTTGCTATCCCTATAGCTCCTATAGCATCTATTCTATCTGCATCCTGCACTATTCTGCCCTCAAGCGTCTTCATTTTGTCCTTTACTCCAGAACCTTTGAATGATACATTACCAACTATATAACATACCTTATCTACTATCTCAGGATCAGTATCTATACTTTCAAGCCAATCTCTCGCAGCTTTCTCTCCTGCCTTCATATCTCCATTGCTGAACTTCCAGTCCTTTATATCATGCAGTAGTGCTCCAAGTTCTACAACTTCCATATCGGCATTCTTCTCAGTCTCGGCTATCCTCTTTGCAATATTCCATACTCTATAGACATGCCACCAGTCATGCCCCGTACCTTCCCCATACATGGTTTTCTTCACATGCACTGCAGTCCGTTTGATCATTTTATCAACCTATCAAAACATTTATTCTGCAGATGGATTTATGCGTTGCCATGCACAGAATGCATTTCATCGGATGCGTCTATGAATAATGGGCGTTAACATCATAAACGAAGTTATAACTTCCGAATGAGAAAACTACGCTGGCTCCGTTCTGTGTTTTTGCATAGCCCTTGATATACAATGGGATATTGTACTGCGCAGAAAGGCACCCTGAGAAGTTCAGGAATGCAGGTACATATCCCGGTTCTCCTACCAAGGTTCCATTGACCATCAATGTAGCTGTACCGTTTATATTATAACACGGCTGCCCATTATACGAGTTCAGACCGAACGATTTTATTGATACGTTATCAAGCGTCTGAAGTTCAGCTATCTGATCCGTGACGTTCAGGAACGGCTTATATGGCTTTGCCCATACGCAGTTTGGCCCATTAAACTGTCTGTTCTGATTGTAATATAATGTACATATCATTCCAGGCTGAGTGAGATTTGTCAACGTTGCATTAATCACGACAAAGCTACCATTGTAATTGTGCAGTATACTAAGTAATAGATAAGTAACATTGCCATGCTTGTTATAGCTAAACACGACTTTCGGATCTGAGTTATTAACAGTTATGCTGCCATTATAATCAATACTAGCAGCCTTTGCAGAATTAAGCTTAGAAAGCATTATTGATGCAAGTGTTCCTGCACTGCGATTTTTGGCAGTAAGGATTGCATATGGGAGCGACCCGTACGTAAAGGCAACATATCCAAGTATAAGCACTACAATAAGCAAAATAACAAGTCCTACATGCCTGTTCTTTTTATTCCCCTTCTTATTATCTACCTTTTCTTTCTGCTGCGTCGCGGCCTTGTTTTGCTGTGCCATATGTATCCAGATATAAAGAACCGCTAACATTTATAAATAGCAGTCTAGGGGACAGATGCCTTGTAGCTGATGATGGTATGGGGGTAAGGAGAATTGAACTCCTGCTTACGCAGTGTAAATGCGTCGTACTACCACTAGACAATACCCCCTTATTTGTGTTTCCTGCAGAAACCATCTATTCTTTCCATCGCTTCTTTTATTATTCTTTTATCTGGAAGCGTTACTATCCTTATATGGTTATCGCTTCCGAATCCGGAGCCTCTTGTAACCTGCACATTGGCTTCAAGAAGAAGCCTTTTTGCGAATTCAGTATCATCCTTAATCTTTATATCCTTTATATTAAGCCTTGGGAGCACATAGAAAGCGCCATTCGGTCTTACCGCATCCATATACCTGCTCTCATTTATCAGTTTGTATGCAAAGTTTGTCCTGTCAGCTATCTCTTTTACCATGTAACTGATAGCCTTCTTATGCTCCCTTATATTTCGCATCCCTTCTGCTATGGCATATTGGGCAGGCATATTCACGGATAAACGCATCTGTGCATACCTGACAACACGCTCCTTGAATTCCTTAGATACCTTGTCATCTCCTGGTACTAACATGTATCCTATCCTGAAACCAGGAGCGTCAAAGTTCTTTGATGCACCGTTAAGTATGACATGCTTTGTGCCTTTTGCTATCTGTGCAAGGCTTGTAAACTTAGCTCCGTTAAACAGTATCTCATCATAAATCTCATCGCTTACAAGTATGAGATCATTGTCATTAGCTATGCTCACTACCTCTTCCATTATCTTCCTGTCAAGTACGGTTCCCGTAGGATTGTTCGGATTCGTAACAAGCATATACTTTATCCTTTTAGAGCCTTTCAAAGATTTTCTCAGATGATCAAGGTCTATTGCCCACCCATTATTTTCATCGTAGTTGCCATAAATTGCGCGGCCATGGTTTATCTCAAGAAGGCTCTTGTAAAGTGTGTAGTAAGGCCTGAACAATACTGCCTTATCTCCTTTATCCATAAGCACGCTGTTGAGGAATATGAGGGATTCGCTGACACCATTTGTCACTATTATATCCTCTTCAACATTAAGGTCCAGATTATACATTCTTCTGTATCTATGGGCAACAGCTTCGCGTAGTCCCTGTGCTCCATAAAAATACTCATACTGCGACTTGCCATCTCTTAGCGCTTTTATGTAAGCGTCAATGATGTATTTAGGAGTCTTGAAATAAACTGCAGGATCGCCTCTGCTCAGCTTTATGACCTTTCTTCCCTTTGCCATAAGCTCCTTTGCGATTTTGTCCTGTTCCTCTACAGGATTTCCTGCATAGTTGCTGGCTTCTGAGAAAATACTCATATTAAATTATGGTAATAAAGGTATTAAAAAGTGTTTTCAAACAGCCAAACAACACGCAAGGATATTATAATCATACGCACTTATACTAATCGTGTTATTATGGCAGCGAATCATAATCCATATGATAATAAGGCAAGAATAATAATCGAAAAGTCCAACTATATGGTCATCGGCACCAGCACAAAGAATGGCAAACCATGGACCGCCCCTGTACTCTTTGTTCATGACACTTCTTTCAATATATATTTCTTATCTGCAGTAGACTCGTTGCACGCTGAGAACATCCTTGATAATGCAAATGTCTCAATATCGATCTTTGATTCTCACCAGAAGGTGGGCAGTTACGAGGGCGGCGTACAGGCAGACGGGAAGGCAAAACCGGTTGAAAAAAATGACATTGAGAGGGTGATAAGATCATACTGCAAAAAGCTATTTCCAGACTCCGACATAGAGCCTACGGAAAGATATGTCCCCGATAACTATTTAGGAGTCGCAGAATTCAGATTCTTTGAGATTAAACTGGACAATGTATACGTAACAGGGGAAGAGAGACGCGTTAAGGTTGAGCTTGGAAAAAATTAAGATAATAGTTATTTATCCTCAAGATGCGCCTGCTCTATCATGTATCTTCCAGTGCTGCCGTTCCACTCTGTTTTTGCCTTCTCAATGATTATCTTTTTACTGAACAACGGCGCATCAAGCACAAAGCTCTCAGCCTCTCCTCCTTCAAATAGCATATTCACCTTGTATCTCCTGTTCAGCTCCTGCAGCCTCTTTATTATTTCATGGTCTATTCTTGCTCCAAGAAAACTTTTGTCGAATCCCTCTGCAGAGACAGAGGTTATTATCGCATTGAAATCAGATGCAAGCTCATTCAATTCCTCAAGAGGTTCTATGTGCCACAAAGGCGCAACCGGCTCTATCCCAAGGGTTTTGCATATGTTGTTTATCCTGTCTGCCTGATATGAGCTGTATGTTGCACCTGTAACAAGGAGCTTCACATCATTCTCTTTAAGAACCCGTTCCAGGTCAGCAAGCTCAAGCTCCTTCTCGCCTTTGGTATCCGCAAAGACCTGCCTTATTCCAAGGGCTTCAGCCTGCAATGAGGTGTAAGCAGTATTAGGATAATGGAACATGTAGCTGTACTGGTTCTCAGGCCGCATCGTTATAAGAAGATCTATCTTCTTCCCTGATCTTACCGCTTTGTGGAGTGCAAGGGTGGAATCCTTCCCACCGCTGTAAAGGCACGCGTTGCTCATTCGGCATTACCGTTGCTGTTATTCTTTGCAAGCTTCTTCTTAACATGCTTAAGTGCGGAGAAGGTATCCCTGTCAATCTCTTCGAGGCGCATTCTTATGTACCTCGTCTGCGAAAGCATGTTCGGTATGACCCTGTAATCAAGTGCATTTACTCTTCTTTTAGTCTTGTCTATCTCAATCGCTATCCTTCTGAGGCTCTGCTCCCTCTGCGCAACTTCGACTACGGAATCAACCGCTTTCCTGAAGGATTCATTTATGTCGTCTGCTGCAAGACTTGTCCCCAATAGCATAGGATTTGTCTGCTCTGTCTGTACGAGCCTGTTTATTCCTGGTATGCGAACGCCCATGATGTTCTTTATCTTTATGCTTATTCCGCTCTGCGGGTCAACATACATGGCAACTTCCTCAAGTTCAAAATTGCCTACGTAAGCAGAGGCTATTGCCACAGTCCTGTAAGAATTCTTTATTATCTCATTGAGCGCGCTCCTTGACTCCTTTGACTCTTTGAGAAGCTTCAGGAACTCTATTACAAGCACCTCCCTCTTTCTCTTAAGGATAGAGTGGCCCTTCCTCGCGATAACGGTCCTCTTCTTGAGGTTTATCAGGTTCATCCTTGTCGGATTTATCATCGTTGCCATTTTATTTGCCCTTATCCTTATTGTAGTACTTTGCAATGAACTCGGATTTTATCCTCGTCAGTTCCCTCTCAGGCAGCTCCGAGAGCAGGTTCCATCCTATCGAAAGCGTATCTTCTATTGTTCTTCTTTCATAGGTTCCCTGCCTTATGAAGTTATTCTCGAAATCGTCTCCGAACTTAAGGTACATCCTGTCGCTTTCAGAAAGCGCTTCGGCTCCTACTATAGCGCTCAGGCTCTTAGCGTCCTGCGCCTTTGCATAAGCTCCGTATAGCTGGTCAGAGACATTCTTATGGTCTTCCCTTGTCTTTCCGTGTCCTATCCCGTTTCCCATAAGCCTCGATAGAGATCCGAGAGGCTGCACCGGCGGATAGATGCCCTTGTTAGTCAGCTCCCTGCTCATGTATATCTGCCCTTCGGTAATGTATCCTGTAAGGTCCGGTATAGGGTGTGTAACGTCATCGCTAGGCATAGTTACTACATTGAGCTGCGTTATGCTTCCCTTTCTACCCTTCACGACCCCTGCCCTCTCGTATATGCTTGCAAGGTCCGTATACATGTATCCCGGGTATCCTCTCCTTCCAGGCACCTCTTCCCTTGCGCTTGAGAGCTCTCTCAAGGCCTCTGCATAGTTGGTCATGTCGTTTAGTATTACCAATACGTGCATGCCCTGGTCGTATGCAAGATACTCTGCAGTGGTGAGTGCAAGCCTTGGGGTTAGTATTCTCTCTATGCTTGGGTCATCTGCAAGGTTCATGAACGCAACCGTCCTTTTGAAAGAACCTGTCTTCCTGAACTCATTTATGAAGTACTGCGCATCGTCGTATGTTATCCCAATGCCTGCGAAAACCGCTGCGAATCCCTCGCTCTGGTTCTTTACGGTAGCCTGTCTCATTATCTGTGCCGTAAGCTGGTTGTGCGGAAGTCCTGAAGACGAAAAAATAGGAAGCTTCTGCCCTCTTACCAGCGTGTCAAGCCCGTCTATAGATGATATGCCTGTCTCTATGAAGTCGCTAGGCATGGCTCTTGCTGCAGGGTTTATAGGATAGCCGTTTATGTCCCTTCTCTGGTCATAAGCAATCGCAGGTCCGCCATCCTTCGGCCTTCCCTGACCATCGAAGATCCTTCCGAGCATGCTCTCCCCGACGCCTACCATAAAGGTTTCTCCCAGGAAGGACACGGATGTATTGTCGACGTTTATCCCGCTCGTGGGACCGAATACCTGTACGACTGCACTCTTGTCAGTAGTCTCAAGCACCTGTCCCAGTCTCTGCTCTCCGTCATGCAGCCTTATTTTGACTATCTCGTTATACTTGGCGTTGCCCTGCTTTCCAACAACTACCAAAGGTCCCGCAACGCTCTCTATCGTCTTAAAATCTATCTCGAATTTCATATAATCACTTCTCCTCTGCTTCAATGTATGCCTCGGAGGTTTCGCTGAACTCATTGTCCATCTCCTCGGCAATCTTCTTCTCAGTCTTCTCGACCTCCTGCTCCTTAACCTCCTTAAGCCTTGCAATCTGGTCTATTATCTTCATCTTTGTTATATTGTCAAGTGGAATTCCTTCCTTAAGGGAATCCTCTGCCTTCTTAGAGAAGCGCAGCATCGCCCTCAGCATGAACTCCTGTTTCTTCAGGCTCGTATATGCGTCAATCTCATCGAATGCGCTCTGTCTCAGGAAGCTCTCCCTTATCATCTTCCCAACCTCAAGCACAAGTCTCTCATGGTCAGGAAGCGCCTCTGCACCGACAAGCTGGACTATATCCTTGAGCTCCGCCTCTCTCTGCAGTATCTGCATGCACTCTCTCCTCATCGAGAGAAATTCCTTGCCAAGGTTCTTCTCATACCAGCTCTCAAGCGAGTCTATGTAAAGGGAGTAGCTCGACAGCCAGTTTATCGAAGGGAAGTGCCTTGAATTCGCGAGCGAAGCGTCAAGTGACCAGAAGGCCTTGACCACCCTTAGCGTTCCCTGGGATACCGGTTCCGAAAGGTCTCCTCCAGGAGGTGAGACCGCACCGACAAGCGTTACAGAACCTATCTTTCCTGAGAGCGTCTCGACCTTTCCTCCTCTTTCATAATACTCCGCAAGCCTCTTTGGCAGATATGCAGGATAACCCTCCTCTCCAGGCATCTCTTCAAGCCTTGCCGATATCTCTCGCATAGCCTCTGCCCATCTTGATGTAGAGTCTGCCATGATTGCAACGCTGTATCCCATATCCCTGAAATATTCGGCGATGGTTATGCCAGTATAGATGCTCGCCTCTCTTGCAGCTACAGGCATATTGCTCGTATTCGCTATTAACACGGTCCTTTCCATGAGCGGCCTCCCGCTTCTGGGATCCTTAAGCTCAGGGAACTCCGTAAGAATCTCGGTCATCTCGTTTCCTCTCTCTCCGCATCCTACGTAGACTACGATGTCGCTATCCGCATACTTTGCGAGCTGGTGCTGTATTACCGTTTTTCCTGCCCCGAACGGACCTGGGACTGCAGCAGTTCCTCCCTTCGCTACAGGGAAGAGCGTGTCTATTACTCTCTGCCCTGTTACTAATGGCTCATCAGACCTGAATCTGTTCTTGTATTTTGAAGGCTTTCTTACAGACCTTCTCTGAAGCATTGTTATCTCATTGCTCTTTCCCTTGCTCTCTACTACCGCTATGGTATCTTCCACAGCAAAGCTTCCCTGCTTTATGCTCTTTATCTTCCCGCTGACGCCGTAAGGCACCATTATGTAGTGCTTTATCAGCTCGGTCTCCTGTACATGCCCTATTATCTGCCCTTCGCTCACAGATGACCCTGCATGAACTCCTTTATCAGGAACGAACTTCCACTTCTTCTTCTTGTCCACAGGATCAGCAACTATCCCCTTCTCTATGAAGACTCCGCTCTTTGACCTGAGGACCTCAAGAGGGCGTTGTATACCGTCATATATATTGCTCAGTATTCCAGGACCTAGCTCCACGGAAAGAGGCAGCTTTGTAGACTCTACACTCTCTCCCGGGCCTATTCCCGTAGTGTCCTCATACACCTGTATGATCGCTCTGTCCTTTCTCAGCTGTATGATCTCTCCGACGAGTCCGTCCTTTCCTACCTTCACAACGTCATACATGCTGCTTCCAAGCATATCCTTTGCAACTACTAGCGGTCCTGAAACCTTTTCGATAACTCCCATTTAAATCACGTTAAACATTTTTTGTAATATCAATGCCTATTGCGCGCATGATAAGGCTGCGCAGCGTATCCTCTTCCTCTACGGGCTCCTTCTCTTCTGGTATCTCCACAAAGAGGGGCAGTATGCTGCTTGAGATTGCCTCTTGCAGCTTTCTGTCCTTGACCAGCTTCTTTACTCCTGAGGTTATTATAACTATGCCTGTCTCTTTATCGTCAAGAACGCTCTTCAGTGCAGCTTCTGCAGTTGCCTGATCATAAGCTTCGTACGAGCTGGCTATTCCGCCAAGCTTGAAGCCCAGGGACATGAGCCTGTTTCCTATCATAACTATTTTGTAACTATCTAATTTTTCCTCCAAACCATCAGCCTCTCTTTCTCCTCATTGCTAAGCCCGTACATGCTTCCGTGTATAATTACCCTTACCGTATCAACCTCTATCTCCTTGAAGTAAAGGTATGCGAGTATGGAACCGAACGACAGCACGCTGTGGCCTAGCAGCCTTACGCTGTCTTTCAACATAGAACTCCTAAGCGCTATCTCAAAGGAGAGCAGCTCCTTGTTCCTACTCTTTTTGTATATGTCAAGGGCGTTCTGCATATCTGCAATCTTTATGCTCTCCACAAAAGATTCAAGATCCTTGGAACTCTCATACATCTTTGAGAGCTCTCCCTTTGCGATGGTTCCATGTTCCGCAATCATAGGTTCCATCTCTGTAAACTTTATCCCTGCCCTCTTTGCTTTTATAAGGAGCATAAGGTTCCTAACATCTATGCTTATCTTCAGCATTCTAGACGATTGAGGATGTACAGTACGGAGCTTTGAGATAGTACTTCCAAGCTTTGAATAATATCCGATGTCTATCACATTTACCGCGTCTATGGCCATTCTCCTCTTTTTGTACTCGTCAGCAGCGGATCTAAGGATATCTGCATAAGGGGAATTGATCATAAGTTTTGATAGCAGTGCTTCAACACTTTCTTCAGACATAGCCTCTTTGATAACCTGCCTGTTGTACCTTCCTTCATCAACCACATACTTCGAGATTGAGTCATAAGAAGCTCTTCTTCCCTTTGCCTCTATAGCGAGCCTTATGTTTGAAAGGTCCCACTTCCCGACTATGCTCCTCATGAGCTTCCTGTCGGTTGTAGGAGAGATGTCTACCAGCTTTCCCAGCCTTCTTGCAAGATTCTTGCTCAACGCAAAGTCGATAAGCTCTTCCTTTATGCTCATTCCTCCGAATTCCTCAAGATCCTGCCTGTAGTCTGTCTGGTAAAGAAGCGATATTATCGCTCCGGTGTCCTTTGCCTTCATTATCTCCTCCATCTGCCTGCCGTCTAGCAGGAAGGACTCCATAGCCTTTACTCTAGCGTTAGAGTATCCATACAAAGTCCTGGCCTTTATCAGATCACCTTTTTCCTCCTGCCTTTCTCTTAGAAGGCTTTGCTGCCTTGTGCTTCCTGTCAGACGCGTTCTTCGGAGCAGTCCTGCCGCTGTCATGCTTCTTTCCAAACATGAAGGCAGATATCTCTGCCCTTATGAGCTCACTGTTCTCCTCAACTATCTTTGCAGGCGTTGCATCAAGCCTTATCCTTCCGTCTTTCGACTCTATGATAAAGCCCTCTCCGTCCATATGCTTTACCGCATAGCCCTTAAGCGAAGCTGCAGCCCTCTTATTGACAGTCACTATTATCTCATCCGTCGTCTTTTCCATCTCCTTTATAGCAGATTTCAGCATCCTGTCAAGGTTCTGGTCAGAAAGCATCCT
>JAJZKU010000014.1 GCA_021850705.1 Microcaldota archaeon
AGGGCTTTAAGCAACCATTTTGGCACCACGCCCATTTTCATGTATCTTTGTTGTATCTTTTCAGGAAGATATCTGAATTCCTTTATCATGTGTCTGCATTGCCTGCTGCCGCAACTGCATCTAAACGTAGCAGAATCATTATACATGGTTGTCGAGTAATCAAAGGTTATCTCTTCACCCTTTTTTATATTACGAGTTGCTATGAGCGTCTCGCTGCCTATTATGCCTGCATTAGGATTACACGAATGATTTACGGGCCTTCTTCTGAGTGGCGCTTTTCCCTGAAAACTTTCAGGTCCTGTCTGAAAGTAATGTTCTTTGTGTTCTTTTGTCTTTGTCTGCGCATAGGTTACCGAAGGACCTTTGAAGAGCATAATACGTTCATTCTTCCTGATAAAATGAGAGGCAAAGCATCCAAGTCCATGCTTGCCGTTTTTAACATAAAACTTTGAATGCTTAGGCAGACTTGACTGTATCTCTTTTTCTAATGGCATGCAATCGTCTAAAGAAGAAACGCCTTGGCCGGGATTCGAACCCGGGTCGCAAGCGTGACAGGCTCGTATGCTGGACCACTACACTACCAAGGCATGCGTTATATATTGCCAGCAAAACATTAAGAACCTGCAATATATGTTTCCCGTTGGTGTGAATTGAACACACAACCTGCCGCTTTCTAACTTGTTTAAGTTAGTCACAAACTACAGGCGGCCGCTCTACCATTGAGCTACAACGGGCCGATGCAAATTTATATTAGATACGACTATTATAAATGTTTATATACAGGGTTGATTATGCCTGCTGGGACCTCCGAAAAGGGCAAAGCTACTGCCGATAAGCGAAAAAACACACTTTCGTTTGAAAAGCAGGAGAAGCCTCCGATAAAGAGACGGAGGTATACCTATACCCCGATGACCTTCTATTGGGTAAAGGACCTCTTCAGGAAGCTCGCCAGCCATAAAAATTTCGGGGATGCGATTGCAATAACGTTTGCATGCATGAGCATGGCTCTTGCCTTCCCATTCTATCCATATCCTTTACTTGCCATACTTCTGGTGGCAGCATTCGTTCTTACCATGTATTCGCCGCTTATAGGGCTCATGGTGCTCCTCGGAGAGACCTTCCCGATGGTCGCATACCAGACACCGTTGCTGGCATGGTTTATGGGTATATTCGTTGCAGTTTCGCTCTTTCTGGGATATAAGCACTACAGAACTATAACCCTCACATACGTTCTGATAATGCTCCCATTCTCAATACTGGGCTCATTCCTGGAGATACCTATATTCGTGCTAGGCGTGCTTGCCATAGGGCTTAAACGAGGCATGGCAATGATAGTCATCGCATTGCTGCTAGTGGCAATAATTTCAGGACTGACAGGAATGCAGAATACTGCACCGATAGCATTCAACGCATCGCTTGCGCATTCCCAGCTTTCCGGAGCATATGTAGCCTACTATGTGCCATCCCAAAATATAACGACGCTTTCCACCTTCCTGCCCTCTTTTGTATCCTCATACGGTACACTATTCAGCATCAATGTAATTTCACAGGACCTGAACATATTCGTTGACTGGTTGGTTGTATTAGTATCAGGGATAAACCTTATCCTTATCTCTTTGCAGATACTTGTCTGGCTCGTAACAATATTTGTAATCACCAATTACGTTACCAAGAGCAGGTCTTACTATAAAGGAGCAGAAGCCAGCGTCTTTTCATTTGTTCTTCTTGCAGCATTTGTAGTCTTCTCATACGCTGCAGGTCTGACTGTAAATCCGATGATAATATTTGGCTTCCTCGTAACACCTGTAGTGCTTCTCGTGCTTGAATACAACAGTGTGAATGTGGTCCAGGTCCTTGATGTAGTAAAGCGTGACTTCATAGAGAAATTCGGCGAGGGCTTTGAGGACCTGACACGCACAAGGGAGACTTTCGACGACATTGCAAACTACGAACAAACAAAGAAGGAGCTTAAGAATGCAGTACTGGATCCTATAGAGAAGAGAGACATAGCAGAGGCATACCGAATACAGCCTCCTAGAGGTTTACTCTTCTTCGGACCTCCCGGAACTGGAAAGACCTTGATGATGCGTGCACTATCAAATGAGGTAAGGGCAAAGTTCTTCTACGTTAAGAGTTCCAACATAGAATCTCCATTCCATGGCGAGGGATCGAAGAAGATTGCAGAGATATTCAAGCGTGTAGCAGATAGCAGCCCTGCCGTCCTGTTCTTTGATGAGATAGACGCAATAGCAGGAAAGAGGGAGAATATGGGAGACACCATAAGCAACGAATTGCTATCTACAATGCTTCAGGAGATGGACGGATTCATAAAGACTAAAGGCGTCGTCATAGTAGGTTCAACAAACGTTCCCCAGCTTCTTGATCCGAGCATAATGCGTCCAGGAAGATTTGATAAGATAATATACATGCCTCTTCCTGACAAATCTGGGAGAGAGAAGATATTCAAGATATACCTGAAGAACCTCCCTATAGAAAAGGACATAGATTACGATAAGCTCGCGTCCCTAACCGAGAGATTCTCAGGAGCTGACATAAAAGCGATATGCGAAGACACTGCCAGGGAGGTATCTGAAGACGCAAGCAACCAGAGCAAGATACTCGCTATAACCAATGATGATCTGATTGCAACTATAAAGAGCAGGAAACCATCAACTTCGATGCGCCAGATAGCAGATTATGAAAAGTTCAAGTACGATTACGAGAGAAGAGTACACCCTGAGGAAACGGCAAAAGAGGCAGGCACAACGTCTATTGAAGATGTAGTGGGATTAGAGGATGCTAAAAAGGCGCTATATGAAGCGGTGCAGGTGCCTCTGCAGAGACCTGAGCTAGTATCGAAGTACAAGATAAAGGACATACGCGGAATACTGATGTTTGGGCCTCCTGGATGCGGAAAGACCATGCTAATGAAAGCCGTACTCAGCCAGATAAGCGATGTAAAGATGATAAACGTGTCAGGGGCTGAACTGACCGAAGGAGGATACGACCAATACCTTGCAAGGATAAAGGAAACATTCGACAGAGCAAGGGAGAATGCACCATGCATAATCTTCATAGATGAGATAGACGCGCTTACCCCTAGCAGAAAAGGAGCTTCCGAATTGACCTCGCAGGTCATAAGCCAGTTCCTGCAGGAGATGGATGGCATCAGATCCTCTAAAGGCATAGTCGTTGTAGGAGCTACCAACCTTCCCGAGAGAATAGATCCCGCTCTGCTGAGAAGTGGCAGGTTCGAGAAACTCATATTTGTGCACCCTCCTGAGGAAGAAGACCGCGTGCTGCTATTCAAGAAAAACCTGGAAGGCGTGCCAAAGGCCGACGATATAGACTACGAAAAAATTGCAGAGATGACGAATGGCTATACTCCCGCAGATATATCAAAGGCATGCAACATAGCAAAGACAGAAGCTATGGAAAGTGAGATAAATGATTCCGAAGAGTATTCCATATCGATGAACGGTATGACTAAAGCCCTTGAAAAGGTAAAACCTTCTGCAGGCCAGGATGTAATAGAAAAATATGCGGAATTTTTGTTCAAGCATGGTGGTAACTGATGTCCTTCATACTTCCAATAATTGTACTGATTCCTCTTTTATTCCTAGTGCCGCTTGCATACTTTGACAGAGAACACGCCGGAAAAGTTACCGTAGCATGTTCCATTATCGTACTGGCTCTTGCCATGCTTTCCATATTCGTTGCAAAGACTTCCGGTTATGCAACTGTTTCATTCTCTGCACTCTACATAAGCCAACTCGGTCTCTCCTTCAGCCTTGCACTAACTAACATAACCTCTATACTTTTGGCAATGACTGCCATTCTCTTCCTTGCAGTATCTGTAGTAGGCTATTACTTCATAAGGGAGAAGGAGAAACTCTACGGCACAATACTCCTGATATCTGAGATGTCAGCACTCGGCATCTTCCTTGCTGCTAACTTCTTCCTCTTTTACGTATTCTGGGAAGTAACAGAAGTCATGATGTTCTTTATCATTTTCATATACGGCGGATACAACAAGCGCTATGCCTCTATAAAGTTCATAATTTATTCGATAACTTCAAGTCTCCTTCTTCTAATTGCAATAATGCTGCTATATTCCGCAGTTCCTGCGCACAGCTTTGATATATCCTATCTAATAAGCAATGGCTCCCTGATACCACAAGGCACACAACTCGCAATAATGATGCTTCTTCTCATCTCATTTATGATAAAGATGCCTGTCTTCCCGTTCCACAGCTGGCTTCCAGATGCGCATACTGAAGCACCTACGACAGGAAGCATGATACTTGCAGGCATACTGCTAAAATTCGGAGGATACGGCCTGATACTCATGTTTCTCATACTCCCTGTAGCTACCACCTATGCCCCATATATGGCGGCCATATTCGCCTTCTCTGCAATATACTCTGCAATAGTCAGCCTCAAGCAGACGAATATGAAGCGCATGATCGCATACACGAGCATAACGGACATGGGCATAATAGGGGTAGGAATAGCCGCAGCAAATTTTGCAGGATTCATAGGAGGAACCTATGCAATGATGAGCCATGCGCTTGCGATATCAATACTCTTCCTGATAGCAGGCACTATGGATGAGGTATACGGCACGCTTGAGATAAAGAAGATTACAGGGGTGATGAAGAACTATTCCGGCATAGCCTATCTCTTCATAGCTGGCGTATTCGCCACAGTGGGAATACCCTTGACTGCAGGATTCATAGGCGACGTGCTAATATTCATAGGCGCGTACGGAACATTCGGCGCTCTCGGATTGATACCGGTAATAGGCATATTGATTATAGCTGCAGCTATGCTGTGGCTCATAGAAAGGTCCTTCCTAAAAGGAGAGGAAATAAAGAAGCCGTACAGGGAGATAGACCGCAGGATATCTGCAGGAGCGATAATACTGCTTGCAGGGCTTATCATACTCGGAGTACTGCCATTCCTGCTTCTTAGCATATCCTCAATATAATCAGATAACTCCCATATAAAGCAGCACAAGGAAGAGCAACGCAAGAGCTACTGACACCGAGAAGTTATCATCCAATTTGATTGGCAAGCTTTCTACCGCAGCTCCCAGTAATGCAAAAAGTATTGCAAGAGGCCCAACAAGGATAAATCCAGGGATCGCAACAACCAGGAAGTATGCCAGGGAACCTGCAACACTCTTCTTCCTGTTGTGCGGAAGCTTTGAGGATCTCCAGTAATTTCCTGCGAAGGTTGCGACAGGATCTGCAAAGTATATAGCAAGGAGTGCCAAAAGGAAGAAACTCTTATCCATGAATACATATGCTATAAGAGTGCCAATGCCAAGCCATATCGCACCGTAACCTACGTAATCCTTATGCTTCTCAACGCTATAAAGCGCCATGCTGAACTTGCTGTTCTTCCAGAGTTCTGCATAAAAGACCGCAAGAAGTCCGAATATGAACACATACTGCACTACATAGCCGTCAAGAGGATAACCTAAGATCAGGAATACTACAAATAGGAATATTCCCCCAGACAGATGTATGAAATCCCTCTTGATCTCTATCTCCTTGTTATTCACATGGCTCTCATACTCGCGCTCTGAAAAGAGCTCGCTCGAGAGTCCCAGCATAAGCGGAACTGCCAATGCCAATGGCCCTTCCCCGGAAAAGAGCAATAGGAAGACCAATCCCAATACTGCTATCAGCAGCCTTATGCTGCGGAGCTCATCAGAGAGTACAAGATTGAACAGCATTATTCCGAAGAGTATGCTCACCATAGACTGGAAGCTCATATTGTAAAGCAACGATATCTCTACTCCAAGGAGCAGTGCGATACCAAGCGGATAGAGCTTTCTCCTTCTGAAAAATACTGCCTTCATTGCAAACAGAAAAAGAATCACTATGTAGAGTATGAATCCCAGAATGCCTACAACATGGTTATCCAGTGCCATCTACCCACCTGTCAAACAGTATATATGACCCATGCGGCTATTATAAAAGCGGCAGCTATTACGAATGGAATGACGTGTCTTATGACCCTGCCTATGTCCTCTGCCATTTTCAGTATGTTCTCGAAGGAGTGCTCTCCCCATGTATAAAAATCATCTATATACAAAGTCTTGCTCGACGCCCTTACATATTCCATGTCATCAATCGCCTCGCTCACAAGCTTATGTACATGAGGATATATCTCCCTTTCATTGGTATACCTTCCAAGAGAGTTCATGGCAGACATCGCTATGGTATTAACAGAGTGTGTGTCGCTAGTGCATATCTCAGAATCCATACTGAAATTCTTCCTGACATATGCTATTATACTGTTCCTGAATCCAGGGAGCATATTATTCGCATCGAAATAGATGACGCAGAACTTCCTGCCTTTAAAATCAAATACCGCGGCGCTTGTGTATCCGCTTCCAAGATCATGGCCTTTCAGCACACTGCTCAGCTTTACCGTGCTTGACCCGAACCTTAGCCTTCCTCCCCCTCTGCTTTTCGATAAAACTCTTCTTATCGCATCAGCATACATCGCTTCATACTTGCTGCCGTCATAAACTCCGCGCAATTCATCTCCAGGAGCTGATTCAAACCTGGAGTTATGCGAGTCCACAAGGAAGACTTGCTTTCCTTTCAAAGCCACTACACTCTCAAGTCTCTTACCAACATCGCGAGAGATATCCTCTGTAATATATGGAGCCTTGCTGAGCAATGCAATGTGAGAGCTGTTTATTGTTATATCTGCAACGTGGCATCTTCCGCTGGAGCCGAAATTTACGTTTCCATACGCTTCTCTTGAACCGGTCTTAAGCATCCTGTCAAGGTTTTCTGATATCTTATTCTCCATCTCCTCTATCTGGTGCATGTATAATGGGTTATCATCTATATTCACTGCACCATGCATTACAAAAGGCACTGCCCCATACCTGCTGTAGATAAGATTGCCTAGTCTCTCAGGAAGCAGGCCTCCTCCAACGCCTGCGAAAGGCCCATAGTGCAGGTCAGGCATCACGAAAACGGTTTTATTCTTAGAGCCTTTAAGTAGGAGCAGATTTACTTTTATCTCCCTCTTTGTGCCCTTTGCAAGCATAGGGCTCTGGTTCTTTGTTATATTGTAAAGCCACTGCTCTGACATAAGGGAGAAAATCTCAACCGGCCGCGTATCAAGGGTCTTCTTGCCCGGTCTTTCTATGAGATATATCGAGACATAACCAAGTACAAGAAAGACTATCATGCCTCCGTAAAGTTTTATTAGGGCCTGATTCAACGGCAGACTTATATCCAGAAGGTACTCACCGAGGAGCAGATAGAAAAGCACATTGACTATCGGATGGAATGCAGAAGTCAGAGCTGCGCTCTTGCGTTGCCCTACGACCATCTTGCCAATGGCAAACCAGTATCCATAAACCGCAGCGTTTGCAAGTATCAGTATTACGTATTCCAGTACACTGCTCCTGAGAAATGCAAACAATGCCACATCTATCATTATCAGCACGGAATAAATCAAAGTTGCAATAAGCGCTGCGAATAAGGTATGCTTGATGCGAAGCCTTCTCCTTATGCTCTTGAAGAAAACGGCTGCAAGTATGGCAGGTATGGTGACTACTATGACTCCTGTACTGGCCCCGTTGAGAAGAACCACGCTGTTAAGGTTTCCATAATTTGTGGCTATCGACGAGATCACACCTACTATGAGGCCCAATACTACCAGTATTGCTACTAGTGAAGTGCTGCCAGGCAGCTGCATGTTAAAATAAGAAGCGTAGTCTGAGATATCCTTCTTCTTCCCTTTCATGAGAACACATTACTTGCCAAATCTCCTCTCTCTCCTGTTGTACTCTTCGATAGCGAGAGAGAAATCCTTTTTGGTGAAGTCCGGCCAGAGCTTATCTGAGAAGTAAAGCTCCGAGTAAGCCGACTGCCAAGGCATGAATCCGGAAAGGCGCATCTCGCCAGATGTTCTTATTATAAGATCTATGTTTGGTATCGCTTTTGACATCAGGTTATTCGAAAATTCTGCAATATCGAACTTCTTCAGTCTTTTCATCTTCTCAATCGCAAACTCTATGTCTGCCCTTCCACCGTAGCCGAGAAGTATATTCGTCACATTTTCATTGTAGTGTGCTGTCTCTTCTTCTATTCTGCTAAGTATCGATACGAGCCTCTTCGGAATTACTGCAGGATTGCTTATTATATTGATCTTCATCCTGTTGTTGTGTATCTTCTCCATCAGCTTCTTGTCCTTCGCAGCCCTCTCGTAAATGTGAAAGAGCGCATTAACCTCTCTCTTAGGTCTGTTTATGTTCTCGGAAGAGAATGCCCACACTGTTATATTGCGTATGCCCTCGTTAACGCACCACTCGCTGAAGTCTATGAACTTGCCCACTCCGTGATTGTAACCCTTAAATACTGAGAGCTTGTTCTGCTCTGCCCATCTCCTATTCCCATCAGGTATTAGTGCAAGTGTCTTAGGTAAATGCCTTGATGCCATAATATCATCTATGCCACGGCATAATAATTAACATTATTGGATTAATAAATGTTTATAAGTCTGCCTAAACGGTATATGCTTGGTCATAACATGGAAAATTCTTTAAATAAAGCAATATCTTTGATAAGAGACGTCAAGGATTACCCCAAGAAAGGGATAATATTCAAGGACATAACGCCTGTCCTTCAGGATCATGGGGCATTTTCTACGGTAATAGACAGGATGGCAGATAAGTTGGCGTCGATAGACTTTGATTACGTTGCAGGAATAGAAGCACGCGGTTTCATAATAGGCTCTGCGCTTGCATACAAGACTGGCAAGGGCTTCATACCGATAAGGAAGAAGGGTAAACTGCCCTATGCCACTATAAGCAGGGAGTATGCTCTTGAATACGGAAATGCAACTATAGAGATGCATGCAGATGCGGTAAGGAAAGGGAGTAGGATAGTGATAGTGGATGATCTGCTAGCCACAGGAGGCACTGCGAAGGCAGCTTCAGAACTTGTAACAGAAGCAGGCGGGATTGTAAAATGCATGATGTTCATGATAGAGCTGGAATTCCTTAAGGGAAGAGCCATACTTGGCAGTAACGACGTAATCTCTCTTATAAAGTACTGACAGATGTATCAGGATTTTACAAGTATGTAGTTCTTCACTATCTTTACTACCTGGTCTATTGCGCGCTTTATGTCAGCTTCCGTCTTCGCCCCTGTGCAGATTATCTTCCCGTTCTTGAACAGGAGTATCGCAGTCTTAGGGTTATGTATCTTGCATATAGCCCCTGGGAACTGCTCAGGTTCGTAGTCCACGTCAGCAGACGACTTCGCAATCGCATACAGATCGAGCTCTACGCCCAGATCTGCGCTTGCCACTATGTTCTCTATCTTGAACGTAGGATTAACATCTATCTTGCCCGCTTTCTTGGGAGCAGGTTTT
>JAJZKU010000010.1 GCA_021850705.1 Microcaldota archaeon
CCGACTGCATATTTATTGGATTGGAGAAGTAAAGGTATGTCGTTACGGGATTTGCATAATTTCCGCTCTGCTTTGCAGCAGCTACCTTCTGCGGATTCTGCGTAAAGTCCTTTATCTTGTTAAGGGCACTTGCAAGAGAGGCAGGATCCCTTGTCATCCTTGCACCGTTTGCATCAGCCATATACTCCCTCCTTCTTGATATGGCAAGTCTGAGGAGCATTGCGACCAATGGGGCGAGCAGTGCCAATACCAACTCTACAATCAGTACAAGTCCGCCATTGCTCCTGTTCCCGCCTATTCCACCGAAGAAGAATGAGTACCTGAAGAAAGCCGCAATTATGCCTATGACGCCTCCAAAGACAATGGCAAGCATCATGAACTGTATGTCGTTGTTGTATATGTGGGATATCTCATGCGAGAGGACACCCTCGAGCTCCTGCCTGTTCATCATTGAGAGAAGTCCGGTTGTCACAGCTATGGAAGCGTTGTTCTTGTTTCTCCCAGTTGCAAATGCATTAGGATCCTTGGTATCTATTACGTATATCTTGGGCATCTTTATCTGCCCGGCAGCAGCAAGCCCTCCTACTATTTCATATAGTACAGGATAATCTTTCTGGCTTGCAGGTTTAGCCCTTGATAATTTAAGCACTGTGCTTGCCCCGTAAAAGTATGAGAAGAGCGCATATGCAGCTATTATTATGCCGCCTATTATCAATCCGAACAGACCTCCGCCAAGCAGCCACACTACCAAGTATATTATCGCGAAGAAGAGTAGAGAGAAGAGCATCATCAGTATTATTGACTTCAGCCTGTTTCTCGCTATTTCGTCAAAGAAGCTCGCCACTCTCATCACCAGTTAAACTACTTGCCGCCTGCTTTCTTCCCAGCCTTTGGCTGATTCTGTGAAGGCTGCTGTCCTCCCTGCTGAGACTGTGCAGCAGGCTGCTGCGGAGCCTGTGAATTGAGGTCGCTGAAGTCTACCTTGACTACAGCCTTTTCCTCATCAGGTGCCTGGAAGAAGTCAGCCTTCTTGAAGTTAAACGTAGACGCAATCCATACGTTAGGCACGGTCTGCGTTGCATTGTTGTAATCAAGAACATAATCGTTATAAGAGGTCCTTACAAAGGCTATCCTGTCCTCTGTAGCTGCGAGCTCCTGCTGCAGCTGCTGGAAGTTCTGCGATGCCTTAAGGTCCGGATAGTTCTCAGCCACTGCGAATATCGACTTCAGGGCCTGGCTTAGCTGGTTGTTTGCAGCAGCTTTGTCCTGGACCGAACCGGTAACAAGAGATGCCCTTATCTTTGTAACGTCTGTAAGTACTCCGCGCTCATACTTGGCATAGCCCTTTACGGAATCTATCAGATTAGGTATCAGGTCATACCTTCTCTTAAGCTGCACATCTATCTGCGCCCACGCATCCTGTACCCTGTTCCTCTTCACTACAAGGCCGTTGTACATCGCCCCTATGGCTATAAGGACCAAAAGAACAACTATGCCTCCTATTATTTCAAGCAATACCATGATCTCACAGCAGGAAGCGTTTCCGACCGATTTTTTTAAATAAGCTTCCGATACAATTATGAATAATAAGTATATATACTTATCTTCACGTTACGCCTCCGTAGCTCAGTGGTAGAGCGTCTGCATGGTAAGCAGAAGGTCGCGAGTCCAATTCTCGCCGGTGGCTTACAGCGGATGACGAAATGCAGAGAAAGGTAATATGCTTTACGGGGCAGAGTGCAGTTGGGAAGAGCACTATTGCAAAATAGCTCTGCAATAATATGGAATTACTGATTCAGGCAAATATTCTGATAAATAGGGATTAAATGGAAGAGATGATAGATATAGTGGATGAGAACAACAGGGTTATTGGTGAAGCTCCAAGAAAAGGCATACATAAGACGGACAAGATGCACCGTGCAGTGCATATATTCCTATTTGACAAATCCGGAAGGATGTGGCTCGAGCTAAGGTCCGCAGATACCGATACCTTTCCGCTGCATTACAACTCAGCAGCCGCAGGTCATGTCAGCAAGGGCGAATCAACGTTAAATGCTGCTATCCGTGAAGTGGACGAGGAGCTAGGCGTTCCGGTAAAGCTCAAAATGCTGTATACGCAAACGCCTTCAGAAGCTACTGCAAACGAGTTCATAACGCTATATGTAGCAATGACTGACAAAGAGCCTAGAAAGCATGAAATGACAGAAAAGCTGGAGAGATTCACAATTCCCGAGGTAGACAAGATGATAAGCAGCGGAGTAAAGGTCGCCCCATCATTCCTGACTCTATACAAATGGTGGAAGGAGAACGGAATGGTAAAAGGAGAGGAGCAGTAACAAATCCAAAAGAACAGCAGCTCCTCTGCGTTAAGGTTTACTCCTTGTACCCTTCATACACTTCAGAGCGGGAGTGCTCCTTGTCATACGTGTAGACGTGCTCGCTCTCTTCTCCATGTGTTTTTGCATGGCTTCCGTCGCAGAACGGCTTGTTCTTTGACAATCCGCATGCACAGATGTGCACTTCGTACTTGAGCAGCTTCTCATCGTTTGTAAGGTTCTTAAAACCTGCAAGATCCCCAAGCTTCACAGCATAGGGATGGTCTCTCTCATGAACAATTATTCTCTTTCCCATATTACCACAAGAATATATGTCTGCCAAAATTAATAAGCAATCTGTCTGCTGCTTGCAGATTACTGCATATTGTAAAATTTACCATACTCCTATATACTTCCTCGTTTGCTGAATACCATCCTTCGGAGGGAAGGCCTTGTCAAAGGCAGGGTTGTTCTGAGAAGGTATTATCGCCCTGTACTTAGCCGGCGAGTGCGGATCAACTACGATATACATCGTGGTCAATTCCTTGCTATAAACAGATCTCCACACCTGTGCATACGAGATGAAGAACCTTTGGCTCTGATCGAAGCCGTCAACCACAACATTCCCTGCAGGATCTTTGCCAAGCCTTCGCATCAAAGCATCATATGCGATGTTAACCCCTCCAAGGTCCGCAAGGTTCTCTCCCATGGTCAGCTTGCCGTTTATGAAGACTCCAGGAAGAATCTCTTTTGAAGAGTACTCCTTTTCCACAAGGTCTGCAAGCTCATTGAACTTCTTCTCATCATCTGTTGTCCACCAGTCATTAAGATTTCCATCTGCGTCATGCGACCTTCCATTATTGTCGAAGCCATGCGTGATCTCATGCCCTATCACTGTTCCTATGCCTCCATAATTGACTGCATAATCAATATTCTTGTCGAAGAACGGTGGCTGCAGTATGCCTGCAGGGAAGACCACTCTGTTGTCAGAAGGGGAGTTGTAAGCGTTTACATCCTGGGGGTTCATCTGCCACTCCTCTTTGTCAACCGGGAGTCCTACACGCCTGGTATACCTCAAAGTCTCAAATACTGATGTACGTATGACATTGCCTACATAATCATCAGGGTCTGTCACAAGCCCTTTATAATCGCGGAATCTATCGGGATAGCCGACCATTACCTTCATCTTGCTAAGTTTCTCTATCGCCTTAGCCTTTGTCTCATCTCCCATCCATGTAAGAGCCTGTATCCTCTCCTTGAGAACTTCTATAAGGTCCGAAACCAGCTCCTCTGTCTTCCTCTTGGCTTCCTCATCAAAGTGCTCCTTTACATATATGCTTCCGAGAGCTTCTCCTACGCACGCATTCACCATCCTTATAGCACGCTTCCATCTGACGCGCTGCTCCTTCTGGCCAAGGAGCTTCCTCCCGAACATGTCAAAATGCTCTTCATCAGCCTGCTTGTGCAGCATTGAAGCATACTCGTTTATCACATTCCAGTAAAGGTAAATCTTTATCCTATCCAGACTTTCATTAATCATCATAGAATTTATGAAGTCAAGGAAGTCAGGTTGCCTGACTATTATGTAAGGAACATCAGGAACCTCAAATCTCTTCATATCCTCTCTAAGCATCAGATTTCCATATCTCTTCTCAAGCTCATCGGTCTTAATCTGATTATAGTTCTTTATATCGTTGATTACATCTTCGCTCGCCCAGCTTGCCTTTGCAATCTTGGTCTCTATATCAAGAACTGTATCTGCCCACTCTTTGGCTTTGCTCTCCTCCATGCCATATAATATGAACATCTTCTTCATGTGTTCTAGGTAGTATCTGCGTATCTCTGCCATATCTTCCTTAAGGTAATAATCCCTGTCAGGCAGAGACAAGCCTCCTTGATTTATGTAAAAGGCATATACCGAAGACTTTTTGTCATCAGGCGCCACGAAGAATCCGAAGAAAGGATAAATGCCAAGCATATTTAGTTCAGGAATCGAACGTGCAAGTTCCTCCTTTGAATTTATGCTACTGGCCAATTTCCATGCATTCTCAATAGGCTTGAATTTCAGTTCCTCTATCCTTTCTGTATTCATGGCAGATGAATAAATATCTCCGACAAGCTTTGCATAAAATCCTGCATCACTCTTCCCAGATGCGCATCTCTCTGCTATCTCATGCAGGTAATCCAGATTAAGCTCACTCAACTCCCTGAACGCACCTATGGAAGGGAGATCAGGGGGCAGAGGATGCGTGTCTATCCATTTTCCAGCCGCAAACCTGTAGAAATCCTCTCTCGGATCTACGGATTTATCCATATACTCTAGAGAAAATCCTATGTTCCTGTTTGTACTATCGCTCATTATATCAAGAGATAACTGGATGCTTAAAAATTATAATTGCATGCACCCAGAGTCTTTAGTCTTGTAGAAGGATATGCTACGCAATCTTGATAATAAGCCAGGAAAGGGAGTTGAACCCCTCTACTCCGCTCTGCAGGCGGACGCATAGCCGATCTGCCATCCTGGCAACAGTAGCACAAGGCTAAACTGTAAGAACCACATATTATAAAGGTACATTGCTTAATAAATTTGTCCTGCCAAGGGCAAAGGGTGTTTGATATGGCAATAGCATTCGAAACGATACCTAAAGAGCTTGTCTCGGAGTCATCCGTTTATGACTACAAGACGCCTCTTGTGAAGTTGATAGAGAAGATAAACGAGGAAGGAGCGGTTGTTGTAACAAGGAATAAGCGCTACTATGGGATAGTGGACAGGAAGGCACTAGGGAAGAAAAGAAACCTTACTGTGTCCGAAACGCTTCCTGTAGGGAAGCTTGCCATTAAGACTGCTGTTGTAAATGCAGGTTCAAGCATAAGCAGCGTTATAAAGGAGTTCAATTCCTCTTCCATAAATGCACTCCCTTACATGGAGAACAATAAGGTAAAAGGTATGCTGAAGAGGAACGGCATACTCAAGGCAATGCTCTCACTTCACATGCTATCGGACAAGACCGTATCAGAAGCAATGAGCTTCCCAATACTTGTAATAGAGCAGGATGAGGATGTAAGAAGGGCAAAGGAGCTCATGGAGCAGTACAAGGTAAAGAAGCTGCCAGTTGCCTCTGCAAAAGGGGAGATATACGGAGTGCTTAGGTACAGTGACATAATTAGATTTGGAATGAAAGAGGCAAGCAGGAGTTCCAAGAGCAACAAAGGTACAGTATCGATGAGCGGGACAAAGGCAAGTGATATAGCAACCCATGATTTCAGGACTGTAGACTCTGACTCAAATCTGGAAGGGGCAGTCAGGGATTTCATCAACAACAAGAGCAGTACGATCATAGCTACAAGGAAGGGCAAGCCAGTAGGCATACTGACAATAAGCAACATATTCGAGCTTGCATCAAAGGAGATAAGCACAACCGATTATGACATAGTGCTCTCAGGCCTTGATGAGTACACAAAGGAGTACGAAAGCGATCTGCTAAACGAGCTTAACAAAATGGCAGAGAAGATAGACAGGTTCAGCGGCATAAAGGTCAGCTATATACACCTTAATATAAAGAGGATAAAGTCCAGGAGCTACCAGCTGAAGGCAATGGTCGGCCTTACAAACAAGGGAGTGACAACCATACACGTTGAGGACTTCAACCTGTATAGCACCATGCAGAAGCTAGAAAAGATAATGTACGACAAGATTAAAAATCAGAAGGAGCTCATAATAACAAACAGGGAGAGAGATTGACTGGTGGGAGAATGCGATCAAGAAGCAGGAAGGGCCAATCGAGCTTTGAGCTTCTACTTACGCTCTCCTTCGGACTTGCAATACTCCTTCCTGTAGTAGTAATCGCATTCATACAGGTTTCAAATGCAAATACCTCTTTCGGCAGTGCGGAGTCGCAGCAGGCAGCATCAAATCTTGCAAGCGTAGCTTCGATAGTTGGGAATGAAGGGCCTCCTGCAAGAGCCATAACCAGCATAAATGTTCCTCCAGGCGTAAGCAACATATACATAGGAAATACTACAAACGGTGTAGGGAACCTGGTCATATTCGTAGTTGACTCGGCTGCAGGCCCGAGCTACATAACCGAATACGTGCCTGTATCGGTAAGCGGAAACCTGCAGGGAATAACGACTCCTGGAACATATCTTATAAACGTAACTGCAGTCGCATCCTGTCCAAGCGACCCTGTTGTAAGATGCGTTTACATGCAGGCAGTAACCTAACTCTTTTTTAGTCTTTCCTTATTGATACTAATCTATCCTATGCAGGGATAGCAAAGCTTGGCCAAATGCGGCAGGTTCAGGGCCTGCTCCCGTAGGGGTTCGAGAGTTCAAATCTCTCTCCCTGCATACTAATATCAGAATAAGACAGAGTATCGGCAAGCATTATAAATATGATTGTGCAATCATATATTGTGTCAATAGGTGCAGGTATGATAAACGCAATACGCCTGGTACTCGGCTCTAAAACTTACCTGTTTGCTTTTCTAGTAATCGCAATATTATCATTTCTCGGTTATTCGTTTCTCATTTCAAGCTCTTCGTTAAATCTCCTTCAGCCCAAAATAATACTTGGCCTAAATGCTTTCTCCCTTACAGTATCTGTTCTAGTAAGCGTGCTTCTCGGATTCTCTCTTGCTGCCAATGCCTATGCATTTTCAAACAATACCTCGATGAGTGGCAAGACAGGGTTCGGTGCAATACTTGCCGCACTGCTGCCCAGTAGCCTATGCTGCACATCGGTCATACCTGCAATACTGGCTGCGTTTGGCGCATCTACATCCACAATAATAGGAACGGCAGGCGCTATTCAGGGACCGTTTGCAACCTATGAGCCACTCTTTATTATATCCTCGATAATACTTCTTGCCTTCAGTGTCTTTCTCGTGACAAGAAATATTGAGAAATGTTGTAAGGTGAAAAAATGAAAAAAAGCTTGATGATAGGTGCGGTAGTCAGTATTGTGGTAATCGCAGCTGTGCTGTTGTTTATTCAGTCAAATCAGAATATCAGGAGTGAAAATACCAAAAACATCACTATAGGGTCTAAAGCTCCGGATTATAATTTTCTTCTGGATAACGGTTCATATGCAAATCTATCAAAATACAAAGGGCATACTACGCTCTTATGGTTTGTAGCTACATGGTGTTCTACCTGCGCCCAGGGGAATCAGGTTGTAAATCAGAACTATCAATTCTTCAAGAGCCGTGGAATCAAGATAGTGGAACTGGAAATGTACAATGACCTCGGTTACCAGGGTCCTGCTATAGCCAACTTTGTAAGCTCTTATGCACCAAACGCTTACTCCAACAATACAGTAATACCTGCTCTTGCAGGATATAATATGACTGCAAGTTACGACCCTAAGGGCTATCTTGACATATACTATCTTATCTCTTCAAATGGCACTGTGTTATACATAAACGGGTCTCCTTCATATACTCTGGGCCAGTTGGAAGGGGCAATAAACAGCTCTTTATAGCGTGATCATATGGACAAATTGGAGTTTAAGGTATTTTTCTATGCGATAGGAGATTACAGCAGATTCAGCATACTGGAGGCACTTGAAAAGAAGGACCTTAATGTAAGCGAGATTGTCGAGATTACTGGCATTGAGCAGAGCAACGCCTCCCATCATCTGCACTGCCTGCTTAATTGTGGTTTCGTTAAGGTCAGAAAGGAGGGAAAGGAGCGCATATACGCAATAAATACAGAAGTAAAGCAGACGGTAAGGAGCATAATAAAGCACATAAACTATTACAAAACGCAGATAATATCATGTGATATTGCAAACAAGGAGTACATTTCAAAGGTGGTTAGATAGAGGAGTTTGAATATGCGATATTTGGACAGGGTTCTGCAGCATTTGCGGCAGCCATAAAAGCAAACGAGCTTGGAATCAAGACGGTAATGATAGGCCATGGTGCAACTGAAGGTGCAGTACTGGGAGGAACATGCATAAATGTCGGGTGTGTACCAAGCAAGAGGCTGATAACAGTAAGTACGTTCTTAGAGGAACTAAGAAAAAGAAGATATTCGGGACTGCGATACGAGATTGGAAAGATTGAATACGGGAAGATAGTCGCAGAGAAGGACAAACTGGTAGATGAGTTAAGAGGCCAGAAGTATACAGATGTACTGGGTGCGCTTGAGAACATAACCTTCATGGACAAATTAGGCAGATTCGAAGATGCGAATACTATTATTGCAGGGAAAAAAGAGGTGCATTCGAAAAATACACTTATAGCGACAGGTGCAAGAGCATCTGTCCCGAAGATCAAGGGGATAGAAAAGGCAAGATACCTTACAAATGAAGAAGCTTTGTCAATGAAAGAGCTTCCGGAATCATTGATAGTAGTAGGCGGGAGGGCGCTGGGCCTTGAATTCACACAGCTATTTGCAAGGCTCGGTGTCAGAGTCACATTGCTCCAGAGAAGCAACAGGATAATACCAAACTGGGAGCCTGAGATAGGAAACTATATGACAGAGTATATGGATGAGGATGGGATCAAGATAGTTACCAGTGCAGAATTAGTCAGTATAGATTCGGGAAAAAGGTCAACGAGCATAACTGCGAGAGTCAATGGAAAGGAGCAGGTCTTCGAAGCGCAGGAGATACTCTTTGCAACCGGAAGGACGGCAAACATAGAAGAACTTAACCTTAATTCCGCAGGCGTGAAGCTGAATGAGAGGAACTTCATAAAAGTTGACAAAGGGCTAAAGACCACCGCAGGGAACATATATGCTGCAGGGGATGTTACTGGAGAGCCGATGCTCGAGACGCTTGCTGCAAAAGAGGGCAATATTGCAACATCAAACATCTTTGAGAAGGCAAATAAGACCATAAACCTGAATGAGGTGCCGAGTGCGATATTCACATACCCTGAAGCTGCAATGGTAGGCATGACTGAAGAGCAGGTTATAAAAAACAAAATAAGGTGCAGCTGCAGCCCTCTAGAGTTGCGATTCGTAGCAAAGTCAGCGATAATAGGAGATACCAGGGGTCTGGTAAAGATAGTGATAGACCATAAGACAAAGAAGATATTGGGAGTGCACATACTTGCCCCACATGCGGCAGAGCTGATACACGAAGGGGCGCTTGCGGTCAAATTCGGCCTTACTATAGATGACCTAATAGACACTGTGCACGTATTCCCAACGCTGAGCGAGAGCCTGAAGCTTGCGGCAATGGCTTTCTACCAGGACATCTCCAAGCTCAGTTGCTGTACAGTATAACTTTCCATGCGCATTCCTGAACACAGATCTCATATAAAAAATCGTATAACTGCCACAGTTCCACTAAAACCCAGCATATAATAAATCTGTCCGGCATATAGGATAAAGGTGAGTCTATGAATAAGACAACAGCGATAGGAATATCTGTATTGGCAATAACCATGCTGTTCAGCATGGTATCTGCACAAGGAACACTGCAGTCTCCAGGATACAACCAGGCAAACGAAGCAGGAACATGCCATGGCGTGTTCGGCTCGTATTTTGGAACTGTAATCGGAGGTCTAGGTTCTTTAATAAACTCTCTTGAACCTGCAACAGGAAATTTGGGTACAGGAACATCCAACAGCAACCCGTTTTATTGTTCCTACACCGGTGAGACATTAACGTCTCCTTGGCATCCCGTATCATAAACGAGTTTTTTTGAGGTAAGGGCTCTCCTTACCTCTATCTTTATTTAATGTATTTGGTCTACTACAGTCTGCGTGTTAATCATTGCAGATGCGCTTAGAGAAAGGCCAACGCATGGCCAACAGCAAAAATCACACACTGCTATTTTTCCATGCTCTCTGTTAAATGACGAAAAGGACTCAGGTTTCTACAATAGCTATATAAATGAAAAGCAGCAAAATAAAACCAGGTGCCAATCGTGTTAGTAGGAGTCAAACGTATCTACGATAAGGCAAGCATAACTGATGGGAAGAGAGTCTTCGTTGACAGGCTATGGCCACGAGGAGTCAAGAAGAGTACTGCAAATGTGGATGTGTGGATGAAGGATATAGCCCCGAGCAATGAGCTTCGATTGTGGTTCGACCATGACCCTAAGAAATGGGAATCCTTCAAGGCAAAATATATGAAGGAGCTGGAGGAGAACAAGCGCTCAGAGGACATATTGGCGATGGTTGAGAAGAGCGACGTAACGCTGCTCTATGCTGCAAAGGACACTGAGCACAATAACGCGGTGGTCCTAAGCGAGTTCATAAAATCCAGAGCCAAGGGCTGAAGCTGAACATAAGACATACTAATGCTGGGTATAAAAAGATTCAGATCAAGTAACGGATAAAGGAAGGATCAGAATTCAAGCTTCCTTACTTCAAGTTTTGCCATCCTTGTTATGTTCTTCACCGCATCCCTTGCCCCGGATTGCAGTGAGTTGTCCATAACTCCCTTTATTATCTCATCCTTGTTCTTGCCTGATATGTATTCCTTGCAGTATTCCTGCAGCTTCTTCCTTATCTGGCTTTTCTTAGGAGTTGCAAGTTTGGAAAAGGATACTGCGATAAGCTTTACGACTACCGGTTTGCCCTCCTTGTCGGCAAACTTGTCCACGGTGTATATGACACTTGAATGCCTCCTTACGAGGGAGTGCGTGTAGCTGAACATCTGTTCCATGAACTCCAGCTCTGTGTGTGCAGCATTATTCTTGGCGTCAGTGACTCTCAGTCCTACTGAAAGGAAGGAGTGTTCAGGCTTGTGCGTAAGCCATGACATGTTCACTTCTATTATCCTGCCGAGTGCTTTTTCCTCTTCGTCTGCAGGTATTTCCCCTATGGATGCCTCGCCAAATACCTTCGGTGAGTAGACCTCAAACCACTTCTTCATCTTCCATTTCTCTGCGCTCTTCTGTGCCATCATCAGCTACCTTTTACAATCAATGCTGCCTTCTCAGGGTCGTACTTCCAGTCTTCAGGAATAGCGCCGGTCATCTTATAGTACTTTGTCATGCGCCATATCTTGGATTCAACCCTTCTTAAACTTGTAGTGTTATGCTTATCATTCTTGTTCTTTGCAAGATGCCTTCTTATCTTTACAGCCCTCTTGAGGAGATCCATAAAGTCCTGCGGGTACTCTCCGCCTACCTTCTCCTCTTCAAGAACTATGCGGAGCCTCTTACCGAAATAATGCTTGATGTAAGGTATGTTGTGTTCGTCTCGCAGCTTCTGACCTATCGCAGCATGGTGCATACCCTGCTTCGCATACTCTGCTATGAGCTTCGCTGCCTCTTCCTTTGAAGGTGCCCCTTCCGGTATTACCACTTGCTCAGCAACAGGCTTTCGTGACTTTGCCTTTCCATGCTTTCCAGTGTGCATTCTTGCCATTAAAAACACTTAGAACTGACCAAAGCTAAGCTTTGGCACTTTGTATAATTCCTCGCTAACGTTTATAAGTATTACTATAAGTCTGCAATCCTGTATAGAAACGGCAGCAATATAATTATTTACTCAAATCATTATAGGAAAATCATGATAAAATTCGATGATGTAAAGGTATGGTCCATATCCGGAGAGCTTGAGATTACAAAATCATGGAGAGATTCGGAGCGGTACGCTTTTGACGAAAAATCAAGCAAGCCTGTATACTCTCTGGATACCCCTCCGCCATACATAAATTCCCCCATACACATAGGCCACGCCGCTACTTATTGTCTCATGGACATGTTTGTGAGATACAGAAGGATGAAGGGCTATCAGGTACTCTTCCCACTTGGCCTTGACAGGAACGGTCTCCCTGTTGAGATAGCTGCAGAGAAGAAGTATAACATATCTGCATTCAAAGTAGGCAGGGAGAAGTTCATAGACGCATGCGAAAAGCTTCTACAAGAGACATCGCTGACCACAATAGACAGCTTCGAGAAGCTTGGAATATCCTTCACCTCTTATAAAACAGGAAGCCATATCGGAGCCGTGTATCTTACAGATTCTCCTGAATACAGGGCGCTCACGCAATCTACATTTATAGAGCTCTATAAGAAGGGTCTTGTATACGAGGATAACAGGGTTAGCAACTGGGATCCAAAGCTGCAGACAACAGTTGCAGACAATGAAATCGACTACATGGATATAAATTCCACATTCAATCATGTGCAGTGGACCGTGAAAGAGACTGGGGAGAAGATAGTGGTAGCGACGACAAGACCTGAGCTTATAGCAACATGCAAGATGGTGATATACAATCCTGATGACGAGCGCTACAAGCATCTGGACGGTAAAACCGCAATAACCCCTATATTCAACAAGGAGGTTAAGATAGCCGCGCATCCCTTCGCACAGGTTGAGAAGGGGACAGGACTAGTGATGATGTGCTCTGCAGGAGACCTTACTGACATAAGGTTCTTCAGGGAGATGAATCTCGAGGTAGTCATAGCCATAGGGAAGGACGGCACGATGAATGAGAATGCAGGCTTCCTAAAGGGGCTTAAGGTAAAGGATGCCAGGGCAAAGATGATAGAGACACTTAAAGAGAATGGCCTTCTTTTAAAGCAGGAGAGCATAACACACAGAACCCCGGTATCAGAACGTTCAAAGGCTGAGATAGAGTTCATAGCCATGCCTGAATTCTATCTGAAGCAGGTCGAGTTCAAAGAGCACATACTGAAGATGCAAAAGCACATAACGTTCTATCCTGAGGAAGCGAGGAAGACACTTGAAGCTTGGATAGACCAGGTATCGATAGACTGGCCAATATCGAGGAGGAGATTCTACTCAACAGAGATCCCACTGTGGTATTCGGGGGAGATGGTCGTATTGCCAAAACAAGGGAGGTATTACAGGCCTTGGAAGGAAAGCCCTCCTGATGATGCAGACGTATTCAAAAATGGAAAGAAGATAGGCACAGTATCGGATTTCAAGGACGCAGAATGGAAGGGCGAGGAACGGGTATTTGACACCTGGTTCGACTCATCCATATCAAATCTGCTGATAACAAAGTACGGTTCAAATCCAGAGTTATTCAGGAAGGCATATCCGGTATCGCTAAGGCCGCAGGGCAAGGAGATAATACGAACATGGCTGTACTACACGCTTCTCAGAGGCTATCTTGAAACGGGGAAAGCAAGCTTCAAAGATGTATGGATCCATCAGCACATAGTGGATGAGAAGGGGGAGAAGATGTCAAAATCACTGGGCAATGTGGTAGACCCCCAGGAGATACTGCGTGAGTTTGGGGCAGAATCATTCAGGCTATGGGTGGCGAGCGAGGGAGATCTATCGAAACAGGACATATCATGCACAAAGGACAAGATACGTGGGGAGATCAAGACAATAAACAAGATCTTTAACGTGGCAAGATTCATACTTCAGTTCAAAAAGTCAGATGAGCCTGCAGAACTTACCAAGCTGGACCAGTTATTCATAGACTATATAGAGGATATTACTGCATATGCAGATAGGGAGTATGAGAGATATGACTTCTTCCGCCCGGCTCTCGGGCTGAAGCAGTTCCTGTGGGAAGAGTTTGCATCGCATTATCTTGAGATGGTCAAGAACAGGGCATACAATACTGACAACAGGTTCACCGAGCAGGAAAAGAACTCTGCAATATTCTCTCTTTACTATATATTTGAGAGATTTATAGCTCTTGAATATCCGATAATACCACAGGTATGCACTGTTATAGGCGAGAGGTATGGAATTGATTTGCAAAACGCAAGCTTTCCAAAGGCAGGGAAGGTAAGCTCTGACATATCAATAATACCCTTGATAAAGGAGTTTAACTCGATTGTATGGAAAGCAAAGAAGGAGAAAGGAATAGCGCTAAACGCAAAGATAGACGGCATAAAGATTCCTGAGGAACTGGCAGAGTTCTCAAAAGACCTGAAAGCATGCCATAATCTAGTATAGATGGAAGATAACATCAGAATTTGCAATTAATTTTCAGTCCTCCCGAAGAGTATGCTTTATCTTATCTGTAAGCTCTTTCAGCTCCCTTACCTCTTCCTGCTCCTTTTCAGAGAGTGTCCTGTCTCCTGACTCTATATGCTTCTCTATGGCTTCAACGAGCTCGAGCCACTCTTCAGACTCCTCCTTTATGAACTCTATTACCTCCTTGTTCTCAGAGAAAAGATCAAGCAGCTTAAGTATATTCTGATTATCTACTCTTTCTTCTCCTACAGCTAATCTGTTCTTTATATGCTCCCTAAGCTCGCGTACCGTACTGTCGTCTACGATCTCATTCCTCTTAACAAGTCCCTTAAGTCCCTCTACCATCCTTGTCATAGAGTCTGTAAGTATGTTGAATAACCTGCTAAGCGAGATCTTTGAAAGTTCTTCTCTCATCAAAACCATCAATATGAAATACAGATATAAGATAAATATAACTTATTCCTAATATTTTGACAGGGTTACCTGCGGTAACTATATACTCCATAAAGCTTTTAAAGTTGCAAAAAAGACAAAAACATAAGCGATATCAGATGGAAGGCAGAGAAGGAGATTACAGATAAAATGTGCACGGAGTGTGCAGAAAACCAGAACCTTTATCTGTTTCCATTTATCATTTCCTTTAGTTTTTCAGGATTATAATTGTAATGAGAGACAAGTATCTCATACTGCCTTGTCTTTATCTTATCAGAAAATCTGCTGTTAACAGAACCTACTATTATGTCCGTTACTACTATCTCATATATCCTGGCGCCTCCTGTATCTTTGATAAGTCGTTCTGCAATTGCCTCCGGGTTCTGATCTTTGAATACATGTGCCATCAGCAAGACTCCTTTCGGGGACATTATATCGCATGCGAACGAGTAGGTGTCAACCTGCAGGTCATTCTCTTTTATGAGATCAAGCATAAATCTCTCTCTGCCCTTTAACCAGCTATCTATATTTATAATATTCAGTATGAACAGCGCATCAAACCTTGATGACAGGTTCCTCATATTCACAGTAGCCCTCTTTATTATTCCCCTGTCGATAAGCCTGTGATAAGCGTAATTGGATCTTCCCCTTTCTGTATGAATCTCCCTGTCGATAGAGGCGAAGTCCGCAGCAGCATTCTTGTTCATTGCCATCAATACATTATATTCCACTTCTGTTATCTGGTCATGCTCTGGTCTCGGCTTCTCCCTTGTTCTCTTCCATACCTTCTCCTTCAATACCTCGAAGAACTCCTTTCTAAGCGGTATGAAACCCAATCCGCTGAAATACGCCGGAGACATTGTCCATTCAATATCATAAGAGGATAAAACCTCGCGTGTGAAGTCGTACAGTGCGCCTCTTGCATTGCTGTTAGATTCTGCAACAAGAAGAACTACTATGTCATATTCGCCTTTTGTTATCATGGCTGCCTGAACATAAGGATACTTCTCAAGCTCCTCCTTCATCTGATTAAGCACAGGCTTTTTATTGAGGAACTTTCCAAAAGCGACATAATCTACATATCCAAACTTCTCTATGTCTATCTCCAGCACATATTCCATATCATATCTTCTCTCAAGGTTTCTCAGATGATATGCCACAGTGGTCTCTTTTATCCCAGTTATCTTTACAAGCTCAGGTATCGTCTTCCTCGCATCCATACTTAACGCCCTGAGTATATCACGCTCATGCCTTTCCGTCTCCCTTTTCCTTATGCCTTCATCTACTATTTTCGTCTCAGCTTCCTTCTGGGAATCCTGCAGAGCCGAAAGCCTCTCCCTGTTCTCTTTTTCCATCTCCTTTAGTTCTTTTGTACGTTCATCCCTGTGCTCAGCAGGTATGAACATTCCATCATCTGTGAACCATCCCAGATACTTCGTAACCTTATCTGATCTGCCCTTCTCTTTGTTATACACGCTTGTAGCCTGGAAGAGCCTGTACCTTCCACGCAGCATCTTTGCCTCAACATAATGGCCATACTCCTTGCGTATGCGTTCAACGGCTCTTTCTATGTTCTCGGGCAGTTTCTTGGGCAGATATCCACCACATAAGTAATGACAGCTTCAGATATTTAAAAGTAACGCTTTTATTGATTCTATACGTAATACTCAATTTTAGATGGGTAACTATATTTATAATAACATACTATTCATAGCGTAAAAGCATAAAATATGCATGTTAACGGTGCATATCCCTATTTATAGACGGGAATGAAGACTCTATTCATATATAATAGGTAAGGCATAACTATTTCAGCTGGATGAGATGGATTAAGCCCGAAAGGGCCTTGTTCTTGTATCCCCAACCAACCCACCACTCCATCTCATCTGCTTTCTTCTTAAGCGGGCGACAAAGCTTAAGGAAATCACAGGATTACACTAAAAAAGATAAAGTAGAGGAATTGTTAAAATGACAACGAAGAGACATGACCATGATAATGGCGAAAAGATTACGGAGCAGACACCAAGACCAACAAACATGCACGGAGCCCACGCTAGGCAACCGATGTCAGTGGAGCGCCATACAATACAGTTCTTAAAGGATAAGAATGCAGATTTGGAAGCAAAAGTCAAGAAACTGGAAAATGATAAACACGAATTGATTAAGGCACTAGCAGTTGCATCAAGGATATCCCTTGAAAATGACGAGCTCAAGAAGAAAAATGAGGCTCTGGAAAGATTCACACTTGACGGGCTAACTGGTCTGGGAAGAGTTGAGTTGTTCAACAATAAGGGTTTTCCCGAGGCGTTTGGCAATGCAATGAGGTACGATCTTAACCTTGCCATTATAATAATAGACCTTAATGACCTCAAGAAGACCAATGATATTGATAGTTACGAGGCAGGTAACAGGCTGCTCCGCAAAACTGCAGAAGTAATAAAAGAGACGACAAGAGTCAACGATTCAAAGTACAAATTAGAAGCAGGGTACAGGTGGGGCGGAGACGAATTCATAATAATTGCAAACATACCTGATGGCAATTCAAAAGAAGTCGATTCAAGTGCAAAGAGTATACTGCGCAGGCTTGAAGATGCTCTGGTTGCAAACGGTGTTAACTGTTCAATAGGAGCATGCGTAATGGCTCCAAAAAGATCCATGCCTGTTGATGAGGACAAAGGTTCAAGGATAACCTATATGGAAAAGCCCACAGTTGAGCACGAGATTAAACTATCTCGCGGAGATGTAGGCATGATAAGGGACGCAATGTTTAAAAGCGCAGAGAAAGAGATGAAAAAGGACAAGTCCCACAAGAAAGGGAAGCATATTTCAACTCTGAAGCGCGAGTGAACTGATGTCAGTCTATTATACCGGTACCGGAGACAAGGGAGAGACGAACACACTCTCTGATAAAAGGGTGTCAAAGGCAAGCGGTATAATAGAAGCCATAGGCTCTGTCGATGAGCTTAACAGTGCAATAGGGATTGCATTATGCAAGGTAAACGACGACAGCCTGAAGAAAGGTCTTGAATCCATACAGAATACTCTCTTCATAATAGGTGCGAACCTCGCAAGTTTCTCAAATCCTAATATAGAGAAGGCAAAGATCAATCCTGAATCGGTAAAGCTTCTTGAAGAAGGGATAGAGAGCATGTCAAAGGAGCTTCCTGAATTGAAGGAGTTTGTCCTTCCCGGAGGAAGCGATGCAGCCGCAAGCCTTCATCTCGCAAGGGCTATAGCAAGAAGGGCAGAGCGCGATATAGTAAGGGCTTCGGAAGAGCATGAGATAGACGGAAATGCAAAGGCATACATAAACCGCCTTTCATCATATCTGTTCGTTGCAGCTCTCTATTCAAATTACAGATCAGGTACAGCGGAGAAGCATCCGACATACTGAAGCAGAATGTGCAATGCGCTTATGCGCTGAAGTATTCCTTAAACTTGCTTGTAACACTAAGCTTCTTGCTCCTTCCGTAATTCTTTCTCTCAACAAATCCTTTCTCCGAGAGTTCCTTCACATATTCATATATGCCAGAGCCGAAGGATTTGACAAGCGTGCTCTGGAGCACACCGTTGTTCTTGCTGACATATGCGAGAACGCGCAGTGCACCCTTGCTTATGTCCGGAGCAGTGGCCATTGAACTGAGCTTCTTAGAATAAGGATCCCTAAGGCTGAACATATATTTGCTGTCGATCTCAACTATCTCTATCGCGCTGTCCCTTGAGTTGTAGTCGCTCTGCAGCTCCTTTAGTATCTTGTTCATAATGCCAGGAGAGGCAATTCCTGTAATAGAGCAGAGCTCTTTGGAGCCAAGTGCACTGGACGACATAAAGAGTGCGGCTTCTACAAGCTTCTTATACTCGCTATCCTGCTCCATCTGACCACTATACAATCCTTACAAATATCTCGTCGAAGAACCTGTCCTGCCTCAGCGCTATCCTATTCTCGCTTGCGAGATAGAGCATAGGTATAAACAGGTCAAGCATCACATTCCTCATGCTTTTGTCCTTTGCAAGAGCGCTGAAAAGAGCCACCTTTTCAGAATCAACATTCTCTTTTATATAATTGTAAACCTTTTCAGAGTCAGCCTTTATGTCTGTGCTTCCTACCTGGAAGGATATCGGAGGCCTTACAAAGCTAGATGCGATACCTCTCTGCTCCTTTATCTTCATCGCATCATCAAGTGCGCTTATCAGTTCTTCAAGGGAGACCCTTCTCTTAGGGGGAAGCCTGGATCTGAAACTCAACGGCTCGACAACTATACTCTCTATTCCACTGCTCCCGTAATACTGCTCTTCAGGTTCGGGATCAGGGGCAGTTATAACAAGCAAAGTGCTCTTCATCCTCAGCAATATCGATGCTGCAAGCATTATATTTGCAGGAACCTTGAGGTCAAGGCTCTTCATTCCCCTTACTGCATCCATGTAATTGTCAACTATCTGCACTATGTCAATTTCCCAGGGGTTGAGCTTGTTCTTATCCACAAGTTCTATGATGAGCTCCTTCCACGTGGGCTCTTTAGAGACAAGCCCTACAACGTCTATTCCATGTGCTGCCTCTTCAGTGAGTTCCTGCATCGCCATGCTTTTCTATCACAATTATAAAATAAATACCTTGCTGTTATTCACAAGCTACCTTTTATATATATTTTTTACAAGAATCATAATGGTTTCTATGGCAACTTTCAAGAACGAATCTACTTTCAAGAGATATTCTGAGTCTGGAAGAGAGAGCGAGTTTGACAGGCTTTTTGATGAAGCGGTATCGGAAGTAAAGCAGAAGCATATGGGCAAGGGACATCCTTTATACATAAACGGAGAGGAGAAGTATGCTCGGGAAGAGATAAGCGAGTATTCTCCTATAGATGGCTTGTACATAGGCAAGTTCCAGAAAGCTACAAGGGAACAGACCGACATGGCAATAATGGCCGCAGCAGAAGCATTCAAGAGCTGGTCACAGACTGATTATAAAGAACGCGTAAAAATATTCAGAAAAGCAGCCGAACTCTTTTCAAAGCACAAATTCAGGGTAGCTGCAATACTGAGCATAGAGAACGGCAAGACAAGGTATGAGTCTATAGGCGAGGTTGACGAGGCCATAGACTTCCTGAATTACTACTCATTAGAGCTTGAAAAGAACAAAGGCTATGTAAGGAGGACAAAGCTCGATGAGAGCAAGGTTCATGTAAAGGCAGCATTCCAGGGGGCTCCAGGAAAGGCTGAGAGAGTGACCATAGCGTTAAAGCCATACGGCGTATTCGGGGTCATCGCGCCTTTCAATTTCCCAATATCGATATCCGTAGGCATGTCTACAGGCGCACTTATAACCGGCAATACTGTTGTGTTCAAACCATCCTCTACAGACAACATGACCATGCTGACCGGCCTCGAGATATATCGCATATTCTCTGAAGCCGGGCTCCCGAAAGGAGTATTCAATTATATAACAGGACCAGGATCAGAGGTCGGTGACGAACTTGTGATGAGCAGATACGTCAGCGGGATAGTATTTACCGGTTCAAAGAATACTGGCCTTTCAATGATAGCAAAGACATTGCAGGCGGGCATGCAGAAGGCATTCATAGTGGAGATGGGAGGGAAGAATCCTGTCATAGTCTCAAAGAATGCGGATCTTGAAGCTGCAGCATCGGGCATCGTCAGCGCAGCATACGGGTACTGCGGACAAAAATGCAGCGCCGCCTCAAGAGTGTACGTGCACGAGGCTGTAAAGGAGGAGCTCATCTCAAAGATACTAGACCAGATGCACTCACTGAAGATAGGCGATCCGTTAAAGAAGGAGAACTACATAGGTCCTTTGATAAGCGCAAGCGCTCTCAAACGCTATAATCAGAGCGTCGAAGAGATAAGGAAGACCGGGAGAATAATATACGGAGGCAAAGTTGTCAGCACACAAAGCGGCATATATGTTGAGCCTGTGCTTGCAGAAGCAGACCATTCAAATCCTCTATTTCACAAGGAGCTCTTTCTCCCATTCCTTCTTGTAGACACATACAAGAAGCTTGACGAGGCGATAGCAAAGGCAAACGATACTGAGTACGGACTTACTGCAGGAATGTACAGCATGAAGAAGAGCGAGATACGTGAATATTCAAAGGCAATACAGTCAGGTGTCGTATACATAAACAGGGAGACAAGCGCCACAACCGGTGCAATAGTAGGGCTGCACACATTCGTAGGATGGAAGGGCAGCGGACTCACAGGGAAAGGCACGGGGAGCAAGTTCTACCTGCAGCAATTCACGAGAGAACAGAGCCTCTCCATAGTGGGCTGATCCTTTGGAGGAAGGCATTTACCTTAAGCTTCTTGGTATGTTCTCAGATAAGAAGTATAAACATGTACGTGCAAGGATAGGCAGGTTAAACCTTGACATGGAGATAGCGGACAATTCATACAAGAGGGCAAAGGGTTTGATGTACAGAAAAACGATGCGAAAGGACAAGGGCATGCTGTTCATATTTGATTCTGAAAGGCAGTACTCTTTTTGGATGCTTAATATGCAATTCAGCATAGACCTGATATGGCTTGACAGGAACATGCGCATTGTTGACATAACAAGAGATGCAATGCCATCACATTCCATATTCAGTTCAAAGAGCTATTCTCCGCGTGTGCCTGCAATGTATGTGATAGAGACACGCAGCGGCTTTGCGTCCTCTTCAAAATTAAAACTTGGTAATAAACTAAGGATTGATTTTTAATGGACACCTTATAGATTATAAAGCAATAACAATATAGTTATAGGAAAAGTAAACGGGTATTATGATGATTAATGTTCCATCAGATGTTTCAAGAAGCGTCTCAGCTGTTAAAAGACGCATATCTGCGCTTGATAGGAAAGATTTCATCAACCATGAGTTATACCTTCCTTCTTCACATATTCTAAACAGCAAGGGCAAGTATCTGAGGCCTACACTTGTCCTTCTCTCAGCGCACTCCATAGGTGCAGATCCTAAAAGTTATATCGACCTTGCAGCCGCCGCAGAGCTTCTCCATACATCGTCGCTCGTGCACGATGACATAATAGACGGCGATAGGACAAGAAGAGGTGTGCCTGCAGTGCATGTCAAGTATGGTACAGAAGCCGCAATACTGGGCGGAGATGCCCTAATATCAAAGGCGATACAGCTCTCATCAGCATACGGCAAGAGAGTAATGGATTCGATGGCAAATGCCGCACTTGAGATGTGTGCAGGTGAGCTTCTAGATTACTCTTTCTACAAGAACAGGAAGATACCTGATATAGACGAATATCTTGAAATAGCAAGGCTGAAGAGCGCTTCCCTAATAGGCGCATCATGTTCATCAGTACCTATACACAAGCAGGACAAGAGGGCGAAGGAGTTTTACTCTTTCGGCCTGAATTTTGGGATTGCCTTCCAGATAAAGGATGACATATCGGACATAAATGACGAGAAAAGGTCAAAGCGCAACAAACCAAACCTAATAATATCAATATCTGAGCATGAAGGTCTTTCAAACAAAGAAGCTGCTGATAAGGCAGGGATAATGATGGACAAATATATAGGAGAAGGCCTGGCAAGCATAAAGTCTAAAAAGACCCGTGATATGCTGTCTAAATATGCAGAGCTTCTCTACTCCTACTGACGCACTCCGTTTATTATGAATGCCACTCCTGGGAAAACCGTACTTATCCTGACATCATTGAAACCGTTCTTCTCAAGAATAGATGCAGCATTATGCTTGTCATATGCTGCAACGCTGCTAGTCAGCCAATCATAGGCTTCCTTGTCCACAAGCCTGCCTATCAGGCGCATTATCTTGAAATAAAAAATGAATAGATGCTTGGAAGGGCCATCTGGAACTGCCATATCAAGAAGTATTATCCTTCCACCAGGCTTGATAATCCGTTTTGCCTCTCCGGCAAATCTGTTAAAATCATCAAGATTCCTTAGCACAAAAGATGAGACCATCGTGTCGAATGAATCCTCTACGTATTGCAGATTAAGTGCATCTCCTCTTGCAAACCTTATGCTGCTTATCTTTTTAGCAGCGGCTTTGTTCCTGCCCAGGCTCATCATCTCCTCGTTCATGTCAACCGCCTCTATCCGTATCTTCCTATCCTTCTTCATAGCACGAAGCGCTATTCCTATTGAGAGATCGCCTGTTCCCGCTCCTATGTCAATTATGTCTGTGCATCCTGGATCGGAGAGCGCCTGTATCTCTACATGCCTTCTCCAGAGTTTGTCAGTTCCAAGGCTGAAGATATGATTCATCAGGTCGTAACGCCTGTATATCCTTGTAAAAAGATTATTTATTCTCTCAGACATCAGCACACCAATTTTTTTATACGTCTGCAGTTACCTTTATGCTATACCTTCCTGCCTTCTTTGTGAATTTCATGCCATGCGGAGTGACTGCCTTTATGCTCAACAGCCTGCAGTCATCACCAGAATCCTTGTAATAAAGCCTTCCATGCAGGCTATGCCTCTTCTTTACCTCAAAGAGCCTGTCTACCCTGAACTCAAATGCATTCAGTCCCTTCTCATCAACTTCCTCAAGCACATGTTCCAGAGTGAACCAGGTCAGGTACTCAAGGCTGTCTGCGCTCTCGTTGACCATTATGCTCTTTACAGGCGCCCTCACGCCGCTTATCTTAGGCAGATCAAGCATGGCATTTAACATAGCCGCGCAAGCATTCTCTATGCACTCTTCAATGCTTCTCCCATTGGCTATAAATGCTATATCGGCAGTATGATCAACGTATCTGAATCCTTTCATGAAAGAACCTGCAGTGATTAACAGACAGTATATAATATTTCCCTACATTTAAATACTGTCCTGTGAAGACAAGAGTAACTGCTGAAATATGATGAAGTCCATATCGGCTGAGGACAAATGGTGCTTAGATGAGAAGGTCAGAGATACTGTCTACAGCAATAGTTATCCTAGCTCTACTGCTCTTCATGGCAGCTTATATGAACTCGGTTCAGCCTGGGATAAGCGACACCAATCCTTCAACATACGTAATAATACCTATCCTGATGCTTCCCATATTCTTCATATTTAAACTCAAGGAGAAGATACTTCCTGAAGTAAAGAGAAAAGATATAGCAATAGGTGTGCTTCTTTCCATAATCGGCATAATCGCTACTGCATACATGAAATATGCGCTCTCATTCGAATTCTCTGCTTTTGGAATCGGCTTTCTTATGCTCCCGGTATTCGTAGCTTCATTCTCAATACTTGCATACGGCATAAAAAACATGAAGAGATTTGTCTCAGTTATAATATATTCAATATTCACCTCCCCTATCGTTCTTCTACCTGTACTTCTGCAGAATCAGAATTTCACCGCAATAAACAGCACGATAGTATACTGGATAGAAAAACTGTTTATATCCGGACTAAAATTCTCCCCTCCGATAACCATAACGCTGAACAACGTGAGTATAGGCATTGGCCAGACCTGCGTAGGTCTTGGCGCAATACTCGGCCTTCTCTTCATGCTGATTCCATTGGCATACTTCTACAACGGTACAAACAAGGGCAAAATGAAGTGGGTAATATCAGGAATAGTGCTGCTGCTCATATTGAACATAGCCCGCATGTCAATAATAACTTCACTGTGGTTTGCCACAGGCCCTTCACAGACTCTTCTTACAATACATCTATTCATAGGAGTGCTCCTTTTCTATCTCACTCTTATAATAATGATACTTGCCGCGCGCAAGTTCGGCCTTGAAATCCCCCATTTCAATAATGCCAAAGGCAAAAAGATCAAGGAGTATTCATATGCTCTTGCAGCAGCAGTTGTAATTGGCATAATCTATTACGCTATATTCAGTTACGGGAATTCATACATGTCTCCAATGAACCTTACTATAAATCCAAGCTTCAACTTTACCCAAAATTACACTGTGCAATACTTCAACAACGCCATCAAGATGAAAAACTACACAAGCGAAATACTGATATATCAAAATAATACTGCGGTAACATTATACCTGTATAACAAGACGACAACGGACAAGAACGTAACTCTTGTAATACTTACAAAGCCCTACGAGAACCCTATCCAGAATCTGCTGAATAATTCCACCTCTACGGAGTCATTCACCTTCATGAACAGTTCAGGATACATAACCAATTATTATCAGTTCTCTTCAAGCGGATCACAACTCTCCGTATTTGAAAGAAGCGAAGTATTCCAGATAAGCCAATACAATTACACTGAGATAAAAGAGTATGCCATAATTCCAAACGGATTATTCTCCAAGATAAACGTTCAAAACTGCTATCCGACAGACTGGCACTCCTACCTCCTGAATCTATTCAATCCTGCCTTATACAATTCTACGGAGCAGGCTCAGATGAATAACAGATACTGCCTATATAATTCTCTGGTGTCACGATGAGGTTTGAGTATTCTGCAGGCGCATTCGTATACAGAAAAAGGGCTTCAGGCATAGAACTGCTTCTGCTGAAAAGAAAAGGATCTGACGCATATGACCTTCCAAAAGGCCATATAGAGAAAGGAGAAAATGCAGTGCAGGCGGCGGTAAGGGAGATAAAGGAAGAAACCGGCCTCGATGCAATATTTCTGCCATTTTTTCAGACATCTACCCATTACATATTTACAAGGAAAAAAGTAAGAATATCAAAGAGCGTCAAGTTCTTTATATCGAGATCACAGGGCAACAAGGTAACCATCTCAAATGAGCATAAGGGTTACACCTGGTGTTATTTCGATAAAGCAGCAGCTCTGTTGAAGTATAAGGATTTGCTTGATGTACTCTCCCAGGTAAAGGATTACATTGAAAGATATGAAGCTATCCAGAAGCTCAATAGCGAATATGCACAGCTGCCAAAAACTACAAAGGTATGGGAGCTCTCCAAAAACTTTGTTCCTGGAGAGGGTCCATTAAATCCTGACATAATGCTGATAGGCCAGGCCCCCGGGGCAAATGAGGATATACAAAGAAGGCCATTCGTAGGAAGGAGCGGTCAGCTTCTCGACAAGCTTCTGAAAGAGACCAAGATAGGAAGGGAAAACGTCTATATAACAAGCGTTGTCCAGTTCTTCCCATTCAAGAACAGGGAACCTTCAAAGGAAGAGATAGCTCTATGCAGACCTTTTATCGAGCGCCAGATGTCCATAATAAAACCTAAATGCGTTGTGCTTCTTGGAAGAATAGCGGCAAAGGCCATACTGGGTGAGGAATCAGTATCTGAAAACAGAGGCAGGATAATCAGGAAGAATGGCATAAAGCACCTGATAACACTGCATCCTTCTGCAGTTCTGAGATTCCCTAAAAACGAGCCTCTGCTAAAAGAAGATCTGAGAACAGCAGCAGAGGAATTGAAAAAGGATAAAAAGGGGAATGTCAATATTATAAAGGATTAAGGGCCCGTAGCTTAGCCTGGTCGGAGCGTTCGACTGATAATCGAAAGGTCATGAGTTCAAATCTCATCGGGCCCATAAATCAAATGCTTCCAGTGTAACTAGCAAGTAATTAAGGGCTTGGTTCATAGACAAATTCAGATGCTAGAATGTTTCCTGATAATTGGCCGGAGCAAAATGCCCGTTATTCACATAGTTTACCTTGAACTGCCCTCCTCTGCCAATATCTGTAATTGTAGTATCAAGCTGGTATCCTCTCATAATCTCCATAAGAAATACTCCCATAGAGTTTTTTGATCCGTTAAGCGTATCATTCAAATCTGAAACTCCGCTTCCTGTAAGCTTTGGTGTGCAGGAGTTAAACTCTACGGTTCCAAAATCAGGCATACCTTTCAAGGTATATCCTTTCCCATTTGACGCATCCCAAGGTTTTTCCACTATGCACTCTGCAGAGTTCACATCAGCCTTATAATGCACGCTTTCTGAGATGCTCTTCCCGGTACTCAGGTTGACAAAATTTATCTTCCACGAAGTGCTGCTGCCATTTTTGTTCATATTATCTATGCTTACCCTTACCTTATCTCCACTCTTCACGCTTAATCCAGATACATACTTCAAAGGGTGAGGCAACATCTCTATCCAAACCTTGGCACCGTTCATACTTACTGCGATGCCTGCCTGTATCAGTCCTTCCGAAGGACTGCCTCCTAATCCAGTCCATACATCTATATCCTTTTTATTGTAACTTATTACTGCAGGAACTTTGAAGACAGTAGAAACTCCACTAAATGCCCCTTTATCTGTATCCACCACTTTATATCCAGCCCAGTTGCCACTAGTTACTAACTCATGGTTATACTTACTTAATGCATGCAGGCGGGTCTCCTGGTCACCAAGCCTTTCATGCGCTATTGCCTTATAGTCTTGAGGATTTGTCTTATCATGACTATATCGATTAACACCTATTGCAATAGCTGTTGTCATTGCAACGCCCAGAAAAAATCCTGCCCAAGCTGCCCTGTCTCCCAAGACCTTTTCCATATCTGCCTCTGCATTCCTATGGGCATCTTTAAGCTGGTCCATGCGTTTATGGTTCTTGAAATCTACCATTACTATACTCATAACTATTCCCTATAAACTAGATATATAAGAACAAATATCATATTTAAATGACGTCTATTAATCAGACGCAAGACGAAGCTAAAAGAAAGGGTTTTACACCGAATATCTGCTTAAGAGCACGCTTCTGCCCTTTATAAGCTCCATGAAGCTGTCTATGTTAAGTATTGTCCCTCCCCTGGTATGTATGCCAAGATTCTGAAGTATAAACACATCTTCGGTACTAAGACCATTTATCTTGAATACATTCCTTCCTATATGTCCTGCAGCGTCAAATATGCCTGCAATATAGCTTGCAGACTTGACATCTCTTTTGGTGAATATCTTTGGCGAGCTTTTTATAATGGACTTAAGCTGCTTTGCAATCTGCGAATGGTAGAAGCATACATGTATATAATTCTCCCCCTCCTCAACCAATATCTTCCTTGAATCTATCTTAAAATCCTTAAGGGCAATCTCAACAAAGCGCTCCTCAAGCTCATGCATGCCTGTCTTTATCCCTATGGCGTTGTTCTCCTCCTTTGTCTTTGACATGAGCCCTGCCATATAATAGGCACTGGGCCCTAGCTTTATCTTCATAACCATATGTAGCAGTTGTTTTATTTAAGCATTCTGAAAAAGGAGCATTCCTGGTTAACCTTTGGTCTGCTAAGAATCATTCCTTGGCGGTTCCTGATTAGCGTTATTCTCCTTATTCTGTTCTTGTTGTCCCGTTTCAGGAGACTTTGTTACAGGATCAGCTGGTTGCGGTTCATGACTCTCTTCATGATGTTTTTCAGGTTTCTCTATATTCCTATCCGCATTTCCAGATACTGGACTGTCTATCAATACTGTCTCTGCACCTGTATTCCCAACCTCTCCATTATTGCCAGGTCTTCCAATCTTGCCATGATGACGCAGCATAAGGAATATTATTACCCCAATAGCGGTTGCAGTAGCAACTACTAATGCTATGTACTCAATCGCGCTTGTTCCTGAAGAGGTTTCTGACTTCTGCACTGTATTTGTATTCACAGGCACGGTAGTCAAAACAGTTGAAGTCGGTGCAAGTATCGCTAATTTTTCTGTGACTCCGCATACTCTGGGCGAAACGCTTATTATGCATGCCTGGAGTGTGTAATTGCCATTTTTCAGTGTGTTTATGTTGAACGATGCGAGACCATCCCCTTCGGCCTGCAATACGCCGTTGGCATATATTGCAACTGTGTACGAGGAATTTGTAGCATAAGCTGTAATGTATCTTGAAGTCCCTGCAAAGAAACTACTGCTGTTTAGGTCTACAGTCACATTGTAATTCTGTGGCTGCACAGTGTTTGAGGCCGAAGCCTGACTGCTGTTATAGTATATTTGCAGTGTTACAGTATCTATTATTGGAAGGTATGAGACATAACTCAGGTTAAGTGAATATCCGTTTCCTATAGAAACCGGAGTTCCCATATCCAAGGAATAACTTTCACCATTCACAGTCACATCTGCAGATTTTGGAGATATTGAATTAAGTGTTATCCCGAATAGTCTTCCATTAATCTTTACATTTTCTGAGTTGTCCTGCGTGATATTTAGAATCTGCCATCCCTGAATCGAGGAAGTGTTATACGGCAATACTGTTGGCAATGATGATCCACCACCGCCTGCTCCTCCTCCACCGCCACCACCAGATCCCCCACCATTGTTGCTTGGAGGCGCAGTTGTTGTAGATATTGTAGATGCCGAAGTAGTTGTGCTACTAGAGGTTACAGTTGTAGTGGATGTTGAAGTGGTAGTTGCTGTCGTGAAGGTTATGTTAAGTGGTTGCAACTGTACCGGAGATGGCAGATATGCATTTGCGAGCGCTACTGCATCCCAGAACCTGTACTCGTTTTCCCAGGCTATCCTTGAATCTCCTGCGTTTCCAGCATCAAGCTGCCTTCCCACTTCTACGTACTGCCATCCCTGGTCATTACTTGCGTTTCTCCATTCTACTCCTGAACGTGAGAGATCTGGTCTGTACTGTCCGTTTATCCACACCTTGAAATAACCGTTTGCGATTCCTGGTGTATTTAACACAGCTTCTACCTGTATCTCGTACCACTGGTTAAAGTTCAGGTATGGGGGATCCATATAAATCTCAGAATCGGTAAATGAACCATTTACAATCTCTGACTGTGCACCGTCTGCAAGCTGTATCCCGCTTACCAGAGAGGTATAATTTATGCTGATATAATTACCTGCGCTGGAAGTCAGGGTAAGGTGCGTTGCGTTTGTTACAGATGCTATCGTGTAATTCTTGCTTCCGTTGATGAGTATTCCCTTTCCATTCCAGCTGCCATCAGTGGGGAACTGATGCCCAGAGACCCAGTTTACAGAAGTGCCATCTATGCTCACATTCCCGCGGAAAGGAGTGAAATCATAGGAACTAATTATGAACGCTTCTCCTACGCAAGGCAATCCTGTCGATCCGCCACATGCATCCTTTATATAGTAAACTTTCCTCTGTCCATACGGTCCCCCATGTGTTGGTGCCTGGAAATATACGTATCCTCTCAGGAACATTGTAGTGGGCCTGTTGTTCTGGAAGGAGTCTCCAAAGAAGTTGTTAATGTCATCTGTTCCAGATATATACTTGACATTGTTCTGGATGCCCAGATTCTGGCTAAGGGTGCACTCTGTCGAATTTGTACATGATGCGATTTTATGCGAGAGTCCGAGCCACCATTTATCTGCGATAAAGTATCCCGTATTTCCGCCTGCTGTATGATTCAATACCATCTGAATCGAATTTGCGACAGACACTATCGTTCTCCCTTGCTCATATATTGTGATATTCTGGTTTACCCAGCTGCCATTAGCAACAAACTTGCTTCCAGAAAGCCAGTACAACGTGCTTGCATTGTTTGTCACCATCCCGTAATAACCTCCAAGATAAATGCCACTATTGCCCCAGTTAGGGTCGAACGGGTCACCGCTTACCAGAGTCATCTTAGTTCCGTTTATGTCTACTATCCCCTGCCTGAAAGGATACCATATCATTGCCTCATGCGTCCCAAAGATAGGATTTGGAGTTATCGTATTGTCAAATGTGGTCTGCCCTCCGGATACAGTATACAGATATCCTCCTGTAAAACAGCAGTTGGGTGTCTCATTCCATCCTGCAAAGTTAAGATTATTCGTAAAATTGTCAGACAGGAACGTGTATCCATAATCAAATGTACCATTCCATACTGAATTGGCGCCAAAAGGGGAATGTACGCTGACCGAGACGTTATTTTCTGCAGTTCCAGGTGGTACAGTTACCTGCATACTTGAATAATTTATAATATTGACTGTGGTTGCAGTAGTGCTTCCGAAATCGACAGATGTTCCGCTGAAGAACCCAGTTCCATTAACTTCTACTATACACCCTCCCTGCGCTATGCATGAGTCGGGAAAGACATTTGTTATCGATATTGTGCTCTTCGTGTACAGTGGTTTTATGTATATGCTGTTTATAGTCTCTGCGCCGCCACTGCTTCCGTCACGTACTATCACATTTACTTCAAGGGCATTGTTCCCTACCTGATAAGGTATCTGCCATGAAACAGTATTACTTGTATAAGAATTTGACACCAGATAATTTCCGACTACACGGCCTGTAGTTATATTAGAGATAAGGAAATTATACGTATATGGAGAGGAGCCTCCTGTTATGCTGGCAGTGAAGCTGATTATGTTCCCAGTATCTTCTGTTACTGGAAATGCAGGGGATGAGGAGATGCTTGCCGCAGAGAGTGTAGGATTCACTGAAAAGGAAGATGAATAAGACGAAATGACTCTGCCGCTTCCCGAAGTTAGTATTACATTCGCAACTTCAAGAGAGTTGGAGACGTCTGCATGTGTTGTAGGGAAGATATAGGTTACTGAGTTTGCAGTCTGTCCTGTTAATAGGTCGTTGTGTGTTATTACGGAAGGAGTTATGCTATTGGATATCAGTATATTGTAAGTGTATGGTCCAGTGCAGTTGTCCTCTGTCACTACAAAACTCTCATACTGCCCTATGTCTATTATTGTATTGGAAGGGTTTGTTATGAACACTGTGCATGATGGTGTCAGACGTGCACTACTAAAACTTACAGATGGCATAATGCTAAGAGGCGGCATATGCCTCGAATACATATAGTAGAATGAGGCATTTCCGACCATTGATGATAATATAGGATATGTCTCAGTCTGCTTGGGGAAACTCACACTTATCGGCATTGCATTGCTTCCATAACTGTACGTTATTAGTTGTCCGGCACCTCCATTCCCTCCTGCAGCCCATGCAGTTCCTGCCGAACCTCCCAGGGCACCTGATAAATCATAATTTCCTGCAGTATACCCTCCGCTACCGTACGCTATCAGCAGGGCGCCTCCTCCTGACCCACCTGCTCCGGAACCAGCCTTGTACAATGAGGTTTCGTTTATGCTCCCTGCAATAATTCTATTCGCTTCTATGAACGTGCCAGTTGAAGTGCCATCGCCTCCACTGCCTCCATTTGCTCCACCACCACCACCTCCGCTTTGCAGATATGTCAAAGGAGCGTTGCCCCATTTAGCAACATTGGCAGCATCTACTACCGAAGGTGCAGCTGGTGTTGCGCCATTCTGTCCTGTTCCTGTTGATCCTAAACCTCCTCCTATCAACGTGTTTGCACCGTTGCCTCCTACGAGGGATAACAATACGTTGCCTCCGCCTGCTCCACCACTGCCTCCAAAAGAGTATGGGATTGCCCCACAGCTCCCACCATTATAACCTGCAGCACTGTTTCCATTGCAGGCTGATGAAGGTGTTAATCCACGTATCTGCCCCTCATTATCAATTGTACCTGTACACATTATCCTGTTAACTGCAAGTTCTGCTTTGGCAGAGGTCAGTGTAAGGTTACTGCATGCGATATTGGAAATGCGGAGAGGACCATTGTAATAACCAGGCTGGAAGGATAAAAGCATATTGGATGTTTCACTTCCCATGCTGCTTCCATAATTTATTGCAGTGTAGTTTATCTCCCCTGAATCGTTGAAACCTATGCTTATAGTGTGCGGTGCTTTAAGATCTGTAATGTTTGAACCGCTCTGCATGTGGGGAATTTGACCGTAATTATAAAGATATATATAAGGACTATACGTGTAAGTGCCAGAGATGGTTCCTATACCTGGAAAAGCTCCCAGACCGTTGCCGCTGCTTGTGTTTGAAAGACTCAGAGCTTCTGTCCAGGCATCAGTTGCCGAAGAGTATGCAGTTGCGTTAACAAGAACGGTTATTATGTTTCCAGGCGCAGTTACTCCTGCCACATTGTCAAATGTCCATCCCTGCACTCTCAGGCCATTATCAGAATACTCTATTCCTTTAGGCCCGTATCCTGCTCCTCCTTTATACCAGCTATTTGAATATGAGAAGTTCCAGTACTGGTTGAATACACTGCTTCCGTCATCATACTCTCCGTAATCGCAGAGTATGGTATTGGAAGGATTTGGACATGAAAGTTGTGGTGCTTCTCCTGTGTCTATCTTATTAAGGAAATTTGTTGTCTTTGTTCCAAACCCTATCGCAATTGTATTTGTGGCTGTCGTATGTGCTGCGATGGAAGGGCCATACTTTATCCAGAAGATCACATTCTGGCTTGTATAAATGGTGTTAGCAGGCTGGTACCAATCAAGCTGATTGCCTTCCATCCATGAAGGAACAACCGTTCCATTATTTGTATAGAAGAATTCGGTATTATTCAGGGAATTCGCTTCATACTGCTGGTATGCAAGCGCATTGAATGATATCATCACCTGCAGTCCGTTTACAGTTGCGCTTGACTGGGGATTGCTTATGCTGATATTTGCATAATGAACTACGCTTGCAGGTATGACAAATCCGGATGCCATCGTTATACTTGATACTAACACAACAAATGTCGATACAAGTAAAGAATAGCGGATTATGTTATTTACTTTTCCTAACATATGCATAATACCTTATAAAATATCAATAATTATAATAACTGGCATTAAAAAGTCTGCTTTCAGTTACGTTTAAAAATCTGGACGCGTGGCTTACGCTATTCTAATCATCAAAACGAAGAAAAAGAAATGTGAAATGTAGCTTGAGCATGTTGAAGAATCGCGAACAGCTGTTTTACGCACACGAATATGGTATATATATTGAGGTGATCTATCCGCAGGTTCCCCTACGGATACCTTGTTATGCCTTAGCCCCCCTCACAGAACCTTAATTCGAAAGCATCTAAAGATGCTGCCTCACTAAGGCCCTACTTGGATGACTTGGCAGGCGGTGTGTGCAAGGAGCGGGGACAAATTCACCGCTCGTTGGTGACAAGCGATTACTAGGGATTCCAACTTCATGAGGGCGAGTTTCAGCCCTCAATCCGGACCGGGACTGGTTTTAGGGATTGGC
>JAJZKU010000015.1 GCA_021850705.1 Microcaldota archaeon
TATGTAGTGATAGGTACTGTAAACCTGACAACCTGAGGACAGATAGCTTAAGATACTACAGGCAGGCGTAAGGACATTAAGGAGTATTTCTGATAAAACTCTTTTGAAAGAGTTTATGGACTCTGCGGGATTCGAACCCGCGACCTTCCGCTTTTTTGGTTCTTGATTAAACTTCTTTGAAGAAGTTTACATGCAAAGCGGGCGCGCTACCACTGCGCCAAGAGCCCATCTCATCTTATATGAATAAGTAGGAATTAAAAAGGTGGTGCAAAGTCTCTTATATAGATAGGTTTTAGTTCTGAATCGGGGCAAAACCTTGGTACATCAGATATGTTTAAATAAGTTTTTATTATACATGAGACTGAAAGGTGACAGTATGGCAAAGAAAGACGAAGACGAAGAGGAATTGGACGAAGAAGAGGAAGATGAAGATAGCGAAGACTTCGATGACGAGGAATTTGACGACGATTCAGATTTCGACGAGTGAGTCTGCCATCTAACGTTATTTTATTTTATTTTATAATATCTTTTTGCTTTGGGCAAGGAACGAGAGAACCTTGTCCGCTACTTCTTGAGGATTTGTATAATGAGGAGTATGCCTTGCTCCTTTGATTATCAGTAATTCGCTGTCCTTTATACTGTTGTTAAGAGAGTATGCAAACTTTACAGGTATCATCATATCCTGCTCTCCCCAGATTATCAGCGTTTGCACCTTTATCTTTGATAGCCTCTCTTTGTTCAGGTAGTCATTCTCTATTCTTGAATAGACTATGCTTCTGAGCACGTGTTCATTTGGATTTGTCACAAGAGCCTCCTTTATCAGCTTCTCCCTGAAATCAGGATCTGCAGCAAGTCTTTCATCATCGAATTTGTCCATTCCAGCAGAGTCTTCCAGTATTAGATTGTCACACCTGCCGTTAATAGCGAGAGTTGCAGCTACCCATCCGCCATATGAGTGGCCCATCAGTGTAATGCGCTTGCCTTTTATGCTTGATATTAGCTCATCTACAGTCTTTGCCTGGTTCTGTATAGTATAATCTATCTCCGGAGCTTCAGAACTCCCGTGCCCAAGAAGATCAAGAGCTATTGTGCTTAATGATTCCGGGATTCTTTCTAACAGCCTTGACCATGAGAGTGAACTTGCACCAAAACCGTGAAGAAGAATTAGAGTATCTGGAGAGTCTGACTCCGAGTGCCTGTAATAAAGCCTTCCGAGGCTTGAGCTGAAGTAAGCCTCTTTCATATTCTTGTAATCCATGATTAAGCATAGTTATTAAACTTTTAATCCTTATTATTCATTTGAATGGGATGGAAGAAAGAGAGCTTGGAAAGACAGGAGAGAGGATACCCGCGCTGGGGATAGGCACTTGGCAGCTTGGGAGTGACCATGCTGCTGCTATAGAATCTCTTAAGGAAGGGATGAATCTGGGAATGCGTTTCATAGACACAGCTGAGATGTACCATACTGAGGACATAGTTGGCAAGGCGATAAATGGTGAAGAGGTCTTCCTTGCAACCAAGGTGTCTCCGGAACACTTCAGGTATGCTGATGTGAAAAAAGCTTGTGACGCAAGCCTTAAGCGACTGGGCGTGAAGCAGATAGACCTGTACCAGCTTCATTGGCCCAACAGGAGAGTGCCTATAAGCGAGACAATGAAGGCGATGGAGGAGCTTGTCAAGGAAGGAAAGATACGCTACATAGGTGTTAGTAACTTCAGCATAGAGGACATAAATGAGGCAAATGCATGCCTTAAGAACAATGAGATAGTATCCAACCAGGTGCAGTACAGCCTTGCAGCAAGGGAGATAGAGAAGGAACTTGCTAGATTCTGCAAGAAAGAAGGAATAACAGTAATAGCATACAGCCCTCTTGCACGTGGAAGCCTGCTGGCAAAGAGCCATGATAATATGGATGTGCTCAGGGTTATTGGAGAGAGGCATGGAAAGAGCGCAGCGCAGGTAGCACTCAATTGGGTCGTTTCAAAGGACAATACAGTGGCAATACCAAAGGCAGGCAGGCTGGAGCATATACGCGAGAATGCAAAGGCGCTTGATTTCAGTCTTGAAAAGAAGGAGATAGAGGAGCTGGAGAATTTTTTTCGTGATTACGTAAACAGGGGCTTTGTCGAGTTCGGCAAGGAGCTTGCAAAGGGCAATTCCGCGATACTTGGCAAACTGGTCTCTTTTAGGGAGAGGATAAGGCAGAGGCCGAAGAAGGCAGCATAAGGTATTTATTATAATGCTGAGCATCTCTCTTTGTTTAGCTAATTGTCAAGACTGGTATTGATGAGATATAACACAAAGGTCGTTGCCTACGCAATAGTAGTCCTTTCAGTGATTGTCTATGGAGTCGTAGGCACATATTTTATCGGTAACAATGGGGGCTTCAACCAGAATGTTGCAACGCCTTTGAATGCGCTTTACTTCACAGTGATAACGCTCAGCACAGTAGGATACGGAGACTTCTATCCGGTAAGCCCGATCGCAAAGATATTTGTAATAACGCTGATAATTGTTGGATTAGGTACATTCATTTCAGCAATCACAACATTTTCAGGTGAATTCATGAACAGGAGAATAGAGAGAATAAGCGGCAGGATATCTTCATTTGAAAGAAGAGCCCTGAACAAGCATATGGTACTGATAGGAGACGGGCCTACAAACCTTTACATAGCGAACAAACTCTCTGAGACAGGAGAGAGATTCATAATTATAGTAAAATCTCCGGAGAGCCTTGAGAGGCTTAAGAAATACGGCTACATGGCCTTCCAGGCGGATCTCTCTTCTGATGGAGATATGCGTGAGATGAATCTGGATAAGGCAAAGGCAGTAGTGATAGACGTTTCGGATAACTCGACCTCGCTTTATGCGCTGGTAAGCGTGAAGGAGCTTGCAGGTAATGCTGAGATAATAGTGGTGGCACCGAATAAGGATGCAGAACACCATCTGAAGATAGTTGCAGGCAACAGGGCGGTTGTGGTAAATCCATCGACAATAGCAGGCAACTTCATAAATGACAGACTGTTCAAAGGCTGAGCTGATGAAGACCCTGGTCTGTAAGACCGACCCTAAAAGGCCTTCTTCAAAGGTTATGGAAGCTGCCGCAGAGAAAATACTTGGAGGCAAGCTTGTTGTCTTTCCTACAGAGACAGTATATGGGATAGGGGCAAATGCATTTGATGAGAGAGCGTGCAGGGAGATATACAGAGTAAAAGGAAGGGCTTCTGATAATCCGCTTATCGTACACGTATATGGTATTGAAGATGCCCTGAAGCTGGGAAGGTTCAGCAGAGAGCATGCAAATGCATTAAGTAAGATATGGCCATGCCCTCTTACCGTAATAGTAAATGGAAGAGGGAAACTCCCTGAAACTGTAACTGCAGGTCTCGACAGTGTTGCTATAAGATGTCCAAAGGGAAGAGTTATACGGTCGATCATAAAGAAGGCAGGCGTGCCTATAGCTGCTCCAAGCGCGAATATATCGACAAAACCTTCATCGACAAAAGGAGAGCATGCGATAGGCTACTTCAGAGGGAAGGTTTCTATGATAATAGATGGTGGAGAGGCAGATTATGGAATAGAGTCGACAATACTTGACCTTAGGAGCTTCAGGATACTCAGACCAGGTGCATTCACACAGGAACAGATAACAAAGGCTTTTGGGAGAAAACCGATAATTGGCAGACTTGCAGAAGGAACAGCGAGCGCAAAGAGAGTGATAAGCCCTGGTACGAAGTACAGACATTATGCGCCCAGTACGCCTTTGTTTGTTTATACCGGTGACAGAAGAGCTGTTTGCAGCATATTAAGGCCTTTCGGGAAGAGTGCTGCATTCATAGGCTCGGTAGAGAGTTGCAGGATGTTTAAAGGCACTGGAGTAAGATGCATCTCTCTAGGCACCTCTAAAAGCGTGCGTATCAGAGTGCACAGCCTCTTTGACAAGCTGATAGAACTTGACTCTTTGAGAGTAAGATTTGCAGTGATAGAGCAATTCAATGGGAAAGGACTTGGATATGCTGCAATGAACAGGATCAGGAAGGCTTCAAGCCATAAGGGCTTCTCCGATTCTGATGGGCTGAAGAGACTGATTGACAATATATGAATTATTATTAATTTGGATTCAATTCTCTTTGATGCTCTATGAAGATACTCGGATTCAACAGTATATCTAATGTGATGCGTCTTGAACCTGAGAGTTTTGACGACTTGTACCTACTTGCAGTGATTATAAACCATGGAGATGAGGTAGAGGGGAAGAGTACCCGCAGATTCAGACCAAGCGAAGGGGATAAGGGAGAGCAGAAGGACATAAGGGTGAAGATAGCTGTAGAAAAGGCCGAGATAGACAGGAGCGCCTTCAGGTTGAGAGTCTCAGGGAAGATAATTGATGGAAGCCCGCTTGAATTCATAAGCATGGGCAGCTATCATACCTTGAATATAGAGCCCAGAGACGTGATATCCGTTCATAAGGTAGAGTGGAAGGAGTACATAATTAGAAGGCTAAAAGAGGCTGTTGCAGAATCAAAGAAGGCCAGGCTTGGCATTGTTGCCATGGATGAGGAAAAGGCATCTTTTGCATACATAAAGGGATACGGGATAGACATCTTCTCGGAGATATACAGCAAGCTAAGCAAGAAGATGAATGAGAAGGAGTACAAGAAGCAGAAGGAAGCTTTCTTCGATGCTGTAATAAGCACAGTGAATAACATGCTGGTTGATGTCGTGGTAATAGGAGGGCCTGGATTCACCAAAGAAGACATGAAGAAGTATATGGAGGGCAACAGGAAGAGCATAGAGAAGAGAGTCTCATACGTACAGGCAAGCGATGCTGAGCGCTCCGGGATAAGGGAGATAATGCAGAGCGAGGCTGTTGCAAAGCTCCTTGAGAATGAACGCGTTAAGAAGGAATTCTGGTATCTCAACATGTTCCTTAGCGGCCTTGTGTCAGGAAGGTCGGTCTATGGAGCTGACAACATAGAGAACAGGATAAATGAGATTAGACTGGTGATGGTTAATGATGATGTGCTCAATGAGAAAGAGGTCAAGAAGGTACTGGATATCGCAGATGCCCATGGAGTGAAAATAGAGATCTTCAATTCTGGCGATGATGCAGGCATGCAGTTGGTAAGGTTCAAGGGCATAGCTGCAGTCTGATTACTATTAGCAGGTATTACACAGTGCACACAGACAGTAGCCAGTTTCTTTTTATATTATGTCAAGACCGATGTCATTGTGCCTTGGCTCATCCTTTCCTACCACTGAAGAGCCTTTCACTCCTGTGAATATGGCTATTACCTCAATCATGTCTCCATACTCAGGATCAAGCCTTGCGCCCCATATGACATTTGCATTTGGTGCGGATCTCTCTGTAAGCTTTGTGCCTATCTGGTTAGCCTCTCCTAGAGTCAGGCTCTTGCCTCCGGTTATGTGCAGAAGCACTCCTGTAGCATCGCTGTAGTCGACATCGAGCAGCTTGTTCTTAAGCGTATTCTGCACCACGTCCTCTACGCGGTGTGCACCTGAAGCTGATCCTACGCTTATGACAGCCATCCCTCCGCCTGTCATTATCGTCCTTACGTCTGCATAATCGGTATTTATCAGGCTTGGCTGGGTTATTGCCTCTGTTATTCCGCGTACGGCCTTTGCTGTTATCTCGTCTGCAAGAGCAAAGGTCTTCTCTATAGGAAGGTTCGGATATAACTGAACCAGCTTCTGGTTGTCTATAATTATGAGCGTGTCCACATTGTTCTTGAGCTTGTCTATACCCTTTCTTGCAGTGTCAAGTCTTACTCTTTCGAGAGAGAATGGTATCGTGACTATGCCGACTACTATAGAACCTGCATCTTTTGCAACCCTGCCAACTATAGGGGCGGCGCCTGTTCCTGTTCCTCCTCCCATACCTGCACAGAGGAAGGTCATGTTCATGTCCCTCAACAGCAGCTCTATGTCCATTCTTGACATCTCAGCAGCCTTCTCCCCTACATCAGGGTAGCCTCCTGCACCCAGTCCATGGGTTAGGGAATTTCCAAGCATAAGCGTCTTTATGTTTGTCTTCATTGTGTTGAGCTGTTTTGCATCTGTATTGAATGCGAACAGGCTTGCGCCCTTTATATCCATGCTGCTTATCCTGTGTACTGTGTTGTTTCCTCCTCCACCTACTCCAACAACGCATATTCTTGGCTTGAACATCTCATAGTCAGCCATAAGCTCCTGTTTTTGTTTTTCCACTTCGTATTCAAACATAACATTACCCTTATAGGTAGTTTATATCTAAGAATAAATAGCTTTCTCTTACGCTCGCATATTCATGTAAGTTTTATTATTCTTGCAAACCTGATGTTATTGTGGACAATAAGAGGATCTCGGAGATACTTGAGGAGATAGGGGACATATTAGAGGTAGAGGGAAAGAGGAGCAGGTTTGAGGTTCTAGCATATAGAAAGGCTGCAACAACTATAGAGACCTTGCAGGAGAGAGCCGAGGATATCTACAAAAAGGATGGCCTAGACGGATTGATGGAGCTACAGGGAATAGGTAAGGGAATTGCTGGAGGAATAGCAGAGCTTATAGAGACAGGACATATGAAGAAGTATGACACTCTGAAGAAGAGCTTCCCAGTAGACTTCAATACGCTTACAAGGATACAGGGATTGGGTGCAAAGAAGGTCTATAGGCTTTACAAGGAGCTCGGCATAAAAAGTATTGAGGATCTTAAGAAAGCAGTCCAGGAGCACAGGATAATGACTCTCGATGGATTTGGGGAGAAGAGTGAACTTGAGATAGGAAAGGGGCTTGCACTGCTTGAATCGAATAGCGGTAGGATGCTGCTCGGCAGGGCGCTTCCTGAAGCTGAGAAGATAATAGCACAGCTTAGAGAGTCCGGTCTTGCTGAAAGAGCTGAGCTTGCAGGCTCTGCGAGAAGGATGCGCGAGACTGTAGGGGATCTCGATATACTTGTGACTACAAAGAACCCTGAGAAGATGACGGATTTCTTTGTATCGTTAAAGGAGATAGACAGGGTAATTTTAAGAGGGCCGACAAAGACAACAGTCCTGTTGAAGATAGGGATAAACTGCGACCTTCGTGTCGTTGGTACAGAGAGCTTTGGAGCAGCGATGCAGTATTTTGTAGGGAATAAGGACCATAATGTCAAGGTGCGCGAGATTGCAATAAAGAAAGGGTATAAGCTCAATGAATACGGATTATTTGATAAAAAAGGGAAGAGCATAGCTGCAGCTGATGAGAAGGATGTGTATGCAAAGCTTGGCATGCAGTACATGCCTCCTGAGATGCGAGAGAACCGCGGAGAGATAGAGCTAAGCCTTAAGGGAAAGATACCGAGGCTCGTGGAATTAAGCGACATAAAAGGCGATCTGCACTCGCATACCGACCATAGCGATGGAACATACAGCATAGCGGATATGGCAGCAGCGGCTAAAAGATACGGATTGAGTTATCTCGGGATAACAGACCATACAAAGAACGAGAGGATAGCTAACGGAATGAATGATAAGCAGTTTGTGAAGCATTTTGATGAGATAGACAAGGTAAATGATAGGCTTGATGGCATACAATTGCTGAAAGGTGCAGAAATAGACATACTGAAAGACGGAAGCCTTGACCTTGAGAGGAAGACTTTGGAGATGATGGATTACAGGCTTGCAAGCGTGCACACTAATCTTAAGATGACAAGGAAGGAGATGACAGAGAGAGTTGTGAAAGCGTTATCAAGCGGATATGTAGACATAATGGGACATCCGACAGACAGGCTGATAGGAAGCAGAGACCCTATAAACATGGATCTTGATAAGGTGTTCGAAGCAGCGCATGACAACGGAGTCATTATGGAAATCGACTCGTTTCCGGAGAGGCTCGACCTTGGTGATGAAAACATAATCAGGGCAAAGAAACACGGATTGCTATTTGCCATAGACAGTGATTCGCATAGCGTAGACCACTTCAACGTACTCAAGTATGGAATAGGAACTGCCAGAAGAGGATGGCTCCTTAAGGAAGACGTGATCAACACGCTGCCTGTAGAGAGACTCCTCAAACGCTTCAAGAAGTTCTAATCAGTACCATCCGCGGGCCTTCATCGCAGCGGCTACCCTGCTTACCGCTATTATGTATGCAGCTTCTCTCGGAGTTATCTTCTTCCCTTTTGCTGCATACTCTGTCTGTGTCTTCATTACGTCGTGGAATGACTTTGTCACTATCTTGTCCAGCTTGGAGTATACCTCGTCTATGTCCCAGTAATAGCCCTGCAGGTTCTGCACCCACTCGAAGTAGGATACTATCACGCCTCCTGAATTAACAAGGAAGTCAGGAAGATCGACAACCCCTTTCTCAAAGAGTATCTCGTCGGCTTCAGGTGTTACCGGGCCGTTTGCAAGCTCCAGAAGCAATGGTACGTTTATCTTGTCGGCATTGCTTCCTGTAATCTGGTTTTCCATCGCTGCAGGTATGAGAACGTCAGCCTTGAGCTCAAGCAGCTTCTCGTTTGATATCTTCTCTGCGTTTTTGTCCGAGTAGCCCTGTACGCTTCCGGTCTTCTCCTTGGCAGCGTCAAGCTTTGCAAGGTCAAGACCATCTTCCGAGTATATCCCTCCCTTGGAATCGCTTATTGCTATTACATTGGCGCCTATATTATGGGCAAGTTCGAAGGCGAATT